>NZ_JBIRBB010000010.1:0-378264 GCF_044326295.1 Spongiactinospora sp. 9N601
AGATGCCGTGGGAGCCTTGGCGTAGTTGCCAGCGGACCAGTTCGCGTAGTGAGTCGTGGTCGAGGGCGCCCTCGTCGGTGAAGGGGGTCACCACCGGGGCGATGGACCCACGGATCGACGCGGGGTCGGAACGGAATCTCATGCCGGACTCACTCCTCCTTCCACTCCTCGTATTCGCGGCGGCGGCGCGGGCCGAGCGGGTAGAGACCGTCGATCGAGGCGCCGCCGTCCACCTGCTGGTAAATGAAACGTTCCTCGCGTTCTTGGGCGGCGGCCTCCTGGGCGATCTCCGCGACCAGGGCGGGCGGGATGACGACCACGCCTTCGGCGTCGCCCACGAGTACGTCGCCGGGCATGACCAGCACGCCGCCGCAGGCCACGGGGACCTGTGACTCCAGTGGAACGTGCCGCCGCCCGAGCACGGAGGCGTGCGCGACCGCGTAGTAGGCGGGCATGTCGAGCTTGCCGAACGAGGGGCTGTCCCGCAGGCCGCCGTCGGTGACCACGCCGGCCGCGCCCCTGCGCAGCGCGCGCAGGGCGAGGATGTCGCCGAGCGTGCCCGCGCCATGGTCGCCCCGTGCCTCGATCACCAGCACCTCGCCCGGCCGGATCTCCTCGATCGTGCGCTTCTGGGCGTTCATGCCCCCGCCGATCTTCTTGAACACGTCCTCGCGCAGCGGGACGTACCGCAGCGTGCGCGCCACGCCGACCATGCGCAGGTCCGGCCGGGCCGGGCGGACGCCTTCGATGAAGTGATGGTCGATGCCGTGCCCGCGCAGCCGGGCCGACAGCGTCGCGGTGGACACCGAGCGCAGGGTGGCGGCCACGTCGTCGGGCAACACCGGAGGCGGCGGGACGCTCCCGTACGCCAGGGCCCGGGTCTTCTCGTCCACCTGCGGCTGCGCCCCGTACGGCGGGATCGGGGTCTCCTCGGTGACGATCTTGTTGCTCAGCCGGCCAGCGTTCTCCAGCTCGACCTCCACCACGTCGCCCGGCTGGACGACGGTCGAGCCCGCCGGGGTGCCGGCCAGGATGATGTCACCCGGCTCCAGCGTCATCATCCGCGACAGGTCGGCGATCAGCAGGTCGAACGGGTAGAGCAGCTCGTCGGTGCGGGCCTCCTGGGCGATCTTCCCGTTGACGTACGTGCGGAGCAGCAGGTTCTCGGGGTCGGCGTCGGCGGCCCACACGATCGCGGGGCCCACCGGGGTGAAGCCGTCCTGGCCCTTGGCCCGCAGGTTGGAGCCCCCGTCGCTGTGCTTGAAGTCATAGACGCCGAAGTCGTTGGCCGCGACGTAGCCCAGTACGTGACCGAGCGCCTTCTCCCGGGACACCCGGTGGGCGCGTGTTCCGATGATGATGGCGATCTCGCCCTCGAAGGCCAGCAATTCGCATCCGGCGGGCCGTACGACCGGGCGGCCGGACCACGACAGCGACGACGACGGCTTGAGGAAGTACGTGGGGTGGGGGGCCGGGAGGCGTCCCCGCTCGGCCGCGCGGCTGCGGTAGTTCAGGTGGACCGCGATGATTTTGGCTGGTGAGAGGCCCAGCGGGTGTTCCATACCATCCCTTTCGGATCATATAGGACATCGTTGATGATACTTCGTGGGCCCTGGTCGGGCTATAGACAAAAATATCTGACTTCATACATGATTTTAGCTATGGGTCGGTGCGCACCTCAGGGGAAGGGTCGCTCTTCGACTCCGAGGGCGGCGCGCCCTCGGGGGTGCCCCTCCTGCCAAGGCGATCCCCCGGATGCGGCGTGCCGCCCCGACGCCCCCCTTCGGTGTGGGGCGCGCGGCTGCGGGAGCTCGGCGGGGAGGAGTTTCCCGAAGTCATCCCCGGGGGTGCGGATTCCAAGGCCACCCCCGGGGAACGCGGTCGCGGGCAGCGGGCGGACGCGGGCGGTTCCCTCCGGCCACGGGCCGGTGGGAGGGCGGTGACGGTCGGGGATGACTGCGGCGAGAAGGAGGCTGGCGGATGACCGATTTGCTGGTCGGCGGCGAGTGGGCGGCGGCATCGGGCGGAGCGCGGTTCCAGACCGTGAACCCCGCCGACGGTACGGTGATCACGGAGTGCGCCGAGGCGGCACCCGCCGACACCGGGTGGACTCCTACGTGCGCGGCGCCCGCGCCGAGGGCGCCGAACTGGTGACCGGCGGGCGGCGCGCCGACGGACCGCTGGCCGGCGGGTACTTCTACGAGCCGACCGTCCTGGCGGGTGTGGGCGACGAAATGACGGTTGCGAAAGAAGAAGTCTTCGGTCCGGTCATCCCCGTGATCGCCTACGATGACCCAGAGGAGATAGTGGCGCGCGCCAACGCGTCGGAGTACGGCCTGGCCGCGTCGATCTGGACCAACGACCTGTCCACCGCGCACAAGCTGGCCGCAAGGATCCGGGCCGGCGCCGTATTCATCAATATGGGTCATGTACCCGACGCCGCGACGACCTGGGGCGGTTTCAAGGCCAGCGGCTGGGGGCGGGAGATGGGGCCCTACGCCATAGACGCCTACACAGAGATCAAAGGCGTCTGGACACACCTTGGAGGGGTGTGATGGGAGAGCTCGTCCTCGCAGCGAAGATCACGCACGTACCGTCGATCTGGCTGTCGCTCCAGCCCGGCAAGCACTTCGGCATCCGCCGTCCGGCCGAACTCGCGCTCAGCGAGGTCGGCCGCAGGGCCAGGGAGCGCGGCGCCGACACCTTCCTGATCGCCGACACCCACTGGATGAACAGCATCGGCTTCCATCTCAACGGCAAGGAGCGGCACAGCGGCTCCTACGCCAGCCATGAGCTGCCGCACTTCATCCACGACCTCGAATACGACTACCCGGGCAACCCGGAGCTGGCCGAGCTGGCCAGGCAGGAGATCGTCGCGGGCGGCCAGAAGGGGCTCGTGCACACTTACCGGGACCTCGGGCTGGAGTACGCGACCCTCGTGCCGATGTACTTCATGAACCCCGACTCCAACATCAGGGTGCTGCCGATCGGCTGCAACGTCTACTCCTCGATCGAGGAGAACCGCCGGATCGGCGAGGCCCTGATGCGGGCCATCCGGCACAGCGACAACAGGGTGGCCTTCCTGGCCAGCGGCTCGCTGTCGCACGCGTTCCCGGACAACGAGGTCGCCGAGTCGCTGCTGAACGACGTGAGCAGCGAGATCAACCGCAAGGTGGACATGGCGGTGCTCGACATGTGGACGACCGGCCGGGCGGCCGAGTTCATCGACATGCTGCCCGACTACAACCGGCGCTGCTCGGGCGAGGGCGCGATGGCCGACACGGCCATGCTCTTCGGCATGCTGGGCTGGCGCGACTACAAGGGCAGCGGCGAACAGCTCTGCCCCTACTTCGGCTCGACCGGGACCGGGCAGGTGGTCGTCGACTTCCCTGTACCCGGGCACGATACGATGTCGAGTCGATAAGAAATCATATGTGAAATAGCACAGGAGTACCTGGGATGGCTGAGCGGCCGGTGTTGTCGTACAGAAGGTTCGAGCCGGGCCCGTCCGGCGACGGGCGCGTCACGGTCCTGCTGCACGGGTTCTGCTCGGACGGAGACGCCGACTGGGTGCGGCCGGGCACGGCCGCGGCGCTGGCCGCGGCCGGGCACACGGTGATCGTGCCCGACCTGCGCGGCCACGGGGCCAGCCCGGCCCCGGCGGCGGCATCCGCGGCGCACGCCGACGCGCTGGCCCGCGACGTGCTCGCGGTGCTCGACCAGGCCGGAGCCCGGGAGTTCGACATCGTCGGATACTCGCTGGGCGCGCGGCTGGCCTGGGAGGTCGTCCGGCAGGCCCCCGAGCGCGCGGGCCGGGCGGTGCTCGGCGGGCTCAGCCCGGCCGAACCGTTCACCGCGGTGGACGTCGCGGCGCTGCACCGCGCGGTGCGCTCCGGTGAGCAGCCGGCCGACCCGCTCACCGGGATGATCGCCGGAATGGTCGCCGGCGCCGGCGAGCGGGCCGCGGGCCTCGCCCTGGTGGTGGAGGGACTGCGCGAGACGCCGTTCGACCCGGCGACGTGGGCGGGCCGCACGCCGCCCGTGCTGATCGCGGGGCGCGACGACATGATGGTCAAGGGAATCGAGCGTATCGTCGAATCGACCGCGGGCGCGCAGCTCGTCACGGTCCCTGGAGGACACATCGAGGCCCTGACGGGAGCCGACTTCCGCGAGGCCGTCGTGAAGGTGCTCCAGAGATGAGCGAGGGGGGACGTGTGAGCACCACCAAGAGATCGGCCCCGGCCGCGAAACAGGCCAGGTCCAAGGGATCAAAGGCCGAGCTCAGCTACTCGCTGCTGCGCTCGCGCATTCTGGACGGCACGTACGGTCCCGGGTACCGGCTGGTCATCGACCAGTTGGCCAGGGAGACCGGCGTGAGCACGATCCCGCTGCGCGAGGCCGTGCGCAGGTTGCAGTCCGACGGGCTGGTCGAGGTCATCCGCAACATCGGCGCGCGGGTGGCCGCCTTCGACGCGGTCCAGGTCGAGCACACGCTCAACGTGCTGGCCCGGCTGGAGGGGTACGCGACCGCGGTCTCCGCGCCGCTGATGAGCGCCGCGCAGATCCGCGAGTCGCGCGAGATAAACACCCGGATGTTCGAGGCGCTGGAGGAGTTCGACCCGGCCTCCTTCACCGCGCTCAACCGGGAGTTCCACTTCTCGATCTACCGGCACTGCCCGGACGACCACCTCAACGCGCTGCTGGAGTCGGAGTGGGCGCGGCTCGACCACATGCGCCGGTCCACCTTCACGTACGTGCCGGGGCGCGCCCGCCGTTCCGTCGAGGAACACGACCACCTGCTCGAACTCATCGAGACCCGCGCGGCGGCGGCCGAGATCGAGGAGGCGGCCCGGATGCACAAGGTCGCCACGGCGGCGGCCCTGCACAGCGCCCACGTGGGCAGCCTGCGCTGACACTTGGTGCGGGCCCTCATAGGCCCGCACCTTCGCCATCTCGGGCGGGCGAATCAGGCGGCGATCGACCGCTTGCAGCCGTCGGGCATCGGCAGACCGCAGCACACGACCGGCGCGAACGTCACGCCCTTGATCGACATCGGAAACCTGTACGACGGGTGGCTCGGGGTCACCTGATCCGGCGCAGGTTCACGACCACCCACTCGCCGCCGCGCTCGTAACCGAACAGCCCCTGGTAGCGGTAGTCGAGCACGGCCACGGGCAGCGAGACCGACCCGCGCTTGAGCCTGCTTCCCGGCCTGCGCTCGACCTTGGTCGCCTGAAGACCGAGATCCCCCGCCCGCCCGGTGGACAGGTCGTACAGCACCTGTCCCCGCAGCTCGCCCTTCTCGTCCTTCTGAAGCAGCGTGACGAAACGGTCGAGTTCCACCCCGTTGGAGTCGATCAGGCCGGGCAGGGGGCGTTCGGTGCCGTCGCCGCGGCGGAACGCCGAGCGGTCCCGCACGCACCAGGTGGCGGTGCAGAAGGATCCCTTCGGGGCGGGCGCGCGCCCAAGCCGGTGCCCGGTTTCGAGGTTGACCAGAGTGCTGAAGGCCACGATGGTGTTCCGCTTGAAGCCGTCGGGGCGCGGAACCCCCACCCAGGGCCAATCGAGCAGGGTGTAGTGCGCCAACGCGCCCGGTACCGGCTTCGGGCGTCCGCCGGTGAGCGGTACCTCGTAGACGCCGGAACCGCCCCACGGCGACCACACGGCCTTGTCGCCGACGATCTCCATGTCGATGCCGCCGTAGCGCGGAACGGTCCCGAACGTGGCGACCTTCCGCTGCGCGCCCCCGGAGGCCGGGGCGGTCCAGATGTCGACCACGGGCTTGCTCTGCACCTTGCGGGCCGTCCACCAGGCCAGCCTGCCGCCGCCCGCCGAGATCACGCCGGCGGTGACGGTCGTGCCCTTGGGCGGGGTGACGGCGACGAGCCGCCTGGCGGTACGCGAGCCGAGGTCGTAGGCCCATACGCCGTCCATTTTGTCGGCGTGGCCGTCCTTGAGGGTCCTGGCCAGGATCGTCCGGTCGTCCAGGAACGCCTCGGGCCGGAACGGCCTGCCGTTGGGCAGGGTGGCGGGGATGCTGTGCACGGCGTCCGGCCACACCTTTTCGATCGCCGGAAAGACCTTGTCCGGCGCCTGGGGCGGGCTCTTGGTCACGGTGGGTGCCGGGCGCTCGGCGATCTCCGGGTCGCGCGGGGCCACGCCGTTGACGGCGTACGCGCCGCCCGCCGTCAGTACGACGACGGCCGCCGCCGCGTACAGCGCCACCCCCCGCCTGCGCCGCCGCCGATGCCCGGCCTCGACCCGCCCGCGCAGGTCGCCGGCCGGGCGGGGGGCGTACCGGGCGGCCTGCTTGAACTCGGCGGCCAACGACTTCTCCAGTTCCGTGTTCATGCGAGATACCCCTTCTCGGCGAGGGCGGGCAGGTCGTCGCGGAGCTTGCCGAGCGCGCGAAATGCCTGGCTGCGCACGGTGCCCTGGGAGATCCCCAGCACACCGGCGATCTCGACGTCCGTCAGTTGCTCGTAGTAGCGCAACACCAGCACCGCCCGCTGACGGCGAGGCAGCTTCGCCAGGACATCCCAGACCGGCGAGCCCTCGTACGGCACGTCCACATGAACACGGTCCGGCGGGACCGCGGTGACATGCTCCCGCCTGCGCCTGCGCCACGCGTTGATGTGCAACCGCGTCATCGTGGTCCGGACATAACTCTCCGGATCACTCTTCCGCCGCACCCGCCCCCACGCCCCACGCAACCGGACGAGAGCGTCCTGCACGAGATCGGCCGCGTCGTGCGGGTTGCCCGTCAGCAGGTATCCGAAGCGGAGTAACGCATCAGCCCGTTCAGCAAGGAACTGCTCAAACAGCGCATCATCCTGCAAGCCTGCACCCTCCTCCATCCATCCCGACTACGACGGACAGCGGGCACCGGACGTTGCACGAACCACCGTATTTTCCAGGGGACGAACGGACGGGTCAGCGGAGGTCGCCGAACTCGCCGTCTTTGATGCCACCGGCGAATGCGGCCCACTCGGTACAGGCCCTCGGCGTGGTCGGTGATCTCGTCTGCGGCGACGGCGGCGACCTCGACGCAGTCGGAGCCATTGGCGCTCCGGCTGCTCTTACGCCACTGGATGTGGGTCAGGTCCAATTCGGACACCCGGGCTTTCTACGTGGGGCATCGGTCGTGTCGTGATCAGTGACGGGCGATGTACGAGATCAGAGCCTTCGACGCGCCGGGGTCCAGAGTGGCGCGGCTCAGGTGGTCGAAAGCCATCGTGTGCCGGTATATCTCGGCATCGCTAAGGGGGCGGCCGTGGACAGGTGCGCTCCCTCGGTGAGCGGGAGCACCTGCAAGGTGACGGTGTCGAGCCGGGCGAGTTCAAGAAGTTTGTCGTACTGGGCGGTCATAATCCCCTCCGACCAGCGGCGGGGTGCTGGTGTCGCGGCAGGGGGCGGCGCTGGTGGAGCGAAGTAAGGCGGGCTCTTCCCGGCCGGGTGAAGCCGGGAGGGCCCGTTTCGCCGGTGCTAGGCGGTGGGGGACATGTGCTTTTGTGCCCATTGGGCGAAGGGGGTGAGGGGGATGCCGAGGGCTTCGGCGTACTCCGGGCGGGCGGGCTGGCCGGCGACGTTCATCCAATCGTGGGTGGCTCCCATCGCGGGCATTCCGGCGGCGAGGGCCTCTTCCTCAGTCATGTCCGGCGCGGAAAGGGGGGTGCCCAGGGCGCGGGACAGGATTTCGGCGATCTCCGTCATCGGCAGGTAGTCGCCGGCCAGCTCCAGTTCGACTCCGTCGAATCGCTCGGGGTCGGCGATGGCCGCGGCGGCGGCTGCGCCGATGTCGTCCACCGCGATGAGGGACAACCGAGTGTCCGGCTTCAGCACGCTCACCAGGCCGCCCTCGATGCCGCGCGGGAACAGGAACGCCATGGAGAGCAGGAAGTTCTCCATGAAGAAGCCGGGCTTGAGGAGGGTCCAGTGCGGGAAGCCCGCCGTGCGGAGCCGGTCCTGGATCGCGCTCTTGGCGGTCATGGTGGGTTCCAGCGCCGCCCAGCGGCCTTCGGCCCAGCCGGGGGTCTTCGTGTGCTGACCGGCGCCGGAGACGGAGGTGTGCACGAACTGCGGCACTCCGGCGGCCCTCGCGCCCTCGATGAGGTTGACGCCCTGGGTCACCTCGCCCGCGAAATCGAAACCTTCCCCCGTGAAACCGGGCATCTGCACGGAGAAGACGGCGCGGACGCCCTCGGCGGCCCGGACGATGGAGTCGCGGTCGCGCAGGTCGCCGGTGACCAGTTCGACGCCGAGCGAGCGGACGGCCTTGGCCCGGTCGCTTGCCGGATCGCGTACCAGCGCGCGGACGGGGACGCCCGCCGCGCGCAGGGCGCGGGCGGTGGCTCCGCCCTGCCTGCCGGTGGCTCCGGTGACCAGGACGGGCGCGGATGCTGTGGACATATGCTCCCCCAAGTACTCATAGCAAAACGGCGGGGCCCGCCGTTTCTGCTTCGGTACAATACGGCGGGGCCCGCCACTTAGCAAGCGACCGGAGGTGACGCCATGGCAGAGCGACTGCGCTCCGATGCCCGGCGCAACTACACGCGCATTCTCGCCGTGGCCGAGGAGGAGGTCGCCGCCCACGGCGCAGCCGCCTCCCTGGAACAGATCGCCCGCACCGCGGGCGTCGGCTCGGCGACCGTACGCCGGCACTTCCCCACCCGCCGCGCCCTGCTGGAGGCGGTCTCCCGGAAACGGATCGACGCCCTGTGCGCCCGCGCCCAAGAGCTGACCGGCATCGGCGACAGCCGCGACGCGCTACTGACGTGGCTGAGCGAGATCCTCGCCTACTGCATCTCCGCCCGCGGCCTGGCCGCCGCCCTGTCCTACGACGGCCCCGAGACCGATCCGGTACACGAAAACGCCTGCTCGGCGGCCTTGGAAGAGGCCGCGGTCCCCCTGCTGTACCGCGCCGTACACGACGGCGCGGTGGCACCGGACACCACGGTCGCGGACATGATCACCCTCATCGTCGGCATCACCATGGCCACCGAGCACCACCCCACCCCGGCCGCCCAGGCAGATCGCCTCTTCCACCTGGCCACGACCGGCCTGAGCCCGCAAAGCCGAACAGGTGATCCCCTGCCTGCCGAAGCCGGCAGCGGCTGAAACCGCGGTGCCCGCGTTCGATCGTGAAATGCGCGGGCCGGGACCTAAGGGGGAGCCCACTAAGGCTGGGGAGTTGTCCGTGAGGGCCGCTCCCCATCGCCTTTCCGGGCGTCCAGCGTCGTATGTCAGGTGAGGAGTTGGCCGCCGTCCACCTGGATGGTGGCGCCGGTGATGTGACCGGCGGCGGGGGAGGCGAGGAAGACGACGAGGGGGGTGAGGTCGGCGGGGGTGGCGATCTTGCGGAGGGGGATGCGGGACTCCCATGCCTGGCGGGCCTCGGGGTTGTCCATCAGGCCGGCGGTCATCGGGGTGTAGACGGGGCCGGGGGCGACGCCGTTGACCAGGATGCCGCTGGGGGCGAGTTCGAGGGCCGCGGTGCGGGTGAGGGCGTCGACGCCGGCCTTGGTGGCCTCGTAGTGGCCCAGGCCCGCGGTGGGCTGGCGGGCGCCGATGGAGCTGATGTTGACGATGCGGCCCGCGATGCCGGCTTCGATCATCCGCTTGGCCACCGCCTTGGTGACGTTGAAGGTGCCGCGCAGGTTGACCGACACCACGCGGTCGAAGACCTCGTGCGGCAGGTCGATCAGCGGGCCGCCGCCGGCGACCACGCCGGCGTTGTTGACCAGTACCTCCACCGGCCCGAGCCGGTCGGTGACGGTGTCCAGCGCGGCCTCGACGGAGGTGGGGTCGCTGACGTCCAGCCGTACGGCCAGCGCGTCGAACGCCGCCGCCGCCTTCTCCGCCTCCTCCATCGCGACGTCGGCCACCACCACGCGCTCGCCCTCCACGGCGAACGCCTCCGCGACTGCCCTGCCGATCCCGCTCGCCGCGCCCGTGACGAAGACCACTCTGTCGCTCATCGGATACCTCCGAGGAAACCCCCGTCTTCAGGCCGGGGGGAATCTGACCCCTGCCCGGCAGGACAGGGGCAGCCGGTTCGCTGTCAGGCGAAACCGGCATATCGAACACATGCGCGATTCTTGTGTGATCGCGCGATACGATCTGACGCATGGCGCAGCTCGTGAAGCGGGCCTACAAGTACCGCTTCTACCCGACTCCCGAGCAGGCCGGACAGCTTGCCCGGACATTCGGCTGCGTCCGCTTGGTCTACAACAAGGCACTGGACGAACGCACCCGCGCCTACACTCAGCACGGCCGCCGGATCACCTACCCGTCCACGACCGGGACGTGAACGCCGCGAAGAACGTCCTCGCCGCCGGGCTGGCGGAGAGCTGAAACGCCTGTGGAGTCGGCGTAAGTCCTGAAGAGGAGTTTTCCTTGGCGGGCGGTCGATGGTGAAGCAGGAATCCCCTTCCTTCGGGGGAGGGGAGAAGTCAATTCGCCTCCGCTACCAGGACCCGCGGGGAACCCGCGAGGATCAGCGTCTCCACCGGTTCCCAGCCCGCCTCGCGCAGCCACCCGGCGACCTCCTCCGTCGAGTAGACGACCGTCCCGTCGATCACCAGATACTCGCCCGCGTGCAGGGCGTCAAGGGCGCGCTGCAACGGGTCGTCGTCGAGGAAGAAGTCGAGCAGCAGCAGCCGGGCTCCGGGGGCGGCGGCCTGCCGGGCGCGTGCGGCGATGCGCTGGTTGTCCTCGGCGGTGAACCGGTGGACGACGTGTTCGAGCAGGATCAGGTCGAAGCCGCCGGGTACCGGCCCCTCAAGCAGGTCGCCGGTGACCACCTCGGCGCGCTCGCCCGCCTCGGCCAGCGACTTGCGCGCGTACTCGGCCAGGTCGCCGCCGGACAGGAAGGTGCCGTGCAGCCCGGGGGCGGCGCGCAGCGCCTCGGCGAGGAACGCGCCGGACAGGCCGCCGAAGTCGAGGGCCTTGGTGTGCCGGCTGAAGTCGTAGTTCTTGGCCAGCATCTTGGCGTGCAGCGCGTTGTAGGTCATCACGCCGGACAGGAACGTGTTCATCCGGTCGCCGGACAGATCCAGCGGCACGGGGGCGTCGGTGCGGGCGGTCTGCCCGAAGCGCAGCCAGTGCGGGTAGCTGATCTGGTCCAGGAACGCGAGCCAGGGGCGCAGGTCCACGTCCTCGCCGGTGCCGGCGAGGTGGCGGGCGGTGGCGGCGGTGTTGGCGTACCGGCCGTCGTCGCGGGTGAGCAGGTCCAGGGAGGTCATCGCGTCGGCCAGGATGCGGGTGGTCCGCTGCGGCAGCCCGATGCGCTCGGCGACCTCGGCCGCCGTGGCGGGACCGTCCGCCAGTGCGGCGAACAGGCCCGTCTCGGCCGCCACGAAGAGCTGCTTGGCGGCCATGTAGCCGGTGGCCACGGTGGCGATCTTGTCGACCCCGGCGGTCGCCGCCGGCGTCACGGGATCTGGTTGTGGTGGCATCTCATGGACTCCCTGGACATGCCCGGCAGTGGAAAATATTTGGAATGCTATACGATTTTTGCTGTTCCGTCAGCGGCCCGTGGGATTCATCGCGGGCCCGCGCATCATCACCGGAGGTGGGCTGTGGAAGTCGCAGGACAGGTGCCCCGTCGCAGGCTCGGCGCGGCAGGACCGGAGGTCCCGGTGTTCGGCCTCGGATCCTGGAACACATGGGACCGGATGGAGACCGGCGCGGCGGTCGAGCTGGTCCGGGCGGCCGTCGATCACGGGGTGAACCTGTTCGACGTGGCCCACTACAACTTCGGCCCGCACGCCGAGAACGCGCGGACCGACGTGATCTTCGGCCAGGTGGCCGCCGAGGCCGGACTTCGCCGCGAGGACTACCTGCTGTGCGGCAAGCTCTGGCTGTGGGACTACCCGGCGTCCTCGCTGAGCGACGCGCTCAAGGTCGCCCTCGGCCGGGTCGGTACCGACCGGGCCGACATGGTGGTGGCCGGCGACTTCTTCGGCGAACTGGACGTCCGGCGGGTCGTGGCGGACGTGGCCGAGATGGTCGCGGCCGGGCTGTTCACCTCGTGGGGGGTGAACAACTGGTCGGCCGCCGACCTGCGCCTGGCCATCGGCTTCGCGCGCGCGGAGGGGCTGGTGCCGCCGTCGTTCGCGCAGCTCAAGTACAGCGTGGCGCGGCGCTCGGTACCGGAGGGCGAGCCGTACGGCGGGCTGTTCGCCGACGGGCTCGGCCTTCAGGCGTCCGACGTGCTGGAGGGCGGCATCCTGGCCGGGAAGCTGAACCCCGAACGCAAGATCGGCGCCGACCCCGGCGGGATCAGGGAACGCATCCGCGATTCCTTCCCCGCGCTCAAGCGGGTCGCCGACGGCTTCGGCGCCACCCCGGCGCAGGTCGCCGTGGCCTACTGCCTGACCCACCCGGCGACCGCGAGTGTGCTGGTCGGGGTGAGCCGCCGGGAGCAGTTCGACGACAACCTCGGTGCGCTCGACCTGCTCGCCCGGCACGGTGACGAACTTCGCGCCGCCGTCGCGGACCTGTGGGCCGACCGCGACGTGGTGGCCCCGGACGCCTCCTGGGGCACCGAGGCCCCATAACCCACCGAGGCCGCATAACTCACCGAGGCCCCATAACTCACCGAGGCCCCATAACTCACCGAGGGCGCATAACTCAGAGCTCATGGACGACGCGCCCGTCCACCATGGTCATGGAGACCGTCACCTGCGGGATGGCCGCGGGGTCGGTCTCCGCCAGATCGGTCTCAAGGACGCACAGGTCGGCGACCTTGCCCGCCTCCAGCGAGCCCTTCCAGGAGTCGGCCCCGTCCTGCCAGGCGGGCGTCATCGTGTAGGCGCGGATCGCCTGGGCGAGGGTCAGGCGCTGCTCGGGGCGGGTGAGGGCGGCGGCCATGCCGTACCGCCAGTCCGGGGTCAGCACCGGTGAGTCGGAACTGAGGCACAGCGGCACCCCGGCGCTCAGCGCGTCGCAGACCGGCCAGGCGTGCCGCATCGCCTCCTCGCCCACCGCGCCGCGCATCATCGCCCCCGCCGTCGCCACCAGCCCCGGCTGGGTGTTCAGGCCGATCCGGGCCGTGGCCATCTTGGCCAGGGTCCCGGGGTGGATCAGGTCGCCGTGGATGATGTAGTGCCGGTCCCCGCCCCCGCCGCTCGCGGCCAGGGCGTTCACCACGGTCCGGGTCGTCCTGCTGCCGGTGGCGTGTACGCCGACCTGGTGCCCGGCCGCCCGCGCCGCGCCGATCATGGCGATCAGCGCCGCCTCGCGCTCCTCGTCGCCGGCGCCCTCCACCAGCAGCGAGCCGTGCCCGCCCGAGATGTACGGCTCGTCGTTCCAGGCCGTCCCCATCGGCGGGATGCCGTCGGCGAAGATCTTCACGCCGGCCACGTGGAACCAGCCGGGGATGTCGCCGGGCGGGGTGAAGCCGTCGAGTCCGGCCAGGAAGCCCGGCAGTGAACTGGCCCCGTCCAGCTCGCCGAACAACATCAGCGCGGTGACTCTCGCGTTCAGCCTGCCCTCGGCGGCCAGATCGGCGTACTCTCGCAGGACGGCGGAGCCGAAGCACCCGCTCGGGCCGTCGTCCTCGCCGGGCCCGAGACCGGGTTCGGTGTAGCTGGTGATGCCGAGCGGGGCGAGGAGCTGGGAGGCGCGCAGGATCGCGGCCCGCCGTTGGGCGGAGGTCTCCAGCCGGACGCGCTGCTTGGGCGGTTCGGCGGCGGGGGTCGCGGCCATCTGGTCCATCAGCAGCGAAGGCCACATCTGGCCGAGCCACGTACCGTGCAGATGGGAGTCGTTGATGCCGGGGAGCACCGACCTCCCGGCGAGCCGTACGACCCGTGTACGCGGGCCGACGAGGCAGGCGACCTCCTCATCGGCACCCACCCTGGAGATCCTTCCGGCGGTGATCGCGATCGCCTCGGCGACGCGGTCGCCGGTGTCCACGGTATGCACTTTGCCGCCGGTCATGACAAGATCCGCCGAGTCGAGGTCGGCCCAGGAACCCATTCGTGACATCTTGGCCTCCACTCTGGACACCCCCGTTTACCTACGCATAACGTACATGGAATCAGATACGATTTGTGCCTGAACAAAAGGCACCGGGCAGCCGGAGGTGACGATGCCCCTGCACCCCCAGGCACGGCGCATCATCGATCGGATTCCTCTCGCCCCAGACGCCGGCGGTGCCGCCACGCAGCCGGACGTGGCCGCGATGCGGGAAGAGTTCCGTAAGGCGTGGCCCATCCCCGAGGACCTGCCACCGGTCGGGCGCGTCACCGAGATGGCCGCCCCCGGCCCCGCTGGAGACGTTCCCGTGCGGGTCTACACCCCTGACGGCGACGGCCCGTTCCCCGCGCTGGTCTGGTACCACGGAGGCGGCTGGACGGTCGGTTCCATCGACGAGAACGAGTACGCCTGCCGCACGCTCTGCGCGGGCGCCGAGGCCGTGGTCGTCTCCGCCGACTACCGGCTCGCCCCGGAGAACCCCTTCCCGGCCGCCGCCGACGACTGCTACGCCGTACTCCAGTGGGTCCACGACAGCGGCAAGGACATCGGCGTGGACCCCACACGGATCGCCGTGGGCGGGGAGAGCGCGGGCGGCAACCTCGCCGCGGTGACCGCGCTGCGCGCCCGTGACCAGGGCGGCCCGGCCATCGCCTGGCAACTGCTGGTCTCCCCGGTGCTCGGCCACCCCGACGACGGCCGCGCCTCCTACCGCGACTTCGCCGAGGGCTACTTCCTGAACAAGTCCGCGATGGACTGGTTCTTCACGACCTACCCCAAGTCCCCGGCCGACCTCGACGACCCCTACCTGCTGCCGCTGCGCGCCGCCGACCTGTCCAGGCTGCCGCCCGCGCTGGTCCTGGGCGCCGAGTACGACGTGCTGCGCGACGAGGGCGAGGACTACGCCCGCGCGCTGCGCGAGGCGGGCGGGCAGGCCGAGGCGGTCCGGATGCCCGGCCTGATCCACGGCTTCTTCGGGCTGCTGTCCACCGAGCTGCCCCCGGCCGCCGACGCCCACAGGCGGGCGATCGAGGAGCTGCGCGCCGCGTTCGCCGGGAGTGTTTGATGGCCGAACAAATCCTCGATGTGCGTGACATAAGTGTCGCCAGGGGCGATGTCCCAATCGTGTACGACGTCACGCTCGGGGTCCAGCCGGAGGCCGTCACCGTGTTGCTGGGCGCGAACGGCGCGGGCAAGACCACCCTCCTGGACGGCATCGCCGGGCTGGCGAAGACCACCTCCGGAACGATCGGCCTGGCCGGCCAGGCCATCGCCGGGCTGCCCACCTACCGCAGGGCGCACGCCGGACTCGGCTACGCCGAACAGGCCCGTACGGTCTTCAAGTCCCTCACCGTCGAGCAGAACCTGCTGGTGGCCAGGACCGGCAACGGCGACCTCGGCACCGCCTACCGGCTCTTCCCCGAGCTGGAACGGCGGCGCGCGCTGGGCGCCGGGCACCTGTCCGGCGGCGAGCAGCAGATGCTGGTCCTGGCCCGCGCGCTGCTCGGCGAGCCCAAGGTGCTGCTCATCGACGAGATGTCGCTCGGCCTCGCGCCGGTGGTGGTCCGCCGGCTGATGAGCGCGGTACGCGAGCTGACCTCCCTCGGCATCGCGGTCCTGCTGGTCGAGCAGTTCGCGCACCTGGCGCTGGAGATCGGCAGCCGGGCCTACGTGCTGCGCAAGGGCCGCGTGGTGTTCGAGGGGCCGTGCGCCGACCTGGCGGGCGATGACGACCTGCTCAAGGAGTACTACTTCGGCACCGTCGAAGATCCCACAGAGCACGACGACACCGCGGAGAAGGTCGCGGCGGAAGGCGAGGCCCGGTGAACGTCAGCGAGCTTCGTCCCTGGGGGATCGGGCTGCTCCTCGCCCTGGCGGCGTGCGTCGTGCTGCCCCTGGCGCTCCCGTCGTACTGGATCTACCTGGCGATCGCCGCCATGGTCAGCTCCGTGCTCATGCAGAGCTTCGGCGTCATCGTGGGCCGGGCCGGGGTGATGTCCCTGTGCCAGATGTCCTTCGCGGCGATCGGCGCGTGGGTCGTGCTCTGGCTCAACCTCGAAGACGCGCCCGGCGGCTTCCTGCTCTGGCTGGTGCTCGGCGGGCTGGCCGCGGTGCCCGTCGGGGTGGCGATCGGGCTGCCCGCGCTGCGCATCCGCGGGGTGAACCTCGCGGTCGTCACGCTCGGCTTCGGCGTCTCCACCGACATCGTGCTGAACGCCAACCAGTTCCCCGGCACCAGCGAGTTCAAGAGCCTGCAACGCCCGGCGCTGTTCGAGAGCGACCAGGGCTACTTCGTGCTCGCCGTGATCGTCTTCGTGCTCATCGCGATCGGGCTCGCGCTGTTCAACCGGACCAGGCTCGGCCGCTCCTGGACCGAACTTCGGCACTCCGAGCAGGCCGCCGCCGCGCACGGCATCTCGGTGGCGCGCAGCAAGCTCGCCGCGTTCGCGATCAGCGCGTTCGTCGCGGGCATCGCAGGCGGGCTGATGGTCGGGCAGCTCAGCTCGGTCGTGTCCAGCAACTTCGCGATGATGCAGTCGGTGGCGATGTTCGCGGTGGCGGTGCTGATCGGGCCGCACCACCCCGAGGGCGCCATCATGGGCGGCATCTTCGGCGCGGTGATGGCCACGCTGCTGGACACCGTCGGGCTGCCCCAGGACGTGGGCGGCATCCTGTTCGGCGTGGCGGCGATCTTCGCGCTGCGCAGCGGGTTCAGCCAGACCGACTTCACCAGGACCAGGAAGCGGGAGAAGGACGCGCGGGCGCTGCTGACCCGCGAACGCCCCCCCGTACCGGACCTGCCGCCACCGCCCCCGGCCGGAGACGGGCGCGGCGACCGCCTGGCCGTACGCGGGCTGACCGTCCGCTTCGGCGAGGTCGTGGCCCTGGACGGCGTGGACCTCACCGTGCCCGAGCGCGGAGTCGTCGGGCTGATCGGCCCCAACGGCGCGGGCAAGTCCACGCTGATCTCCGCCGTCACCGGCTTCCTGGCCGGCTACCAGGGCGCGGTCGAGCTGGACGGCAAGGCCATCGACCGCGACAGCCCGAGCGTCCGGGCCCGCCGCGGGCTGCGCCGCACCTTCCAGACCACGGCCATCGCGCCCGAGCTGACGCAGTACGAGTACCTGATGATCAGCGCGGGCCGCCGGCTCGGCCGCGGCGAGGCGGAGGCGCTGCTGAAGTTCTTCGGCTGCCCGCCCGGCGACGTGCCGGTCTCCATCATCGACGCGGGCACCCGCCGGCTGCTCGACGTGGCCGCGGCCATCGCCGCCCGGCCGCGGGTCGCGCTGCTCGACGAACCGGCCGCCGGGCAGTCGCTGGACGAGTCCATGGAGTTCGGCCGCAGGCTCGCCGAGGTGCCCGACCGGTTCGGGGTGTCGGTCCTGCTGGTGGAACACGACATGCAACTCGTCCGGGCCGCCTGCGAGCAGGTGACCGTACTCGACTTCGGGCACGTCATCGCGTCGGGCCCGACGCACGACGTGCTGGAGAACCCGGCCGTCAGGGACGCCTACCTCGGCACGGCGGACGTCCCGCTCCTTGATACCGCCCCTGTCCAGCCCTAGATATTTTCAGCCATAGGAAGTGGCAGCATGAAGCATGCACGCCTGGTCGGCTTGGTCGCACTGCTCGTATTAGGAGTGACCGCCTGCTCCGGCGGGAACTCGGCCTCAGACACGATCAAGGTGGGGTCGATCAACGGCATGACCGGCCTTTTCCAGACCCCGGAGGTCGCTCCCGCGGTCAAGGCCGTGTTCGAGGAGGTCAACGCGGCCGGTGGGATCAACGGGCGCAAGCTCGAGCTGATCAGCAAGGACGACGCGATGAACCCGCAGCGGTCCACCGAGGCGGCCCGCGCCCTGATCGACTCCGAGGGCGTCGTGGCGCTCGTGGGCTCCTCCAGCGCCGTGGACTGCGGGCTGAACCGGACCATGTACAGCCGGAGCAACATCATCTCCATCCCCGCGGTGGGCGTCGACCCGGCCTGCTTCACCAGCCCCAACATCGCGCCGGTCAACCCCGGCCCGTTCAAGCTGCTGACCGCGCTGCTCTACTACGCTTCCGAGACGCTGAAGCACGACAAGGTCTGCATGGCCTTCACCGTCCTGCCGGGCAGCGGCGGCGGCATCGACGCCGCGATCAAGGAGTGGTCCGACCTCACCGGCAAGTCCCTCACCGTCAAGGACACCTCGGTCGGCCAGGGCGACCCCACCCCCTACCTGGTGAAGCTGAAGGCGGGCGGCTGCCAGGCGGTCATCTACAACGCCCAGGTGGGGCCGTGGTTCGCCCAGGCCAAGACGCAGGGCATGACCGACGTGGACTTCATCATGATGGCCAACAGCTACACCGACGCCAACGCCAAGCTCATCCCCGAGGGGCTCAAGGCATACGTCGGCACCGAGTGGCAGCCCTACACCGACGAGACGCTGCCGGGCAATGACCGCTGGTCGCAGCTCGTCACCAAGAACAAGATCCAGAAGACCGCGTTCAGCCAGGGCGCGGTGATGGCCGCGGACGTGTTCGTCCAGGTGCTCAAGGGCATCAAGGGCGAGATCAACCGCGAGTCGGTGACCAAGGCGTTCAAGTCCATGCAGCCGATCAACTACCCGCTGGTGGGCACGCCGTGGGTGTTCGGCCCGGGGCAGGCGCACAACCCGATCGAGGGCAGCCGGTTCGTCAAGGCCGAGGGCGGCGCCTGGAAGGTGCTTCCCGAGGGCTTCATCGTCCCCGGCAAGAACTAGCCCTCGGCACCTACCTGCACCTCGGGAAGGGGGCGCGCACATGGTCGGATCAGTGGTCGCGGGCCTGACGAGCGGCGGCGTATACGCGCTGCTCGGGCTCTCCATCGTGCTGACCTATCGGCTGGCGGCGGTGGTCAACTTCGCCATGGCCGTGATCGGGGCGATGGGGGCGTTCGTGATGGCCTCGCTCACCGACGCGGGGCTGAACGTCTGGCCGGCCCTCATCGTCGGGGCGGTGTCGGGCGGGCTGCTGTCCGCGGTGCTCGGCGCGGGCCTGGTCCGCTGGTTCGGCGCGCACGCGCTGCGTACCAAGGCCGCCGTCACCGTCGCCGTGTACGTGGCGCTGATGGCGCTCGGACTGCGGCTGTTCGGCAGCGTCACCACGGGCGCGCGGCGCTTCCCGCAGCCGTTCGACGCGCCCGCGTTCGTGGTGGGCGACGTGGTGGTGCCGCAGGCCGCGCTGGTCTCGCTGGCCCTGGCGGTGCTGATCACCGTCGGGGTGACGCTGCTGCTCGGCCGCACGATGTTCGGCCTGCGGCTCCAGGCGATCTCCGAACGGCCGGCCACCGCCGAGGTGGTCGGCATCCCCGCCCCGCGGCTCGCGATGGCCGTCTGGACCGGCATCGGGGCGCTGACCACGCTGGTGATCGTCCTGGTCGCGCCGCGCCTGGGCGGCGACTTCTCCACCCTGGGCAACCTGGTCACCACGGCGCTGGCGGTGGCGATGATCGGGGCGTTCCACAGCCTGTGGCTGACGCTGGCGGGCGGACTGCTGCTCGGCTGCCTGGAGGGCGCGGCCGCCTCGCTGGAGGCCGTACAGGCCTACCGCGGGGTGCTGCCGTTCCTGGTGATGCTCGCGCTGCTGTGGTGGCGTAGCCGGCACGAGGTATGGGACACCGCCACCGCGGCCAGATGACGATCGGAGGAGACCGCATGACACCCCCCGGCACGATCCCCGCCACGACGCGGGCGGCGGTGCTGCGCGCCCATGGCGAACCGCTGGTCATCGAGGATCTGCCGCTGCCCGGCGAATGCGCGCCCGGCGCGGCGGTCGTCGAGGTCACCTGCGCGACGCTGTGCGCGACCGACGTCCACCTGTGGAGCGGGGCCATGTCGTTCCCCGGCATGCTCCCGCTGGTGCTCGGGCACGAGATGGTCGGCCGGGTGGTGGCGCACGGCGAGGACACCCGCGACGCGCTCGGCCGGCCGATCAAGGTGGGCGACCGGATCGGCTGGTCGGAGTCCACCTGCGGGCACTGCCACGGCTGCACGGTGCTGCGCGAGCCGGTCGCCTGCGCCAACCGGGGCTACGGCTTCAGGCAACGGGCCGACGCCTGGCCGTACGCCACGGGCGGCCTGGCCGAGCACGCCTACGTGGCCGCCACATCGCAGAAACTCCTGCTGCCCGACGACGTGGCGGACACGTGGGCGGCGGCGTCCGGGTGCGCGGTCAAGACCGTCGTGCACGCCTTCGAGCGGGCCGGCGGCCTGCGCCCGGGCGCGAACGTCGTGATCCAGGGCGCGGGCGGGCTCGGCCTGGTCGCCACCGCCCTGGCCACGGCGGCCGGGGCGGGCGTCGTCATCACCGTCGGCGCGCCCGCCGCCCGGCTCGACCTGGCCACCAGGTTCGGGGCCGACGTCACGATCGGCCTGTCCGGCGAGCCGGCCGACCGGGTGGCCGAGGTGATGGCCGCCACCGACGGCCGGGGCGCGGACCTCGTGCTCGACATGGCGGGCGCGCCCGGCGTGGCGGCCGAGGCGGTGGACATGGCCGCCTGGGGCGGCAAGTACGTGGTGGTGGGTACGACGGGCCCGCGCCCTGACCCGGTCCCGCTGGGGACGGTGATGGGCAAGCAACTGGCCGTGCTGGGCTCGCTCAACGGCGACATCTCCGACTACCACCGGGCCATCGAGTTCCTGCGCGAATTCCGCTCCTTCTTCGCGTGGGACGAACTGTTCAGCGAGCCGGTCGGACTCGCCGGAGCCTCGGACGCGCTCGCCGCGATGTCCCGGCTGGAGCAGGTCAAGGCCGTGGTGCAGCCCGGCCTTTCTTGATCAGCGAACGAACTCGATCACCGAACGAACGGAACCCAGATGAGCACGACGATTCCGATCCGCCGCCTCGGAGGGGACGGCCCGCTGGCCTCCGTCCTGTCCCTGGGGTCATGGCACACCTACGACCGGATGGACTTCGGCGACGCCGTCGCGATGTTACGCAAGGCCGTCGACCTCGGCATCAACCTGTTCGATGTCGGGGTCTACAGCATGCCCGGATACCCGCCGGTGTTCACCGACGTGCTGTTCTCGGCGATGGTGCGGGCCGCCGGGATCAAGCGTGACGAGTACCTGCTGTCCACCAAGCTCTGGCTGGACGGCTACCCCGAGCGCCCGCTGCGCGCCCAGTTGGAGAACGCGCTGTTCCGGGTCGGCGCGGACCGCGCCGACGTCGCGGTGCTCGGCGACATCCGCAGCGACCGCGTCAACCTCCAGCGCCTCGCGCTCGACCTGGCCGCGCTGGAGGCCGACGGCCTGATCGGCTGGTGGGGCGTCAACAACTGGTCGACCTCCACGATCTTGGAGATCCGCCGGCACGCCCATTCCGGCGGGTCGCCGGGGCCGCAGTTCGCGCAGCTCAAGTACAGCCCGTGCCGCCGGACCATCGCCGACGGCGAGCCGTTCGCCGAACTGTGGGAGCTGGGCATCGGGCTCCAGGCGTCCGACGTCATGGAGGGCGGCATCCTGGCCGGGCGGCTGACCCCGACCCGCCCCATCGGGCGCGACCCGGGCGACGTGCGCAGCAAGATCATGGAGTCGGCCGAGGGCATCGCCCGGGTGGCCGCCGACCTCGGCGTCACCCCGGCCCGGCTGTGCGTCGCCTTCTGCCTGACCCACCCGGCCATCGCCAGCGTGCTGTTCGGGGTCACCAAGGAAGAGCAACTGCTGGACAACGTCGCCGCGCTGGAACTGGTGGAGAAGGTCGGCGCGGAGCGGATCCGCGAACTGCTCGACCCCTTCTGGGCGGACCGCGACGCCGTCGCCCCCGAAGGGCCCTGACGGCTTTTTCCGCTTGCGCCACTTCGTCCGGTGAGCGCGCCGGACATGCCGGGATTCGGCGTATCGAGCGCTCGTCGGGATCACGCGGTCGAGGTTCGCGAAGAGTGGACGAGCCACGCGCTGTCCACTCTTCCCGCCGACCGCCCCGCCGCCCCGGCACCTACGTGGTACGCAGGCAACGCGGACGCGCCACCACCGGCGACCTCCAGCGCGACGGCGGCAAGCCGCCGCTCGCCCGGTTCATCGCCGACCGACCCCGAAGGCCCGGGGGCGGGTCAGGGGACCCGCGGGGACCCGGCCGTGGACGGGGAGGTCGGACAGATCGGCGACCACCAGATCGGCTCCGCTCGCCCGCAGTACGTCCGGCGTGTTCGTCCGGCTCACGCCGACGACCAGCCCGAAGCCGCCCCTGCGCCCGGCGGTCACGCCGGCCGGCGCGTCGTCCACGGCCGCCGCGCGCTCCGGGGGCGTGCCGAGGTGCCGGGCCGCCGCCAGGTACATCGCCGGGTCCGGCGTGCCCAGCAGGCCGAGCCCGGCCGCGTCGTTGCCGTCCAGCAGCGCGTCGAACAGCCCGGCCAGCCCCGCCGAGGTGATCGTCGTACGGCAGTGCCGGCTCGCCGACACCACGGCGGTGCGGCAGCCGCGCCTGCGCAGCTCGTGCAGCAGGGCGACGGACGACGGGAACGCGGCCACGCCGTACCGCTCGACCTCGGCGGCGAACAGCCGGTCCTTGGCAAGGCCGAGGCCGTGTACGGTGGCCGCCCCGGGCTCGTCGCGGGGGTCGCCCTCAGGGAGGGTGATGTCCCTTGAGGCCAGGAACGTGCGCACGCCGTCCAGGCGTGGCCGGCCGTCCACGTGCCGCAGGTAGTCGGCCCGGATGTCGAAGGGCGCCGAGCGCCCCCGCAGGAACGGGTCGAACACCCGTTTCCAGGCCGCGGCGTGGATGCGCGCGGTGTCGGTGATGACGTCGGCGTCGAAGACGACGCCGGTCACCAGGGTCAGGTCGATGGCGGTGATGGCGGCCACGTTGACGCCCTCCCTCCGGTTGTTCCGGTGCCGTGATGGTACCGCCGTGTCGCCGCTCGTAATCAGAGCCGGCCCCCATGTCGCCCGATCCCGCGACCATCCCCAGGTCGGTCGGCGGGCCGGTCAGCGGGCCGGTTTGGCGCGGTCGGGGTCGGCGCCCGTGATGCCGATGGTGTCGCGGAAGACCCGGTCCCATCGGCCGTCGCGCAGGTACTGGGTGATGAGCCCGTTGAGGTACCGCCGGAAGTCGTGGTCCTCGCGGCGTACGCCGATGCCGTACAGCTCCCTGCCGAACGTCCGGCCCACCAGCCGCACGCTGTCCGGGCGCAGGCTCATCAGCCCGAGCAGGATGCTGTCGTCGGTGCTGATCGCGTCGATCCGGCCGGACACCAGCGCGTGGGTGCACTCGCTGTAGGAGTTGACGATCTCCAGGTGGGCGTGCGGCGCGCGGACGCGTAACTGGCTCTCGGACGTCGAGCCGGCCGCCGTGCAGACCCTCTTGCCCGCCAGGTCGTCCACGCCCCTGATGCTCGTGTCGTCGGCGCGTACCAGGATGTCCTGGTCGGCGTAGTAGTACGGGTCGGTGAAACCGACCTCCGCGGCCCGCTGCGGGGTGATCGAGTAGGTGGCCGCGATCATGTCAACCAGGCCCTGCTGGATGAACTTCTCCCGGTCGCGCGGCATGATCTCGATGAACCGGACGTTGCGCTCGCTGCCGGTGAGGTCCTTGGCCACCAGGCGGGCCAGATCCGCGTCGAAGCCGGTGATCCGCCCGTTGGTGGGGTCCTTGAAGCCGAACAGCGGATGGTCGAACTTGATGCCCACGGTGAGCACCCCGCGCCGCTCGATGCGCTGCCTGGTGGACTCGTCGGGGAAGCCCGGGGCCACCGCCGGTTCGGTGCAGGCCGTGCCGAGCAGCGCCCCCGCCACGGCCGCGAGCGCGGCGCGCACGACGCGGGCGGCGAACCTCGCCCGCCTCACGTCACCCGTATCCAGTACCTGTGCTGCGGGCGCCCCTTCGGCCCGTACCGCAGCCCGACCTCGACGTGCCCGCGCTCGGAGAGGTACTCCAGGTAGCGCCGCGCGGTGGCCCGGCTGATCCCGATCGACTGGGCCACCTCGTTCGCCGACAGGTCCGCCCCGGCCGACTCCAGCGCGCCCAGCACGGCGTGCTCGGTCTCCTGGGAGATGCTCTTGGGCCGGGCGACCTGGTCCATGTGCAGCGAGCGGAAGATCCGGTCGATCTCCTCCTGGTCCACCGTGGCCTCGGTCGCGGAGAACTGGTCGACCGCCGCCGCGTACCGGGTGAGCGTCTGTTCCAGGGTGCCCATCCTGGTGGGCTTGACCAGGTAGTACAGCGCGCCGTGCTGCATGGCGGCCCGTACCGCGCCGGACTCCTTCCTGCCGGAGATCACGATGACGTCCGTGGACGGCTGGTTGGGCCGTCTGAGCTGGTGCGCGACCTCCAGGCCCGGCAGGTCGGGCAGGTACAGGTCGAGCAGCACCAGCCGGGGGACGAGGCGGGGCACGGCGGCCAGCGCGGCGCGGCCGGTGTGGGTGACCCCGATCACCTTGAATCCCGGAACACGATTGACCTGCGCCTTGAGCGCGGTCGTGACGACGGGATCGTCATCGACGATGAGGACCGTGATGTCCTTCGAGCCAGGGGGAGTTCCGATGGTCATCGTCATCGCCGCATCCAGGTGAAGGGACTGGACCTTCTATTTTTCGATCGTGTCATCTTATGTATATCGATGTTATTGCTTGGGGCTTTAGTTCGTTCTGCTCACCCTGACCCGCCCCTCCGATCCGATCCGCCTAATATCGGACCCCGACAGCCTCGGGGGAGGTGAGGATACTGGTCTTCCGACTCTTTCGGCGCTCGGGCCGCCTGGCGCACCGTACCAGGACACACGTCAGCGGCGGACGCGTTGCCAAGGTTCCACAGGATTCACAGGGCATCGACGACGACAACTATCGAAACTGGCTGCTCGCCGTCATCGTCATGTGGCTCCTGCTCGGGCTGCTGCCGCTCGGCCTGCTGACCTCGTCCAGCGTTCAACTCTCGGAAGACGCGGTGAGCGACGAGGTCAGGGAGCGGGTGGGCACCACCGCCGCGGTGAGCAGGGTCGTGGTGGACCAGCAGATGCTGTCGCTGAAGCAACTGGTCAGCGCGTTCGCCCAGCGGCCGGAGATCGCCGGTGTGGTGACCTCCTCCGCGGGCGGGGTACGCGCGGGTCGGGCGCCGCGCCTCGACGTGCAGGAGGCCGTGGCCGGCTACCGCGAGGAACTACGGCAACTGCGCTCCGGCGTCTCGGGCGTGATCCTGATCGATCCGGAGGGCTACACGATCGGGGCCGCGCCGCCCGGCGGGCTCCCGCAGGACTTCACCGCCACCGACTGGTACCAGGCGGTCCTCGTCCGCAACCAGGCGTACGTGTCGCAGGCGTACACGCCCCCGCGCGGGCGCATCCGGGCCGTGGCCGTGGCCGCGCCGGTGCCGAAGGCGGGCGGCATCGGCATCGCCGGCATCCTCGTCGTCGTCTACAGCCTGGAGGCCATCCAGGACTTCACCTACGAGGCGGCCAGGGCCCAGGGCATCCGGCTGCTCATCACCGACCAGGCGGGCGTGCTGGTCGCCGACTACGGGCGCAAGCTGGTCGGACTGACCTCGCTGCGCGAGGACCCCCGGGTGGACGCCGCGCTGGCCGGCCGCCGCTGGTCCACCGACTACATCGGCTACGACGGGCCGGTGCTCTCGGCCTCCGAACCGATCCCCGGCATCGGCTGGACGGTCACCGCCGAAGTGCCCTCCGCCGAGGCCCTGTCGTCCGCGGACCGGCTGCGCACCAGCCTGCTCACCGTGGCCGCGCTGGTCGCCCTGATGCTGCTGGCCGGGCTCGCGCTCCAGATCCACACCACCAGGGACCGTCGCCGCGCCCAGCGCGCGCTGGCCGTCTACGCCGACGCGCTGGCCGCCGCCCGCGACGAGGCGGTGAGCGCGTCCAAGGCCAAGTCGGAGTTCCTGGCCAAGGTCAGCCACGAGATCCGCACCCCGATCAACGGCATGCTCGGCATGAACTCCCTGCTGCTGCGCACCCGCCTGGACGACGAGCAGCGCCACTACGTGAGCACCGCCCAGGACTCGGCGCAGAACCTGCTGCGCCTGCTCGACGACTTCCTCGACCTGTCCACCATCGAGGCCGGGCACCTGGAAGTCTCCACCGTGCCGTTCGACCTGCCCAGGTTCTGTGACGAGCTGATCGCGCCGCTCGCCCCGCACGCCTACCGGCAGGGGCTCTGGCTCACCCTCGACCTCGCCGACGACGTCCCCCAGCACGTCGCGGGCGACCCGGTACGGCTGCGCCAGGTGATCAGCAACCTGATCGGCAACGCGCTGAAGTTCACCTTCCAGGGCGGCGTGCGCCTGGAGGTGGGCCTGGAGCGGAGGATCAGCGACGTCCGCGCGGTGCTGCGGTTCACCGTGACCGACACCGGCGTGGGCGTCGGCGCGGCCGACAGCGAGCAGGTCTTCGACATCTTCCGCCGGGTGGACTCGCCGATCACCCGCCGCACCGGCGGCAGCGGCCTGGGCCTGGCCATCGGCCGCCAGCTCACCGAGCTGATGGGCGGCAACATCGGGCTGGACAGCGTGGAGGGCGTCGGCAGCAGGTTCTGGGTCACCGTGCCGCTGGACGTGATCACCTGGGCGCCCCCCGAGATGGAGGCGCTGCGCGACCGCCGGGCGCTGGTGGTGGACGGCACGCCGGACGACCGGGTGCTGACCGCGCGCATCCTCAGCGGCGCGGGCCTGCGGACCGACGAGGTGGCGGTCGCCCCCGGCGCCCTGGCCGCGCTGCGCCGGGCCGCCGAGGCCGGGACCCCCTACGACCTGGCCGTGATCGACCTGGACATGAACGCCGTGGCGGCCGACGAGGACGAGGGCTCACTCGCCGACGCCGTGCTGTCCGACCCGCTGTTCGCCGAGACCGGGGTGATCGTGCTGATCGCGCCCGGCCGTACCCGGCACGAGTGGCCGTCCGCGCCGAACGGCAGCGACCGCTCGGTCCAGTCGGTCACCCGCCCGGCCAGCCGCCGCCGGCTGCTCGCCGCCGTGGAGAACGCCCTGCTCATCGCGCGGGACACCCCCGTGGCCGACGAGTTCACCGCCGCGCCCGCCGCTCCGGCGACGATCCTGGTGGCCGAGGACGACGAGGTGAGCCGCCAGGTGGCCAGGCTGGTCCTGGAGAAGGCGGGCCACCGGGTGGAGGTGGCGGGCGACGGGCCGCAGGCGCTCCGGATGGTGCTCTCCGGCGACTACGACCTCGTCTTCATGGACTGCCAGCTCCCGGTGATGGACGGCCTGGCCGCCACCGAGCGGCTGCGCCGGGAGGAAGGCCCGCACCGGCGTACGCCGGTCATCGCGATGACCGCCGCCGCGAGCCCCGCCGACCGCGCCCGCTGCCTGGCCGCCGGGATGGACGACCACCTCCCCAAACCGGTCGACTGGCAGGACGTCCTGGCCCGTATCCCCACCTGGATCGAGCAGGAGGAGGCCGAGCCTCCGGAGGCGGACGCCGGGCTTTTGACGGAGGACGCCGGATCCGACGCCGCGGCGGAGCAGGGCCCGGCCGGGATCGACGGGCTGACGCCGGAGGACCTGGCGGACATCGCGCAGGCGTTCGCCGCCACCGTGCCCGCCGTACGCCGGGACCTGGCCGACGCCGTGGCGGCCGGCGACCTGCCCAAGGCCGCCGCCCTCGCCCACCGCCTGGCCGGCACCTGCGCCACGGTGGGCGAGCCCGTCGCGGCCCGGCTGTGCCGCCGCGTCGAGGACCTGGCCCGCGACGGACACGGCGGCCCCGAACTCACCGGCGCGGCATCGGAGCTGGACGGCGAACTCGACGCCGTCACCGCCAGGCTCGGCGAGTCGATGAACGCGTCGGGCTGACGCCCTCCGGGGCCGGTGGGGCCGGGGCCGCGAGCCCGGCCTGGTAGGCGGCGATGACGAGGTGGACCCGGTCGCGGGCGTTCAGCTTGGTCATGATCCGGCTCACGTACGTCTTGACGGTGAGGGGGCTGAGCACGAGCGTCTCGGCGATCTCCCCGTTGGTGAGCCCACGGGCGATCAAGGCGAACACCTCGCGTTCCCGATCGGTGAGCGTGTTCACCGCGTGGGCCGCGGGGGAGGGCTCGGGGGTCCGCAGGAAGTGCGCGATCAGCGTGGCGGTGGGGCCCGGGGACAGCAGGGCCTCGCCCGCGGCCACCACGCGGATGGCCTCCAGCAGATCGGCGGGCCGGATGTCCTTGACCACGAACCCGCTGGCCCCCGCCCGCAGCGCGGCCACCAGGTTCTCGTCGGTGTCGTAGGTGGTGAGCACGAGCACCCGGACGCCCGCGAGGTCGGAGTCCGCGGCGATCAGCCGGGCCGCCTCGATGCCGTCGATGTCCGGCATGCGGATGTCCATCACCACCAGCCGTCCGGCAGCCGTACCCGCCCGGTCCGCCCGATCTCGTGCTGCCAGCGTGACCACATGAGCATCGTGGTGGCGAAGGTGGTGACCTGCACGCCCGCGGCGGCCCCGGCCAGCCACCACGACACGCGCGGATGGCGGAGCAGCACGGTCCCCACCATGCAGATCCCGCTGAAGACCGACAGCGGATGGATGATCGCCTGGACCGCCGCGGTGGCCCAGTGGCGATGCACCGCGTCCATCTCCCCGGGGCCGACGTACTGCCACGACGCGTAGTGGACCTGGGTCAGCAGGATCACGCCGACCATCGCGAACGCCACCACCAGCGCGATCAGCAGCACCCATGGCCCCAAACGTTCCTGAATTCTCCTCATGGCCGACATCGTGGCCCGGGGCGAGGGAGCGGCACGTCCGGCCACGGGGGACATTCGGCGGTACTCCGCCGGTGGACATAGGGGTGGAAACACCTTGGAAAAACCCGGCAGTATGCCCTTGTGAATCATCCCCCAGCAAAAAGGCCGAGGAGATCCGAGTGAACGCGCGAGCCGAACCGACCGGCGGCGCGGTGATATCCGCCGAGGGTGATAAGGCAGCCGCGCTGAAGGTCGCCGGCCTGCGCAAGGTCTTCGGCGATTACACCGCGGTCGAAAACGTGGATCTGATGGTACGGACCGGTTCCTTCTATGGTCTGGTGGGGCCCAATGGGGCCGGTAAGACCACCACGCTTTCCATGGCGGTCGGCTTACAACGCCCCGATGCGGGCCGTTCACTGGTGTTCGGAGTGGACGTCTGGAAGGAGCCGCTGAAGGCGCGGCGGCTGATGGGCGTGCTGCCCGACGGGCTCGCCCTGCCCGAACGGCTGACCGGCCGCGAACTGCTCACCTACCTCGGACGCCTGCGCGGCCTGGACGCCGGAACCGTGGCCGGCCGCGCCGGCGAACTGCTCGCCCTGATGGAGCTGGACGGCGACGCCGAACGCACGCTGGTCGTCGACTACTCCACCGGCATGCGCAAGAAGATCGGCCTGGCCACGGCGCTGCTGCACGGTCCCAGGCTGCTCGTCCTCGACGAGCCGTTCGAGGCGGTGGACCCGGTCTCGGCCGCCACCCTGAAGCGCATTCTCACCAGGTTCGTCGCCGGGGGCGGGTCGGTCATCCTGTCCAGCCATGTGATGGCCCTGGTGGAACAGCTCTGCGACACCGTCGCGGTGATGGCCAAGGGCGGCGTCGTGGCCGAGGGCCCGCTCGACACCGTGCGCGGCGGCAAGTCGCTGGAAGAGACCTTCGTCGAACTGGTCGAGGTCGAGATCGGCGGCGGGGAGGGGCTGTCGTGGTTGGCGTCCTGATCGGCATGAAGCTGGCGCTGATCCGTCATTCCGCCACCGGGTCGCGCGCCACCTGGATGCTCACCGGCGCGCTCATCGGCCTCACCGTGGCGGCGGCGACGATCTCCGTCGCCACCTTCGGCTTCTCCCGGCCCGACGCTCTGATGGACCTGCTCGCGGTGGTGCTGGCGATCTGGATGTTCGGCTGGATGCTCGGTCCGGCCTGGAGCGGGCAGCCGGTGCTGCGCGCCGCGCACTTCGCCCTGGAACCGGTGCCCAGGGGCCGGCTCGCGGTCGGGCTGCTGGCCGCCGCGTTCGCCGGGATCGGCGCGCTCGTGTCGCTGGTGGCGTTCGCCTCGCTGGTCGTGTTCGGGGCCAGGCTGGGCGCGGCCTCGGCGGTGGTCGCGGTGCCCGCGATGTTCCTCCAGCTCGCCCTGGTCGTACTGCTGTCGCGGGTGACGGCGTGGGTCTTCGGGGCGATGGCCAGGTCGCGTACCGGCGCGGTCGTCACCGGCCTGATCACCGCGGCCATGCTGGTGCTCGCCCAGTCCGGCTGGCTGGTGTTCATCGCAGTGGACTCGGTGCTGGTCACCGGGTTCTCGCCGGAGTTCTCCCGGATCATCCGGGCCCTCCCGTCGAGCTGGGGCCTGATGGCCGTGGAGGCGGCGGCCCGGTCCGACTGGCGTACGGCGGGGCTCGCCCTGGGCGGCCTGGTGGTGCTGCTCGCCCTGCTGGTGCTGCTGTGGAGCCGGCTGCTCGGTTCGGAGGGCCTGGCGCGTACCGTCGTCCGGGGCTCGGCGGGCGAGCGCGTCACGGCCCGTACCGCCACCGGTGCGGTGTACCGCAAGGAGCTGCGCACCTGGCGGCGCGACGCGCTGCGGGTGCAGAGCCTGGTGGTGGCGCCCGCGTTCGCGATCCTCACGGCGCTGCTGCCGCTGCTGTTCGGCTCGACCGCGCTGCTGCCGTTCGCGGGCGCGCTCGCCGCGCTGATGGCCGCCGCCACCTGCGCCAACCTGTACGGCCAGGACGGCACCGCGCTGTGGCTGACGCTGATGACCCCCGGCACCGAGCGGGCCGACGTACGCGGCAGGCAGTTCGCGTGGCTCACGTTCGTGGCCCCGGCCGCCGCCGTGCTCACCGTCGCGGGCACCCTGTGGCACGGCGACCAGGGCATGTGGCCATGGGCCCTGACCGCCCTGACCGCCACGCTCGGCGCGGGCGCGGGCCTGGTCGTGTTCGTCGGGGTGGACCAGCTCGTACCGGGCCCCGACCCGCACCGCAGCAAGGACAGCCCGCTCGACCACGGCGATGTGACCGGACAGGGCTTCGTGACGCTGTTCCTGGTGCTGGCCCTGACCCTGCCCGCGCTGGGCACCGCCCTGGCCGGCCAGATGCTCGGCGTCCCTGCGCTGCGCTGGGCGGGCGTCGCGGTGGGCGTCGTGACCGGCGTGCTCTGCCACTGGTGGCTCGGCCGCGCGGCGGCGGCCAGGCTGCTCACGCGTGGCCCCGAACTGCTCTACCTGATGCGCTCGGGCCGGGAGCGGCAGGCCGAGGTCGCAGAAGACACCTCGGTGCTCAAGGCCATGCCCGGCCACCGCAGGGCGCTGCTGTGGGCCTGCTTCCTGATCGGCTGCATCGCGCTGTTCCCGCAGGGCCTGGTGCCGCTGGGGATGAAGGTCACCGGTGAGATCGCGCCGGTGTGGTTCCTCGCGCTGCACCTGCCGCCCGTGTGGCAGTGGCCGGTGATCGCCATCATGGTCGTGCTCGGCGCGGTCGCCTTCGTCATCGCGGGCGGCGTCTACCTCACCGAGAGCAGGGCGCTGCGTGCCAGGTCGGCGGCGGTCCGCCGGGAGCCGGCCTGACCTGATGGACGGCGGAGCGCGGCTACCCGGCCGGCAGCACGATGGCGGTGAGGATCAGGCCGTTCTTCACCAGCCACCGGCCGGTCAGCCGGCTCAGCGCGCCGCCGTTCACCGAAGGCCCCTCGACCAGCAGCCGAGCCTCGAACGTGCCGGTCAGCGGGTTGATGACGACCTCCGCGTCCTCGAAGCCCAGCCACCGGCCGGCCAGCGGGAACCACACCTTGTAGACCGTCTCCTTGGCGCAGAACAGCATGCGGTCCCAGTGGACGCCGGGATGCGAACGCAGCGCCTCGGTGATCGCCCGCCGCTCGCCCTCGGCGGTGACCGCGTCGAGCACGCCGTCCGGCAGCCTGTCGTTGGGCTCGGCGTCGATGCCGATCGCGGCGACGTCCGAGGTACGGCCGAGCACCGCGCCCCGGTAGCCCGCGCAGTGCGTGATGCTGCCGACCACGCCCGCGGGCCACACCGGCTCGCCGCGCGCTCCCTGCGGGATGGCCGAGGGCGGCAGGCCGAGCAGGCCCATGGCCTGCCGCGCGCACGTGCGTCCCGTGGTGAACTCCCTGCGGCGCTTGTCGACCGCCTTGCGGACGACCTCCTCCTCTTCGGGGTAGAGGCGGGCGTCGGCGGGGTCGCCGGTGGTGTCCACCGCGACCACCGTGGGGGGCAGGATGATCTCGATCAATCGGACCTCTTCATCCGGGGGGCATGCACGATCTCACGATAGGCGGGCCGGTGCCCGGCTCGCGAGCGCGCCGGCTACTCGGCGATCCTGGTCCGCATGATCCAGCGGAACACCCAGGGCCCGGCGTCGCTCTCCCGGACGCGCTCGTAGTGCTCGTAGCCCGCGCCGTTGGCGATCTTCAGCCGGCCGGACGCCGCCTCGCCCGGCTCGACGCGCAGACTCCGCGGCAGATGCGCGGGCCCGCCCTCCAGCACCACATCGACCGGGCCGTCCGGGGTGCCGTCGTCGGCGGAGGGGGCGGTGAGCATGATGTGCTTCTTCATGGGCAGGCACTCCTCGTCGGCCGGGCCCGCTGGCGCGGGTCGTCACCTCGTAATTGCCATGGTGACGAACAACGGCGCCGCCGAACATCCCCTACTCACCCCTGACGACCCCTTAGCCGGGGGCTCGCGGGCCGCCGCGGCCAAGAATCATGCCCGGCAAGGTGGGCAAGGCGCCCTTTCCGGCAAGGCTAGGAGGTAGGACGCGGCGAGAGGGGGATCCATGCGGACCGAAGATCCCGGCAGGCCGGTCGCGACGGGTTACGACGGATCGGCGGCGGCGGAGGCGGCGCTGCGGTGGGCCGTGCGGGAGGCCCAGCTCCGGTACGCCCCCCTGGTCGTCTACCACGCCTGGCAGGTGCCCATCCCCGGCTTCCTGGACGACCCGGTGGCGGTCGCCGCCGTACGGCAGTCGGCCGAGCTGATCCTGCGGCACGGCGTCGAACTGGCCAAGGACATGGCCGGGCGGCTCGTGGTGCGGCCCAGGCTGGAGCGCGGCACGGCCGCGGGGGCGCTGCTCACCGACGCGGGGGCCGCGCAGCTCGTGGTGCTCGGCACCCGGGGGGTGAACGGCGGCCACGGCCGGCCGAAGCTCGGCTCCACGGCCGTCTACGTCTCCTCGCACGCGCCGGGCCCGGTGATCGTCGTGGGGCCGGGGGCCGCCCCGCCCCGCCAGGTGGTGCTGCTGGGGGTGGGGGAGGAGCCGGGCGCCAAAGCGGTGGCCTTCGCCTTCGAGGAGGCGTGCCTGCGGCGGTGCGAGCTGCACGTCGTACGGACCTGTGCCGAGGACGAGGACACCTGGCGCGAGACCGGCCGCCGCTTCCAGCGGCTGCTGGCCCCGTGGCTGGAACGGTACCCGCAGGTACAGGTGCGCACCCGGATCGACCAGCGTCCACCGGCCCGCGCCCTGGCCGCGCTCGCCACGGACTCCGCGCTGGTCGTGGTGGGCGAGCCCGCCGCCCCCTCGCTCGGCTCGGCCACCCAGGCCGTGCTGTACGGCACCGGCCAGCCGGTCGCGGTCGTGCACGGCACCGGCCGTTGACCTCTCACCTCTGGCGCTGCTCTCCCCACACCCCGGAGGCCACCGGAGAGTGCCGCCGCACACTGAGGATCTTGGCGAACTCCCGCTGCCGCGCCGAGAACCCATGGACCAGCATCACCTCCCGGGCCGCGACCTCGTCGGCGATGTCGAGCAGCCCGCGCTTGTCGGCGTGCGCCGAAAGCCGCATCATCTCGATCCTGGCCCGGATCGGCACCTTGCGCTCCACGCCGTTGTCGTCGAGGGTCAGCGACGCCGCGCCGTCCTCCGCCAGCCGCAGCAGCCGCGCCCCGCCGGACTCCTCGTCCTGGTAGCCGGACAGGAACAGCGCGCCGTTGGGCTCGGGCAGGATGCGCGCCGCCCACTGCACGGCCGGGCCGCCGGTCATCATGCCGGACGTGGTGATCACCACCCCCGAGGCGAACCGATCCAGGTCGGCCGGCCGGTCGGCGCGCGACACCGAGCCCTGGAAGATGCGCAGCGGCGCGGGCCCGTCGGCGGTGACCCGCTCGAACGCCGCCGCCACGTCGGCCGCCATGCCGTCGAGCAGCACCGGTACGTGCGGCAGCCGGTCCTGGAGGATCAGCGCGATCTCCTGGGCACGGCCCAGCGCGAAGGCCGGGATGAGCACCCGCCCGCCCGCCGCGTGGATGTCGCCGACCGCCTTGACCAGGTCGTTCACCCGGCCATCGCGCGGCCCGTGGGTCTCGGCGCAGCAGGTGGACTCCAGCACCAGCAGGTCGGCCTCGCGGGCGGACTCGGGGATCTGGTAGCCGTCCACGGTCCGCTGGTTGAATCCCGATATGTCGCCGGATATCGCCACCCGCTGGTCGCCCGCGCGTACCACGACCCCGGCCGCGCCCAGGATGTGACCGGCCGGGAACAGCTCCAGGGTGACCTCGCCGACCTGCCGGGGCCTGCCGTACGGGACCTCCTCGCAGCGCTGCGCGGCCTCCTCGACCGCGGCCCGCCCGTACAGGGCCGTCGCGCCGTCCGCGCCCCACTGCCGGTAGGTGCGCTCGCGGCGGATCATCAGCTTGGCCGAGTCGGCCCACATCGCCGGCATGAGCTGGACCGTGGCCGGGGTCGCGATCACCCGCAGCCCCGGGAAGCGCTCGACCAGCGCCGGGATGTACCCGCAGTGGTCGGTGTGCGCGTGGGTGACGACCGCCGCGTCGATCGGCCCGGTGAGCGCCCGGTCGATGTCGCGGGGCGGGCGCGCCGGATCGCCGGGACGCAGCCCCGCGTCCACCAGCAGCCGGGTGCCGCCCGCCTCCACCAGCACACACGAGCCGCCGATCTCGGTGTCCCCGCCCAGCGGCGTCACCCGCAGCGCGCGCTCGCGCACGACCGACACCCGATCGCCAGCGATCTCCTGCGGCGGGGACACGATCGCCTGGATGGCCGTGACCAGCTCCAGCGAGGAGATCCCGGCCGCCCCGGCGGCCCGTTCGAGCAGCGCGGCCGGCTCGGTGGCCGAATGGCCCTGCAACGCGGCCAGCAGGCTGGAGGCCGCCGTGCGCGGGTCGCCCAGCCGCCGCTGCAACGCCGAGACCTGGATGTCCAGCTCCTCGGCGCGCTTGTCGGCGTCGGCCAGGGCCGCGCTCGTGGTGCGCAGCCCGGTCAGGGTGTGCTCGTGGCGGCCGTTGGCCCGCTCCAGCCTGCTCCGCAGCTCGCTCAGCTTCTCCTGGTGGCGGCGCAGCCGTACCTGCTGGGTGCGGCTCTCCCTCACCAGGTGCTCGGACAGCCGCAGCGCGGCGCGCACCACCTCGTCGTCGTCGGCGAGCACCAGCGTGGCCAGGGCCTGGGCGTCCGGCTGGTCGCGGCGGATGCGCAGCTCGGCACGGACCCGTCCGCGCAGTTCCGGCACCTTGACCAGCGCGTCGAGCAGCATCTCCCGGTTGTCGGCGGCGAACCGCTCCACGTCGTGCCCCTTCTCGGCCAGGGCGGGACGCGACAACACCACCTTGGCGGCGGCGTGCAGCACCGGCAGGAGGAGATCGGAAGTCACCCCGCCGGCCCCAGCCTCCGGGTGGCGGCGGCCAGCACCTCTTCGCGCTCCAGCCGGCCGTCCGGGCCCGGCGACAGCGCCCCCAGCATCCGCAGCACCTCGACCAGGTCGGCGGTGGAGGAGTGGCCCTCGGCGCGCAGCGCCGCCTCCGACAGCGGATGGCCCGGTTCGTCCGCGCCCGCCAGCGCGAGCAGCCCGGCCAGCGTCTCGGCGCTGTCGGCGATCTCGGTCTGCGCGGCCAGCAGCCGCCACGCCGCGGCGACGGCCGCGCCGGACAGCACGCCCGTGGAACGCACGAACGCCTCCGGAGACCGCTCCAGCCGGGTACGGCAGGCCGCCAGTGCGCGCTCGCCCTCGCCCTCCATCAGGCCCTTCACCACGTCGCCGACCAGCGCCGGCCAGCCGCCGGTGACCGCGAGCACGGCCTGCCGGTCCGCCTCGCCGGGCAGGCCGATGTCGTCCTCGTCCGCCCACCGCGCGAGCGCCCGCCGGTCGAACCGGCGTAACCCGATCACCTGCCCGGCCCCTCCCGCCTGGCGGGCCAGGGCGGGCCAGAGTACGGCGTGCTCCGGCGTCGCGACCAGCACCACGGCCGGCGTGCCCGGCCCGGTCGCCTCCTGCGGCGTACGTCCGGCCGGCGCGAGGTCGTGTCCGGTGCCCTCGCCCGCGTGGCGCAGTGCCTCGGCGAGCGCGGTCACCTCTTGCGGCGTACGTCCGGTCAGTTCGGCCAGCACGAGGTCGTGCCCGGCGCCCTCGCCCGCGCGGCGCAGTGCCTCGGCGAGCGGCAGGCCGTCGCCGACCCGCCACACCCGCCCCGGGCCGTGCCGTACGGCGGCGTCCGCCAGGGCGGCGGGCACCCGGTCGATGCGCAGCGCCGCCGAGCCCGTGACCAGGCGCAGCCCGCCGCCCGGGCGCAGCAGCCGGGCCACCTGGCCGCCGGTCAGCGGCGAGCGGTCCCGGCCGTCAGGGCCGGGTGCCCGGACGGAGTCGGGGTCGAAGCCCGCAGGGGCCCCGAAGCCCCCTTCGAGCACCGCCTCGATCTGGCCCGCGCCGCCCAGCAGGGTCAGGATGTACGGCGTGCGCAGCCGGAACCCGTCGCCGTCGGCGGCCAGCATGCCCAGGCCCACGCACTCCTCCAGCAGCGCCGGGAAGTCACCGCCCGCCCCGGCGAAGCCCTCCGGCCACCACTCCTCGCACGCGGCGCGCAGCTCGTCCGTGGTGAGGGTGGCGTCGGTCCCCGCGTCCAGCGCGTGGAACGCCATCGCGTAGACGATCACCTTGCATCGCCCGGCGAGGCCGAGCGCCCGTTCCAGCCGGTCACGGTACCCCGGCGCGGCCCGAAGGTCCAGCCAGACCGCCGTCACGTCCTCCCGGGTGACCGCGTACGGCAGCGTCGTACGTGCCACCGGGGCCCGCCGCGCCCGGCACAGCAGCGCGTCGGCGAACAGCCGGATCAGCCCGGGGGCGTTGTTCGCCTCGGTGACCACCCGGGCCGCCGCCTCGGGGCCGAGCCGCAGCCCCAGCGCCGCCAGCGGGCGGGTGAGCAGGTCGAAGGCGTCCTGCGGGTCGAGCGGGCCGACCGCGACCGCCTCGCCCTGGAACCGGCCCGGGTGCCCGGGGCCGGCGAAGACCACCCGCACGCGGTGGCCGCTCTCCTCCATCAGGTCGGCGAGCGCGGCCACGTTCGCCGACGTTTGCCGCGCGTCTGCCGCCAGGAACCCCTCGGCGTCGTCCAGCAGGATCAGCATCCGCCTGGCCGGGTCTTCCTCGATCCACTCGCCGATCAGGCGGCGGACCCCGGCCGGTGTCCGGTCGTGCGCGGGCGGCAGCCCGGCGTCGGCGAGGGCCGCGGCGAGCGCGGGCCACAGCGCGGCGGCGGGCAGCACCGTGCCGACCTGCCGGATGGAGGCCGAGACGACCACGGTGTCCGGGGCCGTCCGGCGGGCCTGCCGTCCGGCCTGGCGGAGCAGGGCGGACTTGCCGAGCCGCCGCCCGCCATGCACCAGGCAGGGGCCGGTGCCGCCGGTCACCGCGGCGAGCTGCGCCGCGCGGCCGTAGAACATCTCGGGGGGCGCGTGGCCCGCGGCGGCGTACGGGTTCGCCGAACCGAACGGCGCGAGCAGGCCCACCGCGGCGGCCCAGCTCGGCCCGGGCAGGCAGGCCAGGTAGCCCAGCGCCGCGTCATCGACCACCCCGGCCACCGGCCCCTGCCCGGTACGGCAGGCGGCGGCCATCCGATGCCGCTGCTCGGGCGACAGCACGCCGAAGCACAACACCAGCACGGTCTGGTCACCCGGCTGGCCCTTCACCAGGTCGGCGACCTGCTGCGGCTGAACCCGCCAGACCAGCAACACCCGCAACCGCCGCCCCGTGCCACCGGCCGGGCTCCTCCAGCCGTGGTCCTGGTCTCCACCCGGCTCGCCCACCAGGCCGATCGCGCCTGCGGCGCGGATGTCGGCCGGGATGCTCCGGCCGCGCTCCTGCCCGGTGCGCGGCGGACTCATCCGGTCCCCGACGTCCGCCACCGGCAACGCGACGGAGGCCCCATGCTTCTGTCCCTTTTGCGGCGGGGTCGTTCGGTCCCCCGCCGGGGTGATCGGGGCGCAGTCGCGTTCACCGCCCGGCCGGCCCGCCGGGCCGGCCACGGGCGGCTCCCCGGAGACGCCGGCTCCGGCCCGGTCGATCGGGCCGTGGTTCGGCTCTTCATGCGGCGGGGTCGTCCGCGGCCCGCCGGTGGTTCGGTCCCCCGCAGGGGGGATCGGGGCGCAGTCGTGCTCGCCGCCCGGCCGGCCCGCCGGAGGCGTGCCGGAGGGGCCGGCACCGGCGGGCGGTGGGCTCATCCGGGAACCGAAGGCGGGGACCGGGGAATCGTCGGTGGTGTGGACCTCGGTGAGGGTGATCCAGGCGCGGTTCTGTTCCACGCGTGGCGGGCCGTCCGGCTCGCCCGTCAGGCCGATCACCCGGAGTGCCGCCGCCACCTGTGCGGTGAGGTCGGCCGCCGCCTTCGGCCCCTTGGCCAGGGCGTGCCACCCGAGCAGGCCCTGGGCCGACTCCTCGCGGCGGGCGGCGGGCAGCTCGGCGGGGGCGAGGCCGCAGCGTTCGAGCAGGGACGCGAGCGCCGGGTCGGCGGGAGCCGTACCGGCGCGCAGCGCGTCGGCGAGCAGCCGCGGCCACATCGCGGCCTCCGCGCCGCGCTTGCGCCCGTACGCGTGCTCAAAAGCCTGCGGGAAACGCGGGAAGAACCGCTCCAGGTGGTCGATCGCGTCCGGCGGCTCCGGCGGCGGCCGTCCCTCGCAGGCCCGCGCCAGCAGTTCGCGGGCCGTGGTGAGGTCGCCCGCCTCGGCGAACGCGCTGATCCGCGCCGCCCCCGCGGCCACCGTGGCGTGCCGCTCGGCGAGTTCGGTGAGCCGGTCGAGCGTGCCGGCGATCTCGGCGGCGCGGATCGTCCGCGCCTCCCGCTCCACGTCGGCGAGCGCCTTGGCGATCGCGCCGAAGTCGTCCCTGCCGTCGTCGCCCAGCGCCGCGACCATCGCAGCGAACCGGGCCGCCGCCGCCCCGGGCAGTACGCCGTCGTCCCGCCACCGGGCGAGCAGGTCGGAGATGGCCTCGATCCGGTCGCTGCGGTCGTGCCTGGCCTCGTCCACCAGCTTGTCGCGGTGCTGGCGCAGTTCCTCGGCCAGCCGGCGGTTCCGTACGCCGAGTACGGCCAGCAGCGAGGCGGTGCCCTCGTGGTCGCCGAGCCGGGCGCGGGCGTGGAACGCGGCCCGCCACTCCTCGTCGGTGGGCGGGTGCGCGCACAGCGGGATGAGCGCGGCGGGCGGCGGCGGGGTGCGGGGGGCGAGCGTACCGGGCTCCAGCGGCAGCGACGCGCAGAGCAGCAGGTCGCCGTTGAGCAGATGGGCGGCGGCGGGCTCGGCGCCGGGCACCGGACCGCCGTCCAGCAGCCGGATCGTGTCGGCGACCAGGGCCGTCGTACCGCGCGCGGCGGCGGCCGTCAGCGGATCGGGTACACCGGCCAGCGCGGCCAGCTCCGCCTCGGCCTCCGCGCGGTGCTCGGTGACCACGCCGCGCAGGTCGTCCAGTGGCTTGAGGACCCAGGACACCTCGGCGTCGGCCGCGTGCAGCGCCGTCACCTCGCGGGTCGCCGTCACCCAGGCGTCCACCAGGTCGAGGCCCTTGCCGATCTTGTCCACCAGCTTGGCGCGGGCCCCCGAGTGGATGCGGCCACCCGGCCGGTTCGCGCGGCGGGTCTTGGCCGTGTCGTCGATCATCCGGTCCACGGTGTCGCCGGTGCGCAGCCGCTCAAGCTCCGCGGCGGCCCGCCGTACCTTGGCGCAGTCGTTGCGCGCGGCCAGGGCGAGCAGCGCGCCGAGCGGTTCGTCGTCCTGGAGGAGGGTCTTCCACACCTCGGTGGCCAGCGCGTACTTGATCGTCTGCGTCGGGCTCTCCGCCAGGAACCGGCCCGCCTCCGCGGCGGCGGCCTGCTGGGCGGCCTCGGCTCGGGCGGCGTCGCGCATCCGGCCGGAAAGGCCGGGGACCAGGTAGGCCCCGGCGTGCGCGGTCCTGGCGAACGCCGCGCCGAGCCTGGCCAGCCGCGGGTACGGCGAGAGCGCGGGGGCGAGGTCGTCCAGCAGGTGGGCGATCTGCGGCGTCGGATGGATCAGTCCGGCCCGTACGGCGGCGCCCCAGGCGAGCAGCCGCCCCGCGGCGTCATCGGCCAGCGCCTTCAGCGAGACCGCGCCCGCCGCCTCGGCGAACGCCGCCGACAACCGTCCGCCGAACTCGCTCATCTCCCCGGCCACCGCGGCGCACCGCCGCGCCGCCGCCTCGGCCGCCGGTCGGCCCGCCGCCTCCCGCAGCCAGGCCGCCGCCGCGAAGCGCCCGCCCTCCAGTGCGCGCGCCTCCGCGGCCTCCCACCCGTCCCCCGTCTCGGCGGCGACTCCCGCGCTCGTTGTGTCCGCCGCCCGCTCGTCCCGCCCGGCCGGGCGATCGAGCGTCCCCCCGCCTGGTCGTGGATCTCGCTCCGCTGCTCGACCGGGCCTTCCCCCGGCGTCCCGGTCCCGTGCTCTGGGGTGGTCCCGGGGGCCGGAGGTCGCTCCGGTGCCTTGATTTCGAGCCTCGGCGTGACCGCCCGCGCGGGGGTCGGCCGGTGGGGAGTCTTGCGGGGCTTCGGGGTCGTCGGGGGCCTTCTCGCCTGGTGCGGTGGCATTTGACTGCCCGCTTGGACGGGTTCGGCCGGGTTTCTCGGGCGCCGTACCGTCGTCCTGCCGCTCCCCGACCGCCGCCGCCTCCGGACCTGGCAGGTCCTCGCCATGCCCGGAGGCTCCCCTCTTGACGCGTTCGGTACGGGGGGGCGCTTGCCGCTCGAAGTAGACCTCCTCAAGGAAGGCATCGAGATCAGTGAGATCCCCGAACCCGTCACCGCCGCCCTTGGCCGCCTGGCCACCAGCCGCCGGGTCGGCCCCGGGCGGAGCGGCGGAGGGCCGACCACTGTCGCCCTGCCCACCGCCCACTGGGCCCCCTGCGGGTCCGGCGGTCGGGTGGCCGGTGCCCGTCAGCCCTGCTGAGGCGGAGCCGCCCGCGGGCCGGCCATCGGCGGGTATCCCGGGCGTACCCGGGCCGGTGCCCTGGAGGCCGGTTGCGGCGGGGTCGCTGGTGGGCCGGACGTCGGCCGGGTGGCCGCTCGCCGGGTGGCCGGTGTTGGGCTGGCCCGTGGTGGCCGGGTTGTCGGCCGGTGGGTCGGGCATGCGCGGGTCGGTGCCCGGGTGGCCGGTTGCGGCGGGGTCGCTGGTGGGCCGGACGTCGGCCGGGTGGCCGCTCGCCGGGTGGCCGGTGTTGGGTCGGTTCGTGGTGGCCGGGTTGTCGGCCGGTGGGTCGGGCATGCGCGGGTCGGTGCCCGGGTGGCCGGTTGCGGCGGGGTCGCTGGTGGGCTGGACGTCGGCCGGGTGGCCGCTCGCCGGGTGGCCGGTGTTGGGTCGGTTCGTGGTGGCCGGGTCGTTGGCCGGGAGGGCGGGCGTACGCGGGTCGGTGCCCGGGTGGCCGCTCGCTGGGGGGCCGGTGTTGGGTTGGCCCGGGGTGGCCGGGTCGTTGGCCGGGAGGGCGGGCGTACGCGGGTCGGTGCCCGGGTGGCCGCTCGCTGGGGGGCCGGTGTTGGGTTGGTTCGTGGTGGCCGGGGCGTTGGCCGCGAGGCCGGGCGTACGCGGGTCGGCGGCCGGGGGGCCGGTGTTGGGTTGGTTCGTGGTGGCCGGGTCGTTGGCCGGGAGGGCGGGCGTACGCGGGTCGGCGGCCGGGGGGCCGGTGTTGGGTTGGCCCGGGGTGGCCGGGTCGTTGGCCGGGAGGGCGGGCGTACGCGGGTCGGTGGTCGGCAGGCCGCTGGTGGGCTGGCCGGGGGCGGGGTGGCCGGTGGTGGCTGGTGGGTCGGCCTCGGGACGACCGGCGGGGGGTTGGCCGGCGACCGGCGGGTTGAGGTCGGGCAGGCCGGTGCCCGCCTGGCGGTCGGCCGGAAGCGCCGCTGTGGCGGGGCCGCTGGTGGGGCCGCCTGCCTCCGGCTGGCCGGCCGTTGGGTGGCCGGGGGCCGACAGGTTGGCGTTGGGCCGGCCCGGGACAGCCGGGCCGTCAGCACGCAGTCCGGGGGTGTAGGGGCCGTCGGCCGGGGGGTTCGTGTTGGGCAGGCCCATGGCGGGGTGGTCGGCGGCCCGTTGGTCGGCCTCGCGGGGGGCCGGAGCAGGGAGGCCGGTCTCGGTCGGACCGCTGGCGGGTCGGCCGGTGGCCCGCGGGTCGGCCGGCGGCTGGCCGTCGGCTACGAGGTCCGCCCTGGTCGTAGCGGTGACAGCCTGCTCCGAGGCGGGTCGGCCGGTGGCCGGTAGGCCCGCTGTGGCGGGGCCGGTCGTGGCTCGGCCGGGGGCCGGCAGGTTGGCGTTGGGCCGGTCGTCGGCCTGTAGGCCGGGCGTGCCTGGGGTGATGCTCGGGTGGCCGGCCTCGGTGGGGCCGCTGGTGGGCCGGGCTGGGGAAAGCCGGTCGGCGGCCCGGGGGACGGGAGCCGGTAGGGCGGCGGTCCGGTGGCCTCCGGGGTGGTCTGTGGCGAGTCGCCCCGGGGGTGGCGGGGTGGCGCTCGGCTCGTCCGCGGGTGGGCGTGGGGCCGGGGGCCGCGGGGAGGGTGGGCGTGGCGGTGGGTCGGGCAGGGTGAGCAGGCCCTCGGCGGCGGCGCCCGCGACCGGCGCCCAATGGTCCGGGGCCTCCTGCCGGAAGCGTTCCTGCAAGCTGAACCTCTCCAGGAAGGCGTCCGGGTCGCCGCCCAGGCTGATCAGGTCGGCCAGGGTCTCCAGGCCGGGCGCGCCCACCAGCGCCCCCTCGCGTACCTCCGAAAGCAGTGTCTCCAGCACCGAAGGCCCGGCGACCTCGGCCAGGGCGCGTACCCGGTGCCGCCGGAGATGGGCGATCGCGGCCTGGTCCAGGACCTCTTCCAGGGCGTCGGCGCTGGCCTCGGCGACCTGGCCGCCGCACGCCGCCTCGACGCGGGCGCGCAGGTCGTCGAACTCACCGGCGAGCCCGTTGAGCGCGCTCAGGTCGTGCTGGGCCGGGCGGCGCTGGTCGGCGTACGCCTGCCGTACCCGCTCGGCCGAATCGGCCGCCGCGGCGAACGACGCGCGCAACCGTTCCAGACCCGCGCGCAACTCGTCGAACGCGGTCCCATCGAACGCGGCCTCGGCGGCAGCAGGCGCGGCCGGCGGGCGGGGTTCCGGCTCCGCCGCCACGGCGGGCGCCGTGCCGTTGCCCACGGCCGCCGCCTTGGCGGGCGGGGCGACGGCCTGCACCGCAACCGCCGCCGCCTTGGCCGCCGCCGCCGCCTTGGCCGCCGCCGCGTTCGCTTCCGCAGCCGCGTTCGCTTCCGCAGCCGCGTTCGCCTCCGCCGCGGCGATGGCGCGAAGTTCGGTCAGCGAGATCGGTACCTCGGGCAGCCTGGACTGGCCCTCCCGCAACTGGTCCCACGCCGTGCGGAGCACGTCGGCGGCCTGCGGGGCCATCCGCTCGGTGGAAGAGAGCAGCAGGGCGAGCGCCAGCCCCGACAGCGCGTGGTCGTGCCGAAAGATGTCGATCAGCACCAGGTCGATGAAGTTGCCGGTGAGCCCGTCCAGGCTCGTCAGCGCCTCGGCGATCTGCGGCGCCTCGGCCAGCGCCCCGGCCGCCGTGTTCGCGCGCAGGAGGTTGACGCAGGTCTCTGCTGAGAGTCCATCGGAGTTGTCGAAGCCACGGCTAAAGCGGGTACTCAGTGCACAGATAAGTGAAGAGCCCCTTTTCTTGTCACTTCCGCGCAGTGCCCGGGTAAGACTGGTCGCGGCCATTTTGCTGATCGAGCGCATGTCGCGCAGCCGGACATGGGCGAGGATCTGCTTTCTGTCCGTTTGAGTGTATCCGTGATCAGCGGAGAGTAAGTCGTCGGGGGTGATCCTCCCCACCGCCTCGGCGAGCACTATGCCGACATCGGCGAAGGCAGGAAGGACGCCGACGGCTCCCAGTGGCACGGGATCGCGCGGGCCGCCCTTGTCTTCCTTCCCCAAAGTGTATCGAACCATCAGATACCTCCGCCTAGCACAATGCCACCCACATCGTAAGGGCAGAAGGTCGTGAATCCTTCTTAAAGCAGGAAGAGGCACTGTACTTGGGAAGTCTTATCCAATAGAAGGCGGCCCTCACGATGTCAGAATAAAAGCGGGGCCGTATTTGGCAATACAAGCGTACTTAGAGATAAAGTGCGGTCACGTTTCGATATTACGGCCCGCCCGTAACCTGCATACCGTGTCACACAGTAGCGCACTCCCACCCGCGTCACCGCATTCCGGCAAGCCCGCAGAACTGATAAACCTCATCCGGAACCCCGAACCGCGACTCCTCGGGACGCCACCGGGAGCATGAGACCACCCCGGGTGGCAGCGGTTCCAGCCCGTCGAAGAACGCGGCGAGCCGGTCCTTCCCGCGCAGGCGGATTTCGGCCACTCCCGCCTCGTTGCCGATCCGGACGGCCTCGCGCGCCGCCTCCGCGCTGACCTCGTCGGTGGCGTGGGCGATGGCGAGATGGCCGCCCGAGGACACCGCGCCCAGAACCGGCGCACGATCGCGTCGGCCTCCTCGCCGCCGGTGACGAAGTCGAGGATGCCGAGCATCGTGATCGCCGCCGGCCTGGAGAAGTCCAGGGTCGCCCCGGCCGCCTCGATCACCGCGCCGGGATCGCGTACGTCGGCGTGGAGGTAGTCGGTCCGGCCCTCGGGGGTGCCGACGAGGAGGGCGCGGGCGTGGTGAGTACGAGTGGGTCGTTGTCCACGCACACGATCCGCGGCTCGGGGGCGACGCGCTGCGCGATCTCGTGCGTGTTGCCGGCGGTGGGCAGGCCGGTGCCCAGGTCCAGGAACTGCCGGATGCCCGCCTCGCCCGCCAGGTGGCGGACGGCCCGGCCGAGGACATCCGGTCGGCGCGGCCGACTCGGCGATGTACGGGATCACCTGGCGGATCCGCTCGCCGACCGCCCGGTCGGGGGCGTGGTCGTCCTTGCCGCCCAGCCAGTGGTTCCAGACCCGGCGGTGTGCGGACGGTCGGGTCGAGTCCGGGGGCGGGTCGCCGGCGTCGGCCATGGTGGTCGGTCCTTCCGGGGATGAGGGGAATCCATGATCGCCGACAGCCTTTCATGAGAATAGGAGCTCGGCGGCCATGACAAAGGGGATGTCCGGAAATCGGGAAAGTGCGGAACTTCGCCAGAGTGGCCCGGGTTCCGCGCGCGATACGTAACATCTCCGATGTGCGCGCCCGACCGGCGAACTACATTCCCCGCGTCGAGCCCCTAAGTGAGGTCACATGCGAAAGCTGACCGTAGCGCTCATGTCATTGGTCCTCGTCGCGGCTCCGGTGACGGGCCCGGTAACGGGCGCCGCCGCCGCGAGGGCCCCCGCGCAGATCCCCGAAGTCGTCTACCAACGGGCCGCCTTCCCCACGGGCACCCAGGAGGGCACCTCCGCCGCCGGCGGCGCGCTGCGCTTCGGCAAGGCCGTGGGCACCGTCACCTACACCGACGCGCTGGGCGCCAAGACCTGGGAGTACGCCCGCTGGACCGGCTCCGGCCGGGCCGTCGGGTTCGCCGCCACCGAACTCGTCGCCTCCTGGACCGCCGACACCCCGGCGGGCACCTGGATCCAGGTGGACATGCGCGGCACCACCCCCGACACCAAGTGGTACGTCCTCGGCCGCTGGGCGTACGGCGACGCGGACATCCAGCGCACGTCCGTACGCGGCCAGGGCGACGCCGACGGCACCGTGGCGGTGGACACGTTCGTCGCCGCCAAGGGCAGGCCGATCGACTCCTACCAGTTGCGCGTCACCCTCTACCGCAAGCCGGGCCAGTCGCGGGGGCCGGTCGTGACCGCGCTCGGCGCGATGGCGTCCGCCGTACCGGACCGCGCGAGCGTGCCGGTCAGCCCGGGCGGCGGCGCGTGGGGCGTCGAACTCGACGTACCGCGCCGGTCGCAGAACGTCCACGAGGGGCACTACCCCGAATGGGACGGCGGCGGCGAGGCGTGGTGCAGCCCCACGTCCACGACCATGGTCCTCGGCCGCTGGCACAAGTGGCCGAGCGAGCGGGACACCTCCTGGGTCGATCCCACCGACCCCGACCCCGAGGTCGACTACGCCGCCAGGCACACCTACGACTACACCTACCAGGGCGCGGGCAACTGGCCGTTCAACACCGCCTACGCGGGCCGGTTCGGCCTGTCCGGCTTCGTCACCAGGCTGCGCTCACTGACCGAGCTGGAAAAACTCATCAAGGCCGGCATCCCGGTGGTGACCTCGCAGTCCTTCCAGGCCCACGAACTGCCGGGCGCCGGGTACGGCACCGACGGCCACCTGATGGTCGTCATCGGCTTCACCGCCACCGGCGACGTGATCGCCAACGACCCGGCCTCCCCGGACAACCCCGCCGTCCGCCGCGTCTACCCCCGCGCCGCCTTCGAGAACGTCTGGCTCCGCAGCACCAGCAGCGGCGGAATCAGCTACATCATCCACCCCAAAGGCCACAAGCTCCCTCCGCCCACCCCCGGCCTCCCGGCCAACTGGTAACCCCGCCTCGGCCTGTCACGCCACCGACGTGACAGGCCATGGGCTCTTTCTTGCTAAATTCCGTCAAATGCGTGAATTATCAGCATTTATTCCGGCATGCAGTACCGCGCCGGAGCGCGGGTGTCGTCATTTCGGGCTAATCCCGGCCGGGGGCCCGAGCGAAGAGTGAGCAGACGGTCGATCAAAAGTCAATATGACCGCTGTCGCGGATGGGCCGGCCTCGTGCCTTCGGCCATTCCGATCCGCCCATTCGCAGCCGCCGGGCCATCATCCGCAGAAGTACCCGGCGAACTCCTCGATCCCTCGATCCCTCGATCCCTCGAATCGCCGGTCAGTAGCGTTCGGCGTAGTGGGTGGGGGATTCGCCGAACATGGACTTGAAGTCGCGGGTGAAGTGGGCCTGGTCGGCGTAGCCGAGGTCGGTGGCGAGGGCGGGCCAGTCGATGGGGGTGCCGGTGGCCAGGCGTTCGGTGACCTCGTGCAGGCGGTAGCGGCGGATGACCCATTTGGGGCCGATGCCGACGTGGTCGGCGAAGAGGCGTTGCAAGGTGCGTACGTTGGTGCCGAGGTGGTGGGCGAGGGTGGCGACCCTGGTGATGGCGGGGTCGGCGATGATCCGGTCGACGGCGTGGGCGGCGCGGTCGGACTGCGGGTCGGGAGCGGGCCGATGGGCGCGCAGGAAGTCCTCGACGGCCGGGACGTCGGGCGGGTCGGGCGGGTCGCCGGGGAAGATCTGGCGGGCGTCGATCGTGCGGCCGGTGATCGAGGAGACCGGGACGCGCAGGAAAGGCCGGAAACGGCCGGGCCGGAACGCCACGCCGAACACCTGCCCCCTGCCGTGCAGCACCTTGATCTGGTGGCCGGGAACGACGCCCTGCACCCGCGCGACCCCGTCGCGGAAGGTCAGGTGGACGTTCGGGTAGGGCACGATGAGCTGCCGGTACGGCTCCTCGTAATCCCAGGACACCGCCCAGTACCGGGCGACGTACTCCGCCAGATCCGCCGACGGGCTCGGATAGGCGTGGCTCTGGAACCGCCGCCAGGCACCGTCCAGCTCGCGTACGTCCCTGGTCATACCGCACAGATTATGTCGCGTTTGTTCAATACCTCCCCAGGTGGCGGCCCCTAGCCTGGACCCCATGTCTGACGCACTACCGGTCGCAGCAGCGGGCCGTACCCTGATCGACATCATCCGCGACCTCAAGCCCGACCATCTCACCGCGCCCACCCCGTGCGCCGACTTCGACGTACGCGCGCTGGTCCACCACCTGCTCTTCTGGGGGCCCTCCCTGGAGGGGGCCGCGCGCAAGGAGACCGTGCCGCCGCCCGCCGCGACCGAGGGCGAACTCGACCTGACCGGCGGCGACTGGGCCGCCGATCTCGTGGCCCAGGTCGGCCGTACGGCCACGGCCTGGGACGACCCCGCCGCCTGGACGGGCACGACCCACATGGGCGGCCCCACCGAGCTGCCCGCCGCGATGGTCGGCGGCATGGTCGTGGTGGAGTTCCTGGTCCACGGCTGGGACCTGGCGCGGGCCGCCGGCAGGCCGGCCACCTGGGACGCCGCCCTGCTGGCCTACGCGCACGAGGAGGTCGCCAAGACCGCCGCCATGGGCAGGGAGATGGGCGTCTACGGCCCGGAGGTCCCGGTGCCGGACGGATCGCCGCCGCTCGACCGGGTGCTCGGGCTGACCGGGCGCGACCCCTCCTGGACGCCGTGACGCTTCCTGGTTATGCCCCCTGACGTGGGGGAATGGGGTGCGCTATGGAGGAGTGGCCGAGTCTGCGGGTCGAGGAGTGGAGCCCCACGCGCGACACGCTGCACATGTGGGCCCAGGTCGTCGGCAAGGTCCGCCTGGCCCAGGCGCCGATGGTGAACCACTGGTGGCAGGTCCCGCTGTACGTCAGCGCCCGGGGCCTGACCACCTCCGCCATCCCGTACGGCACCCGCGTCTTCGACATCGAGTTCGATCTGTGCGATCACCTGCTGCGCATCCGGGCGGGCGACGGGCGGGCCCGTGACATCGGCCTTGAGGCGATGCCCGTGGCCGTGTTCTACACCGAGACCATGAACGCGCTGCACGAACTCGGCCTGGACGTGCGGATCATGCCCCGCCCCACCGAGGTCGAGCCCGCCATCCCGTTCGCCGAGGACTACCAGCACTGCTCCTACGACCCCGGCCAGGCGCATCTCTTCTGGCTCCAGCTCGTCCAGGCCCACCGGGTGCTCAGCGAGTTCCGGTCCTACTTCATCGGCAAGGTGAGCCCGGTCCATCTGTTCTGGGGCGCGATGGACCTCGCCTGCACGCGCTTTTCCGGCCGTACCGCGCCCAAGCACCCCGGCGGCGCGCCCAACGTCGGCGACTGGGTGATGGTCGAGGGCTACACCCACGAGCTGAGCAGTTGCGGCTTCTTCCCCGGCGGCGGCGAGGAGGGCGCATTCTACTCCTACGCCTACCCGGAGCCGGAGGGCTACGCCGACTTCCCGGTACGCCCGCAGGCCGCCTACTACAGCACCGACCTGGGCGAGTTCGTACTGCCCTACGAGGCCGCCCGGACCGCGCGCGACCCCGGCCAGGCCGTGCTCGACTTCCTCCAGGACACCTACGCGGCGGCGGCCGACCTCGGCCACTGGGACCGCGAGTCGCTTGAAGATGATCCGAATCGTCGTGCGCATCCGCACTGACTACCGAATAATGGGGAAGCATGTTCAAGAACACCAACGCGTTCAGTGGATTTTCCGTGAACGACATCGAGCAGGCCCGCCGTTTCTACGGCGAGACGCTGGGGCTCGACGTCTCCGAGGAGTACGGCCTGCTCACCCTGCGCCTCGGCTCGGGGGCGAATGTGCTGATCTACCCCAAGCCCGGCCACACCCCGGCGACCTTCACCATCCTCAACTTCCCGGTCGATGACATCGAGGCGGCCATAGACGAGCTGACCGCGCGGGGCGTCACCTTCGAGCGCTATCCGGGCATGGAACAGGACGAACGCGGGGTGATGCGGGCCGGCGGGCCGTACATCGCGTGGTTCAAGGACCCGGCGGGCAACGTGCTGTCGGTGCTCCAGGAGAGGTGACCGGGCCGGTTCAGCGGCCTCCGGCGCGGCGCACGATCGCCGACAGGTGCGGGCGGTGCGCGCCCGGCCAGTAGGCGCGCCCGCACGCCCGGCAGCGGGCGAACGAGTCGTACTCCCGGCGGGTGCCCGGCTCCAGCAGGTGCGCCACGTCCTCCTTGGCGACGGGTTCGAGCAGCCCGTTGCACGCCGTGCAGCGGGTCCAGGGGGCGAGATCCGGGGCGAACCGGTCGAGCACGTCGGCGAGCTGGTCGTCGGGCCGCTCACCGCGCACGTACGCGCCCGCCCACAGCCTCCTGCGGCGCAGCAGGCCGCGGTCGCGGGTGAGCAGCACCCGCCGCTCGGCGTTGGCCTGCTCGATCAGCTCGTCGTCGTCGCTGTCGTTGTGGTAGGCGGTGTCCACGCCGAGCACCCGCAGCCGCCGCGCGAGCGTGCCCAGGTGCACGTCCAGCAGGAACCCCGCCGACTCCACCCGCTGCGGCCTGCGCACCGGCCCCACCTCGACGGTCTCCCCGCCGCCTGGCCGGTAGGACGGCGGTTCGTCCCGCCCGTCCACCCGCATCGAACCCACCTCGGTCAGCGGCACCCCCGCCGCCTCCACCAGGTGCCCGAGCGTGGAGGTGCCGTCGGCGGGCACGCTGACGTCTCCGCCGCGCCGCCCGGTGGCCAGGAACACCCGCAGTTCTTCGTCGAAGCGCAACGACACCATCTACCCAGCATCGCCCAAACCCCCGGGAACCGCCGCGAACCTCGCGGTGTTACACCGAAGGTGATGCGCATTTCGATCCTGGACCGATCGCTGGTCCGAACGGGGCAGGGGCACGCGGAGGCGCTGCGCGACACCGTGCGGTTCGCCCGCGCCGCCGAACGGCTGGGCTACCACCGCTTCTGGGTATCGGAGCACCACAGCGTGCCCGGCGTGGCGGGTTCCGCGCCCACCGTGCTGGCCGCCGCGGTGGCCGGGGCGACCTCGCGGATCAGGGTGGGCACCGGCGGCGTGATGCTGCCCAACCACCGCCCGCTGGTGGTCGCCGAGCAGTTCGGGGTGCTGGAGTCGCTCCACCCGGGGCGCATCGACATGGGACTCGGGCGGTCGGTGGGCTTCACCGAGGGCGTACGGCGGGCGCTCGGCCACGGCAAGGAGGAGACCGGCGACTTCGCCGCCCAGGTGTCGGAGCTGCTCGGCTACTTCGCCGGCGGCACGCCCCGCCATCCCGGCGTACACGCCTGGCCCGCCGAGGGGCTGCGGGTGCCCGCCTTCATCCTGGCCATGGGCAGCGGCGCGGACATCGCCGCCCAGCTGGGGCTGCCGCTGGTCATCGGCGGGCGGGAGGAGCGCATGCGGCCCGCGATCGACCGGTACCGTGCCACCGTCGCGGGCCGTCCGTACGTGGTGGTGGCGGCGACCGTCGCGGTGGCCGGTACCGCCGCCGAGGCGCAGGAACTCCTGGTGCCCGAGGCGTGGTCCACCGCCTACTCGCGGACCAGGGGGGAGTTCCCGCCGCTGGCCCCGCCGGGCGACGTCCTTGCCAGGGCGATGGACGCCAGGGAGCGCGGCTACTTCGAGGAGGCGCTGGAGGGCCAGGTCCACGGCACCGAGGACGAGGTGGCGGCCGAGCTGTCCGGCCTGGTGGCGCGTACCGGCGCCGATGAGGTGCTGGTCACCATGAACACCTACGACCACGAGCGGCGGCTCGACTCCTACACCCGCCTGGCCGCCATCGCCCGCGAACTGCCCCTGGCCGCCTGAGGGCTCACCCCGCCTCCGCGAAGGCGCGGCGCAGCCGGCGCAGGCCCTCGGGGACGCGTTCGGCCGGGATCGCGCCGTAGCCGAGCACCAGGCCGTGCTCGGGCTCCCCGGCGTAGTATCCGGCCAGCGGCTCGACGGCGACGCCGAGCCGCCGCGCCCGCGCCCGGACCTCGCCGAGGAAAGCGGGCACGCCGGGATTGAGCCGCGCGCAGACGTGCAGCCCGGCCGTCGAGGGCATCGGGGTCAGCCACTCGGCCAGCTCACCGCGGAGCGCCGCGACGATCAGCTCGTGCCGGGCCGCGTAGGCGCGGGTCGCCCTGCGGATGTGGCGGGGCAGCTCGCCGTCGTCGATGAACCGGGCCAGCGCGGCCTGCGCGATGGGGTCGCCGTGCCAGTCGGCCAGCCGTTTGGCGGCCCGCAGGGCGGTGCGCAGCGAGGCCGGCGCGACCAGGAAGCCGAGGCGCAGCATCGGCAGCAGGGTCTTGGAGAAGGTGCCGACGTAGAGGACCCGGCCGGTGCGGTCCAGGCTCTGCAACGGCGCGAGCGGTCGCTCGGAGAAGCGGAACTCGCTGTCGTAGTCGTCCTCCACGATCACCGCGTCGTGCCGGGCGGCCCAGTCCAGCAGCGCGGCCCGCCGTTCCAGGGACATCGGGACCCCCAGCGGGAACTGGTGCGACGGCGTGACGTACACCAGTCGTACGCCGGGCGGGAGCGCGGCCACCACCAGGCCCTGGTCGTCCACCGGCACGCCGGTCACCCGCGCGCCCATGGCCGCGAACAGCATCCGCGCCGGGGGATAGCCGGGCTCCTCCACGGCCACCCGGTCGCCGGGGGCGATCAGCACCCGGCCGATGAGGTCGAGTGCCTGCTGCGCGCCCTGGGTGAGCAGCACGTCGTCGGGACGGGCGCGGACCGACCGGGCGACCCCGACGTAACGGGCGATGGCCTGCCGCAGCCCGGGGTGACCGGCGGCGTCGTGGTAGCCGGCGGTCACCGCCCGGGCGCGCAGTTCGCCCGCGATCAGCCGCCGCCAGGTGGCCAGCGGGAACAGACCGGCGTCCGGGACGCCGACCCGGAAGTCGTAGGGGGCCTCCGCCGGGTCCTCGGTGACCGGGTCCAGGTCGCGCCACGGTGGGCGGGGACGCACCGCGCCGCCGTACGGCGGGCCCGCGGGCCGGGCGGGCGGGATGTGCCGGTCGCTCACGAACGTGCCCGCGCCCACCCTGGCGACCAGGAAGCCCTCGGCCGTCAGCCGTTCGTAGGCCACCGAGGCCGTGTTGCGCGACACATCGAGCCCGCGGGCCAGTGTCCTGGTCGGCGGCAGGCGCTCACCCGGACGCAGCCTGCCGTCCAAAATGGCGTCCTGGATGCCGCGGTAGATGCGCGCCGCCAGGTCGCCGGGCCCGTCCAGGCTGATATGGATGTCCACTATTGGCCCAATCGACTTGGCTTCCATTGGCCCTTATGCCGGCCAATCCCCCCGCTGTTCAATGGTGCCACCATCCGGACAAGGAGCGGCGGTCATGAACCGAATCCTGCCCCCTGCCGGGCCGCCCCGCGTACTGGCCCTGGCGCAACTGGTCAACTCGCTGGGCGATGGCGCCTACTATGCCTGCTCGGCGCTGTTCTTCACCCGGATCGTCGGCCTGTCGCCCACCCAGGTCGGGCTGGGCCTCACGCTCGCGTGGGGGACCGGAATGCTGGCCGGGGTGCCAATGGGGCACCTGGCCGACCGGTGGGGGCCGCGCCGAACCGCGCTGCTGCTCGCCCTGCTCACCGCCGCCGCGCTGAGCGCGTTCCTGGTGGTGCGGTCATTTCCGGCGTTCCTGGTCGCGGCCTGCGCCTACGCGTGCTGCCAGGCCGGGCTGACCTCGGCCAGGCAGGCCCTGCTGGCCGGGCTGGTGGACCCGGAGGAGCGGACCGCCATGCGCGCCCGCCTGCAGTCCACGCTGAACGCCGGCCTCGCCGTCGGGGCGGGGCTGGGCGGGCTGGCCCTGTCGGTGGACACCGAGGCCGCCTACCTGGCGGTGTTCGTGGCGGACGCGGTGTGCTTCATCGCCGCCACGCTGGTGCTGCGCGGGCTGCCCGAGGTGCCGCCCGCGCCGCCGATCGCGGCCGGCGAGCCACGGCTGGCCGTACTGCGGGACCGGCCGTACGCCCTGATCACGCTGCTGAACGCGGTCATGTACCTGAACATGCCGCTGCTCAGCCTGGGCCTGCCGCTGTGGATCGTGCACCGCACCGACGCCCCCGCGTGGCTGGCCGCCGCGCTGCTCATGGTGAACATGATCAGCGTGGTGCTGTTCCAGGTGCGCCTGGCCCGGCCGGTGACCGGCCCGACTACCGCCGCCACCGCGATCCGCCGCGCGGGCCTGCTGATGTTCGCCGCCTGCGCGGTGTACGCCCTGTCCGGCGCGCCCATCGGGACGGCCGCCGCCATCGCCGTACTGCTCGCCGCCGCGGTGATCCAGGTGTTCGGCGAGATGATGCAGGGCGCGGGCGGCTGGGAACTGAGCTTCGCGCTCGCCCCCGACGGCAGGCACGGGCAGTACCAGGGCTTCTACGGGATGGCCCCGCAGATCGCCCGGATGCTCGGTCCCCTGCTGCTGACCACCATGCTGCTCGGCTGGGGCACGGCGGGCTGGCTGACCCTCGGCGCGGCCTTCCTGCTCTCCGGCCTGGCCATCGGCCCGGTCGTCCGCAACGCCGCCCGCCTGCCCGCGACGCGGGTCAAAGTGCCGGCTTGAAGCCCTCGTGGCCGGCGGTGAAGCCGAGACGGGTGTAGAAGCGGTGGGCGTCCGAGCGGCGCTTGTCGCTGGTGAGCTGGACCAGCGCACACCCCCTGTGACGGGCCAGGCCGGGCAGGAAACGCCGTCCGTGCGCTCGCGGGTGGCGCCGAGCTGATCGGCGGCCGGCAGCGCGACGATCGGCCGGATGTCGGCCGCGACCGCGCGCCTGAGGGTATAGGTTCTTTCGCCCGCAGCGAGATCCATCACGGTTCGCACCGCCCCAGGTTGTCATAGGAGGGACCGGACGGGCGAAAGGAGCCGACTGTGGCGGTGACGCTGGTCTATGAGACGCACTCGATCACGACCGACAACGAGACGGGCATCGCGACGGGATGGCTGCCGGGGGAGCTGTCCGCGCGTGGCCGGGCGCTCGCCGCCGAGCTGGGCGAGCGGCGCCGTGACGACGGCATAGACGTGGTGTTCAGCTCGGACCTGCGCCGTGCCGTGCAGACCGCGCAGATCGCGTTCGCCGGCTCGGCGGTGCCGCTGCGGCAGGACCGGCGGCTGCGCGAGTGCGACTACGGCGAATGGAACGGCGGGCCCGTGGCGCGCCTGGCGGGCAGGCGCGCCGAGTACATCGACCGGCCGTGGCCGGGCGGGCAGAGCTACCGGCAGGTGACCGCCGAGACCGCCGCGTTCCTGGGCGATCTCGCCGCGTCATGGGACGGCGCGCGGGTGCTGGTCATCGCCCACTCGGCCAACCGGTGGGCCCTCCAGCACCTGCTGCACGGCGAGGCGCTGGAGGACCTGGTGGACGCGCCCTTCGGGTGGCAGGAGGGCTGGACCTACACCGTGCCCGCGCCCTACCTGCCGCCCGATGGGATCACACCCGCCCTTGGCCGCCGTTCGTCGTGATCGACGGCACGGCCAGTTGCTGCTGTTCGGCCCTGATGATGTGGATGATCGCGTTGATCAGGGCCAGGTGGGTGAACGCCTGCGGGAAGTTGCCCAGATGGCGGCCGTTGACCGGGTTGATCTCCTCGGCGTACAGGCCGAGCGGGCTGGCGAACGACAGCAGCTTCTCGCACAGCCGCCGCGCCCGGTCCAGCTCGCCGATCTCCACCAGCGCCGAGACCAGCCAGAACGAGCAGATGGTGAAACTGCCCTCATGGCCGGTCATGCCGTCGTCGGTCTCGTCGGTGAGATAGCGCAGCACCAGGTCATCGACCGTCAGATGGTCGGCGATGGCCAGCACCGTCGCCTTCACCCGGGCGTCGTCCGGGGGCAGGAACCGCACCAGCGGGATGAGCAGCAGCGAGGCGTCCAGCGCGTCGGTGTCGTAGTGCTGGCGGAAGATCCCCTCGGCGGAGACCCCGCGCGTGCAGACGTCCGCGTGGATCTCGTCGGCGACCTTCTGCCACCGGTCGGCCAGTTCGGGCTCCTCGCGCAGCCGGGCCAGCCGCGCGCCCCGGTCGGTCGCCACCCAGCACATCACCTTGGAGGAGGTGAAGTGCTTGGGCTCGCCGCGGACCTCCCAGATCCCCCGGTCCGGCTCCCGCCAGTGCGTGATGGCCGACTCCACCAGGCGCTTGATGATGGGCCAGATCCGCTCGTCCAGACCGTCGCGCGACTTGATGTGGATGTAGAAGGAGTCGAGGATCGCGCCCCACACGTCGTTCTGGCGGTGGGTGTAGGCGCCGTTGCCGATCCTGACCGGTTTGGCGCCCTCATAGCCGTGCAGGTGGTCGAGCGTCTCCTCGTGCAGGTCGCGCTCGCCGTCCACGCCGTACATGATCTGCAGGTCCTTGTCCCGCTCGGCCACGTCCGCGATGAACCAGAAGAAGTCGTCGGCCTCCCAGTCGAACCCCAGCGTGTAAAGGCCCCACAGGGCGAACGTGGAGTCGCGGATCCAACTGAAGCGGTAGTCCCAGTTGCGCTGCCCGCCCGGGGTCTCCGGCAGCGACGTGGTGGCCGCCGCCACCAGCGCGCCGGTCGGCGCGAACGTCAGGCCCTTCAGCGTGAGCGCGCTGCGCTCCAGGAAGCTCCGCCACGGGTGGTCGGGGAAGTCGCCCCTGGCCAGCCAGTGCTGCCAGTGGTGGGCGGTCCACACCAGTCGTTCGTACGCCTCACGGAAGTCGTGCGGCGGCTCGTGCTCGGTCCACGACAGCGCGACGTAGCGGGTCTCGCCCTCTTTGAGCAGCGTGCGGGCCATGGCCTTGCCCGCCTCGAAGCCGAGCCGCATGTCGGTGGTCAGCTTCAGCTCAAGGCCGACGTCCTCGGCACGGGCCACGCCCTGGTGGTAGCCGCGGTCGGTGTAGGACCAGGTAGCGGCCTGCCTGCCGTAGTCGAACACCGGCTCGCAGTCCAGCGTGACCTGCACCTCGCCGCTCACGCAGCGCACCGTGCGCAGCAGCACGTGCTCGGCGTCATAGTCGGTGGGCGCTCTTCGGTGAGTGCGCGAAAGCTCATCCTCATGGTGCCAGGGGCCCATGAGCAGTACATCACGGACGATGATCCAGCCGGTGGCGGTACCCCAACTGGTCTCCAGCACCATGGTGCCGGGAATGTATCGGCGGGCCGCGGGCACCCGGATGTCGGCGGGGCCGAGCCGGAAGCCGCCCGCCCCCCTATCCAGCACTGCTCCGAACACGCTGGGCGCATCCAGGCGCGGCAGGCATAGCCACTCGATGTTCCCACTCGGCGCTACGAGGGCCGTAACCTCGCAGTCGGACAGGAAACCGTAGTCACCGATCGGCGGAAATGCAGAAGATCCGCTGATGCCGTCCATGCCTGGATTACTCCAATCGTGCTGGTGCAGCGGTCCGATGCGATCCGCTTGAGGTGATTGATTCCATCGTGCCCATACGCCCGTGTCGACCCGATATTCACCCCGGAGTGACCCCTGCGCCGCGTCATCGGAACAGCGTCCGGGCCATCTCGCCGAAAAGGGTTCGGTCATGGCTGCCGCCTCACGGTTCGACTGATTCGAATAATTGAACTGATTGATCTGATTCACATGGTTCGTTTGGTACTTCTGCTTATTGCGCTTTCTGTGGTTCAACCGGTTCGCCGTCGTACGAGGCCGGCCGCGTCGTCCAGGCCGGCGATCTCGTGCTCGGTGAGCCTGGGGTTGACGGCCCGCATCGCCACGGCCCGGTCGAGCAGCCTCGCCGGGTCGCCCTCGGCCGCCGGCAGGAACCCGTCGAGGACGGCGGTCGCCTGATGGGCGATCTCCGCCGGTCCGGTGACCGCCACCATGCCGAGGATCAGCGCGGACATCGCGAGGTCGAGGTCAGCGGGCCCCTCCCCGGCGTCGCGCCAGTCGATCACCACCGGGCCGTCCTCGCCCAGGATCACGTTGCCCGGGTGGAGGTCGAGGTGGACGACGGCCTCGTCGCCGCCGGGTGCGGGCAGCCGGTGCAGCAGGTTGTGTAGACCGGCTGGCGTCCCGCCGCCCTCCTGGGGCGGCAGCTCGCCCGCGAGCAATGCGTCGGTCATCGTCGGGCCGTCGACCCGGGCCATGACCATTTCGTCGCCGTGTGCGGAGAAGACCTCCGGTACGGGATATCCACCGTCCCGCACATAGGCCATGATCTGCGCTTCCCGGGCGACGTCACCGCCTTGCCGATAGCGGCGCAGCACCCGTCCGCCGCCGATGGCGTATATGTCGGCGGTACGGCCGGAGGCGATAGGTGCCGTCATCACACCAGAGTAGGGCCGAGTGCGCGAAGCGCGAGCGTGTATCGCTAGTGTGTGAATCTACCCATACTTGGGCGGGGCTCGAAGGGTGCGGCGGGCGATGCCGGGTAGTGGGGCCGCATGATTGATCGAGTGCTGCCCAACATCGTGTCCGATCAGCTCGCCGAGACCCGCGACTTCTATGTCGGGCTGCTGGGATTCGCGGTGAACTACGAATCGGACTGGTTCATCAACCTCTCCGCGCCCGGCGAGCCCAAGCGGGAGATCGGCATCTGGCGGCGTGACCACGAGTTGGTGCCGGTGGAGGTACGTAGCCCTCCGATGGGCGTGATCCTCACGATCGTGGTGGACGATGTGGACACCGTCTACAAGAGCGCCATCATCAAGGGCGTCCCGGTGGTCGCCCCGCCGCGCGACCTGTTCTACGGGCAGCGAAGCTGCCTGCTCGCCGACCCCAACGGGCTCATCATCGACGTCTCCACCCCGGTGGCCGAGCCCGAGGCCACCTGAGCGTCAAGGCGTGCCGGCGCGGTACAGCAGGAGGTAGCGCCAGAAGAGCAGGCGGCGGACGGACGCGCCGGGGAGCAGCCGGGCGGCGGCCCGCCTGATCTCGGGCAGGCTCATCGCGGGCCCCTTCACCGGCGCGCGCACCGCGGTGCCGCCCGGACCGCGTACCACGGCGGTGGCGAGGCGGGCCACCGCGTTGATCGGTACGGCGGCCAGGCTGACGGCGTAGTCGGCGGGGGTGCGTTCGGCGTAGCAGCCGAGGACGGCCAGTACGCCGCCGGGGGCGAGCGCGGCGCGCAGCCGGGTGACCGTCTCGAACGGCATGTGGTGCAGGCTGGCCAGGCAGGAGATGTAGTCGTAGCGGGCGGCGGGGAGCGCGATCTCGGTGATGTCCGCGACCTGGTAGCGGACCGCGGCGGAGGGCGAGACCCGCTCGGCGTCCTCGATCACCTCGGGGGCGGGGTCGAGCGCGTCCACCTCCAGGCCGCGCGCGGCGAGCCTGCGGGCGAAGCGGCCGGTGCCGCACCCCACGTCGAGGGCCGTCCGCGCGTCGCGGGGGAGGCTGCGGAGGAGCAAGGGATGGTAGTGGTCGTTGTGGTCGAACCCCATGGGTGTGGGAGGGTATCACCGGGTGTGCGGTGGTCCCGGGGTGGGGGAATGAAGCCGCATTTGGGGACTTTGGAGTGTTTTTCCATATTCAGCATTAAGGGTTTGCGGGGCGGTACGAAACTCCGGGCGGCGATTGGCGTGCTCTTTCGCGGGCGGTGCGACGTATCATCGAGTTGTGCCGAATCTGGGCCCGATCGAATTAATGATCATCATGGTCGTCTTCGGATTCATCGCGGCGTTGACGATCGGCTTGATCCTGCTCGCGGTGCGGCTCGCCGGCGGTCGCAGGCCGCCCCCGCGCGAGGCCGATCTCGCGGCGCGGGCGCGCGCGCTGAAGTCCTCCGGGCACGCCGACCGCGCGATCATGCTCGTCAGGGGCGAGACCGGCATGTCCCACGACGACGCCACCCGCTTCGTCCACACCCTCTGACGCTCCGCCGCCGCTCGTAGCCCCCGTTACGGCACGCCACCGTGCCCGCCGCCCCGCACGCCCCGTCAGGCGACGAGCGATCACCGGAGAGTAAATGAAATTCGGCGTCAACATCCTCAACTTCGGCCCCGGCACCGATGCCGGCACGCTGCTCGGCTGGGCACGGTTCGCCGAGGACGAGGGGTTCCACTTCGCGATGATCTCCGATCACCTGGCGGTGACCCCGGACGTGGCGAAGCAGTACCCGGCCCCGTTCTACGATCCGTTCACCGCGCTCGCGTGGCTGGCCGGGCGCACGTCGCGGATCGCCCTCGGCACGACGGTCGTGGTGCTGCCCTTCCGGCATCCGCTGGAGGTCGCGCGGATGGCGGCCGACATCGACGAGTACAGCGGCGGGCGGCTGATCTTCGGGATCGGGGTGAGCTGGGCCAGGCGGGAGTACGCGGCGCTCGGGGTGCCGTTCGAGCGGCGCGGGGCGATCACCGACGAGTACCTGGAGGTGATCAGGCGCTGCTGGACCGAGGACGTGGTGTCCTTCACGGGCGAGCACGTCGCCTTCGAGGAGGTGTCGGTGGGCTCGGCCGCGGCGGGCCGGCGCCGGCCGCCGATCTGGGTCGGCGGGTCCAGCGGAGCGGCGTTGCGCCGTACCGTGCGGTTCGGCGACGCCTGGCACCCGCTGAACCTCCGCCCGGCCCAGATCCACGAAAAGCTCCCCGCCCTGCGGGCGATGGCCGTGGAGGCCGGCCGTCCCGTCCCGGCCTTCGCCCCGCGCCTGCCGCTGCGGGTCACCGGCTCGCCGCTGCCCGAGGACGAACGCCTGGCCGGGCAGGGCACCCTCGGCCAGATCCACGGCGACCTGCTGGCGCTCGCCGACCTCGGCGCGGGACACGTCCTGTTCGACACCTACCAGGGCACTCCCGCGGAGATGCGCCCGCCCGAGGAGGACCGGCGGATGCTGCGCACGGTGGCCGGCGCCATTCTCGACCTCGACCGCGGAGAAGTGCGCCGATAAAACGCGGAGAACCGCGATGAAAAAGTCGCCAAGTGATACTGTGGTGACTTCTGCGTGTTCTCCGACAAGGACCGGAGGGCTGCTCGGAAGCCTGTCCCGCCGTGGCGACCCCGCGCGCGGGCGCGGGGCGCGGCCGGCGAATCCCGTGCCGAAAGCCGTGGCCTCTTCCGGCCCTTTCGCGGTTCGTCGCGCTCTTCATCGCCCATTCGCCACCCGACCCCCCGCCACATTCACATGCCACACGACAAGCCTGCCGAACTCGCGCTGAATTTCAGCGTTCGCGACGACCCTGAGCACCGCAAACGGGAAGACGAACTCGACCTCGCCACCGCGCCCGGATACCAGCTCTTCTTCTCCTGCTTCGTCGGTGATGTGGATCTGCGGCTCGACGGCGTGAATTTCCGCACCAGGTTCGGCTGGGTGGCGACGCTGAGCTTCGCGATCGGCTTCGCCTGGCGGCTTTCCGGCCTCCCGGCGGCCGGTCGCATGTCCATGGACTTCCTCGAAGACGACGAATGGCTCAGCCTGCGTTTCGACGACGGCCGGGTGCTGGTGTCCAGTTCCTACGCGCGGGGGATCGCCGTCGTGCCGTACGGCGACCTGCTGAACCTGGCCCGCGACTCGCTGACCCGGCACGCCGACGGCCTGATGGCCGCCTACCCGCGCCTCGCGGAGAACCGCATCCTGGCAGGCCGGCTCGCCATGGTCCGCGGCGGGCCGACCCCCGGGGCCTGACCGCGAAGCTCACTACACATCGCCGGACAGCACGTCGTCGAACCCCTGCCCGCCGCCGAGCGCGTGGGCGGCGGCGAACGACTCCGCGCCCAGCGCGCGTTCGGCCTGCTCGGCGATGCGCTCGATGTCGTCCCGTTCTTGCCGGGTGATCGGTACGCCCGCCGCGGTACGGGCGGCTGCGGCGAGCCCCAGCAGCCGGGCCGCCTCCTCGGCCGGGACGGTCGCCGCCAGGCCCTCGACGGCCCACGCCGTGCTCAGCGGGTCGCCGATCTTCCTGGCCGCGGCGAACGCCTCCAGGAACAGCTCCCTGGCCGCCCCCGTCTCCCCCCGCCCATGCCGGACGAACCCCAGCTCGACCAGCACCGTCGGCAGGTGCAGGGCCGGTTCCAGCTCCGGGTCCCGCGGTACGCCTTCCAGCATCGCGTTCAGGTGCTCCTCGGCGAGGTCCGGCCGGCCGGCCTTGCGGGCGGCGAACCCGAGCCCCATCCGCGCGAAGATCTCACCCTGCCGGTGCCCCTGCCCGAGGGCCAGCCGCAGCGACCGCTCGCAGGTCTCCATGGCCCTGCCGTACTCGCCCTGGCTCAGCGCGATCCAGCCGAGCCACGACAGCCGGCCCGCCGCCTCCGGCCACAGCCCCAGCTCCTCGGCGATGTGCAGGCCCTCGGTGAACATCCGGCCCGCCCGCTCGTACTCCCCCCGAACCTCGGCCAGCCCGCCCAGCCACTCGGTCGCCTGGAGCAGCCCCCAGCGGTCGCCCAGCTCGCGGAACAGCCGCTCGCTCTCCGTCCCGGTCCGTTCGAGGGCCGGGAAGTCGCGCCGGGTGTAGGCGTCGCGGGCCAGCACGCTCAGCGTCACCGCGACCCCCCAATGGTCGCCCAGCTCGCGGAACGTCAGCAGGGCGCTGTCGGCGAGGGCCCGGGCGGATGGCAGGTCGGGCATGCTCCACGCGAAGAACCACTCGGCCCGGGCGCGGTCGCCCGGATCGTCCATCGCGAGGGTGTCCTTCCAGTCGGCCCAGTCGGCGTCCTGGCCGAGCAGCAGCGCGAACCCGGCCCGCCAGGCCCGCGCCCTGGCCCGGTCCGCCTCCGGCGCCTCACCGGGTGCGCGCAGCGCGACCTCCAGCGCCCGCCGCGCCTCACGCAGCCTGCCGCGCAGGAACCAGTACCAGGCCAGCGCGTTGACCAGCCGCAACGCCGCACCGGCGGGGGCGGCGTCGAGCGCGGCGCGCAGGTTGGCGGCCTCGGCGTCCAGGCGGCGCAGCCACAGCGCCTGCTCGGGCCCGCGCAGCCGCGCCTCCGCCCGTACGGCCAGCGCCGCGTAGCACTCGACGTGCGCCCGCCGTACCCGCTCGGTCTCGCCCGCGTCGTCCAGCCTGCGCCGGCAGTAGGCGGCCACCGACTCCAGCAGCCGGTAGCGCGTCCCGGCGGGCCCGTCCACGACCGTCACCAGCGACCGGTCCACGAGCCGCGCGATCAGCTCCAGCACGTCCAGCCCGTCGCCGCCGCACACCTCCTCGGCGGCCTGGAGCGTGCAGCCGTCGGAGTAGATCGAAAGGCGGCGCAGCACCACCCGCTCGGCGTCGCTGAGCAGCGTCCAGCTCCAGTCGATCGTCGCCGAAAGCGTCTGCTGCCGCGCCGGTCCGCCGCGCTGCCAGCCGGACAGCACCCGGAAACGGTCGTCCAGCCGGGCCACCAGCTCATCGACGCCGAGTGCCCGCACCCGGGTGGCGGCCAGTTCCAGGGCGAGCGGCAGGCCGTCCAGGCGGCGGCAGAGCTGCGCCACGGCCGCCGCGTTGGTCTCGTCCAGCGCGAACCCGCGCGCCGAGGCGGCGGCCCGCGCCAGGAAGAGCCGCACCGCGTGCGACTCGGCCACGGCGCGAAGGTCACCGTCTTGGGGCAGGTCGAGCGGCGGCACGGCGTACAGGGCCTCGCCGGACACGCACAACGGCTCCCTGCTGGTCGCCAGGACGCGCAGGCCGGGGGCGGCCCGCAGCAGCTCGTCGGCGAGCCGGGCGGCCCGCTCGACGACGTGCTCGCAGTTGTCGAGCACCAGCAGCATCCGCCGGGCGCGCAGCGCGTCCACCAGCCGTTCCAGGGCGCTGCCGGGGCCCGCGCCGTCCCTGACGTCGAGCGCGGCGAGCACGGCCTCGGCCAGCGAGTCGGTGTCGTCCTTTTCGTGCGCGGCCAGCTCGACCAGCCAGACCCCGTCGGCGTAGCGGCCGGCCGGCCCGGCGGCCGTCTCCAGCGCCAGACGCGTTTTCCCGACCCCGCCGGAACCGGTCAGCGTGACCAGCCGGGCCGTGTCCAGCAGCGCGGTGATCTCGGCGACGGCCGTCTCCCGGCCGATCAGGTCGTTGACCGGGGCGGGCAGGTTGGTCGGCCGGCGCCGGGCCGGGCCGCTCAGCGCGGGGTCCTGCCGCAGGATCCGGCCGTGCAGGTCGGCGAGTTCGGGGGAGGGGTCCAGGCCGAGTTCGCCGGCCAGCCGTTCGCGCAGCTCGCCGTACGCGGCCAGGGCCTCGCTCTGCCGTCCGGCCCGGTAGAGGGCCTTCATGTGGACGGCGCGCAGGCGTTCGCGCAGCGGGTGGGCGTAGGTCAGCTCGGCCACGTCCACCGGCTCGCCCGTGGCCAGCCGTACCTCCGACAGCTCCTCCACCGCCGCCAGCCGCGCCTCCTCCAGCCTGGTGATCGCCGGCCGGGCGAACTCGTGGTCGGCGAAGTCGGCGTACGCCGAACCCCGCCACAGGTCCAGCGCCTCGGGCAGCCGCCGCTCCGCCACCAGCCTGGCGAACCGGACGGCGTCCACCGCGTCCGGCTCCACCCGCAACTGGTAGCCGGGCGCGCGTGAGACGACCAGCAGCTTGCCCCCAGGCTCGGCCTCCTCCAGCGCCCGCCGCAACTGCGACACGCGCACCTGCAACGCCGCCACCGGATTGCCCGGCACGTCGTCCCCCCACAGGTCCGCGACGAGCCGATCGGCCGACACCACCCGGCCCTCGTGCGCGAGCAGATCGGCCAGCAAAGCCCGCACCTTGGTACCGGGAATCGAGACGACCTCTCCGGCGTCGGTCCATACGGTGAGCGGACCTAGTACCCCAAAACGCATACGACCGACCTTAGGCGGGCCGGGGAGCGTACGTCACCGGGAGTACGGCAGGCCACCGCCCCGCACACCACCTGTCGTACCTGCGAACAAGGCCACCGTCGGATGCCTCCGCGCCGCCGATGCCGGACCGTTGAGGTGTCGAAAGGAGACATCTCATGAACACCCTGGCCGTGACGCACTGGGGCGGCGGCTTCTGGCCGATCATCCCGCTCTTCTGGCTGCTCTTCTGGGCCGCCGCCATCACCCTGTTCATCAGGGCCCGCAAAAAGGGCTGGAAACCCCCCTTCGCCACCACCCCCACCGCCCCGACCGGCCCGACCGACTCCGCAGAACGCATCCTCGCCGAACGCTTCGCCCGCGGCGAAATGACCGACGACGAATACCTTCAGCGGGTGTCGGTCCTGAAAACCGGCTCCGCATGACCGGTCAGGGAGCGGTCAGGGAGCGGTCAGCGCGGCGAGCGGAATGGAGACCATGATCGGGAGTTCCAGTTCGAGCACGGTGCGATGGATCCGGTGCTGCCGATACTCCATCGCCACGGCGTCGAGGTGGACGACCACATCCGGCCGCCGGAAAGTGAACTTGGGAACCCGCCAGAGCACTACATCGATATCGGTCTCCACGCTGAGGCACCGCCCGCCGGGCGGACGCGCGTTTTCCAGGTGCGTGGCGAGGCGACGGGCGATCCGGTTGTGGCCCGGTTCCGGTGACTCACATTTGATGACGTGCCCGTGCACTACCTCGATGGTCCTCGCGACCTCTTCGGAGAGCGCGTTGTAATCGGCCTCGCCCATGACTTCCGGGAGGCCTCGTACCACGATGGGGTCGCCATGTGGCTCTCCGGGTTCGTGGAAGGGGCATTGATCAGGGCGAACGTACCACGGTCACGCGTGCCAGAGCGGCGCGGTCGGTGGGGAGGTCCCAGGCGCGCAGGATGTCGGGGAGATCGCCGCGCCGCCAGGCGGCGGGATCGAGCGCGGCGATGGCGCTGAGTGCGGTGTGCCGCCGGGCGGGGGCCGGGTCGGTGGCGAAGGCGGCTTCCAGCAGATCCGAGACGATCCAGAAGGTCTCGGTGGGAGCGGCCTTCCTCAGCCGGTCCACGAGCGCGGTCACCTTGTGATCGGCGAGGTCGTCGGCGATGCGCTCGCTGATCTCAATGGCCAGTGCGGCGAGGTCGCCGTTGCGATAGGGGACCGGTGCCCGCGTACGAGCGTCGCGCAACTCCAGCACTCTGATCCGCGCTGGCCGCGGAGCCTGGGGGCCGCGCAGGGCGACCAGGGCGAGTGCCGCCACATCGCGGGTCCGCCCGGCCTCGAAGTGCCGGGTGGCCAGCTCGATCGACTCGCCGGTGGGCGGCAGCAGGGAAAGCGCCAGCAACGCGGTCGCCACGACCCCCGGGTCGCGATCCCGCGCGATCAGCCCGCGCAGCGCCGGGGCGATGGCCGCCGAGTCGGCGGGGAACCAGCCGAGTACGTGGGCCGCGTGGGCGCGGACCAGCGGGTCGCGGTCCGTGGTGAGCGGCAGCAGTACCGGGACCGCCTCCCGTACCGCGTCGTATGCGGGATCGTCATCGGGGGGCGTGTCCCGCCGGGCGAGATCAGGGTCCAGGCTCACGGCCAGCTCCGCCAGCATGGTCAAGATCTCGTGGCGCTCGGGCGTGGCCCGGTCGATGGCCAGCGGTACCAGGTACGGCACGGCATCGGCGCTCGCCGGGCAGCGTGACCCCTGGTGGAGGATGGCGCTGTACAGATCCTCGCGTGCCCGCTCGCGTACTTCCTTCTGGGGCGACCGCAACGCCCGGACAGCGCGGTGTGTGTCCGGGGTCACAGGGGGAGCCAGCCGTGGCCGATGTACCAGTGGCCGCCGGAGCGGAGGTGGTCGGTGAGGGCGCGCTGGAGGGTGGTGTGGCGGGGGAGGGTGTCGAGGGGGCGGTCGGCGCTGCCGAAGACGAAGGCGAGGGGGTCGCCGTCGGCGGGCTCGGCGGACTCATAAGCGGTGCGAAAGCGCTCCTGGAACCGGATCAGGTTGGCGTCGGGCGGGAGATATCGGGCGAGTTGCCGGTCCAGGACCCAGGAGTGGAGTACGGCGATCCGGTACCGCTCGTCGGGGAAATGGCGGGGGAAGAACGCGCGGGCCAGGGCCATGGAGTGGTCGCATGCCTCCGGGGTCAGCGGGCCGTAGCAGTCGGGGATGTGGATCGCCAGGCAGGGATCGCCCGGGGCGTAGGGGAGACCGGCGGCGGCCATGCCGTCGCCGGTGCGGGTGCCGAGCCGGGCCCGCTGGAACTGCAACCGGCCGAGCTGGTACAGCTCTCCCCGGAAGTGGAACCTGAGCCAGCGTGGGTAGCGCAGGCCGCCGGTGCCCTTCCAGCGGCGGTGGGCCGCGACGCTGCGGCCGAGGTCGGCGAGCGTCCGGCGGGAGATGTCGCGGGGGATGCCGTGCCGCTGGTGGTAGTCCAGGACGTACGGCAGGGCGGCGAGGTACACGAAGAGGTGGAAGAAGCGGCCGAGTGCTTCGGGCTCTCGTGGCGGCTCCGGTAGCTGGAACGGCTCGTCCAGCGCCCCGATCCCATCGGCCAGGGCCGGCAGGCGCTCCTCCAGCGACCGCAGCGCGGCCGGGTCCTTCAGGAGTACGCCCCGCAGCGCGACCAGCTCGTTGATGTCCTCGTGCGGCACCCCGAGGTCCAGCAGCACCTCGGGTAACTCGTCCGCCGTCGGTAACCCGCCCGTCCCGGAAGTGGCCACGGCGCCCAACCGTACGCCACCCCGGACACCCCTTCAAGAACTGCCGGCACGGATGATCAAGGGGCCAGGCCGGGCGTGGACGCCACCTGATTCGCCATGACCTGGCCACCCCGCGCCCACGGCCGGGTCAGGATCGTAGGTCGGCGGTGAGTTCGGTGGCGGTGGCCAGCTCCGCGGTGGCGTCTTCGCGGTCGGCGGGGGAGAGGTCGAGGGCGGCGACCTCGGCGAGGACGGCGGCGGCGGCCTCGCGGTCGCCGGTGCGGATGTGGAGTTCGGCGAGGTAGACCAGGGCGGGGAGGCGTTGGACGGCGGGCGCGTCGGCGTGCCGGGCGAGGCCGTTCTCAAGGACGCGGATGCCGGCGGCCTCGTCGCCGTGCGAGTCGGCCTGCCGCGCGGCGGCGGCGACCGCGCGGGCCAGCCGGCCCTCGGAGGGGGCGGCCCCCTCGCTCTGGTCGTGGCCGGTGATCCGGAGCCAGTTGCCGCCCGGATCGACGACGGTGAACCCGCGCGGCACGCCCTGCTTGACCCGGGGCCGGGTCATCCGCGGAATCCCGGAGACCGGCACCTTGCCGTACCGCTCGCGCAGCCCGGCCGCGAACGCGGTGTGCAGCGCGCCCGTGTCGGGGACGACAACGCCCACGTTGCCCAGGGACAGTTCCGGGTCGAACTCGGGGACGGAGAAGAAGTGCAGCTCGATGCCGCCCCTGCGGACGACGGCGTAGGGGTTGGGGCGCTGCTGGCGATAGGTCGTCTCGAACCCGAGCGCGGTGTAGAACGGCAGGACGTCATCGAGGTCCCGGCATGGCAGGCAGGGGACGGTGTACTCGGTGCGCATAGAAACATCGTACGGTGTTCGTAGTATTTGACGGGAGGGGTTTCCCCGGATGGAGTACGCAGGACGCGGCGACCCGGCGCGCACGATGGCGCTCCTTTGGGACGGCGTGCCACCGGCCCCGAGGCGCGGGCCACGGCCCCGGCTCGACCTGGACTGGCTGGTGGAAACCGCCATCGCCGAGGCGGACCGCACCGGCCCCGCGGCGCTGTCGATGCGGTCGCTCGCGCAGGCCCTCGGCATCGGTACCGCGTCGCTCTACACGTACGTGCCCGGCAAGGCGGAACTGCTGGAACTGATGGTCGATCGCGTCGTCGGCGCCCAGCCCCTCCCGCCCACCGGCGCGGGCTGGCGGGCGGGCCTGCACCACCTGGCCACCGAGGACCTGGCGGCCTTCCGCGCCCACCCATGGCTGCTCCAGGTCGCGGCCTCCCGCACGGTGTTCGGGCCGCACGTCATCACCCGCTACGAGGCCGCGCTGTCGCTGCTCGACGGCTACGGCCTGCCCGCCATCGAGGTGACCGGCTGCGTCGCGGCGGTCGAGTCGTACGTCCGCGGCGCGGCCTCGGCGGTCGTCGAGGCCGAACAGGCCCCGGCCCGTACCGGCAGCACGGACCAGGAGTGGTGGGAACGGCGCCTGCCCTACCTCACCGAACGGATGAACGGCCGCTTCCCCCACCTCGACGCCCTGGAGCAGGCAGGCGCGTTCACCGTGTCGGACACCACCCTGCCGTACACCCTGCAACGCGCCCTCGACCGCTTCGACTACGGCCTCGACCTCGTCCTGAACGCCATCGCCACCCGCATCGAGGCCCCCGAATCATCCCCTTGACACCCTGCGCGGCCCGCACCTGAGCGGCATCGTGGGCGCGGCGGACCGCCAGGAAAATCCCTATGGCCCGTGCGGCCCCTTGACGGGCCAGAGTGGTAATCCATGGGGCATCTCCGTGCCTGCGGATCCTGGGCTGAATCCGGATACGGCGATGTTCTGTCTCGACAATTCTCTTCAGCCCGACCCCGCCTACAGCAGCCCCTGACAGGACCCGCTCTCGTGTTCATCGCCATGCTCCTGATGATCGCCGTCGCCGTCGTGTGGACCGTCCTCGCCGCACTTCAGGTCCGTGACATCCGCATCACCAACGGCATCCTGGTAATCCATCTCGTCGCGACGGTGATCCTCATCACCGCGCTCGGCTCGCAGGACCCGGGGTCGGTGGGAATGTGGCTGATCGTGTTCGGCTGGGGCGGTATCGTCTCGGCGATCCGCCTGGCGGTGGCGCTGGTGAGGGCGCTACGTGGCTAGGGAAGGCCGGTCGCCTGGCCGGCCTTCCCATGAGCACGGCCGGGCTATTCGGCGCTTCCGTTGCCGGGATCCTCGGCACGGTATTGCAGCGCGTTGTTGAAGGCCGTGAACCCCTCGTCGCCCCCGGGGGGTCCGGTGTCGGACAGGCGGGCCAGCAGGCCGCTGAAGTGCTCGCGGTGGGTCAGCCGGGTGCCGCCGTCCGGCAGCGCGTCGAGCACGAACTCGTGAACACCGGTGAAGATCGCCCTGGGCAGCCAGGTGGCGCCGGGGATCACCGCGGCCCAGGCCAGCCTGACCTCCGGGGTGGCCTCAAGGACGGGGGTGCGGAAGACGTGCGGCGGCCGGTCCGGCGGGCCCAGGGTGACCTTCAAGGAACCGCCGGTCCTGGCCTGCCCCTCGATCCGCTGGATGTAGGTGGCCCACTCCGGGTAGCGCGGGAAATCGGTGAGCACCGCCCACACCATTCGCCGGCTCGCCGCGATCTCCGTGCTGACCTCTACCGTGCGCATCGGCTTTCCCGTATCGCTTCCTCACGCTGACAGGGCCCGCCACTTTAGCGAGGGACGCAGTAATTCGGCAACGTTCGCCGGTAAACGCGGAAAAGCACAACTGAAAAGATCGAAGGTGGCGGCATTTCCGCGATTTAGCCGCCCTGCTCGGCGTTTTCCGGAAAAGGGGGCGGCGGGCGACTCCGACATGTCGCGAAATCCCAGGACGTATGAGGGTTTGCCATGCTTCTGCGAGGGGTATCGGCGGATGTGCCCCGCACACGCGAGAGTATGGTGAGGTGGTGAACAGCAAGGCCCCCTCCATTCGCGCGAGCCGTCCTCCCGATCGCCCGCGCAGCCGAACGCCCTGGATGCTCATCGTCCCCGCGCTGCTCGGGCTGGCCTTCCTGGTGCTCCCGCTGGCCGGTCTGCTGGCCCGCGCCCCCTGGTCCACGATGCCGCGCCGGTTGGCGCAGCCCGAGGTCCTGGAGGCGCTGCGCCTCTCGCTGCTCACCGCGACCGTCGCCACCGCGCTGTGCCTGCTGCTCGGCGTGCCGCTGGCCTGGCTGCTGGCCCGGGTCGCGTTCCCCGGCAGGCGGCTGGTGCGGGCGCTGGTCACCATCCCGCTGGTGCTGCCGCCGGTCGTGGGCGGCGTCGCGCTGCTGCTGGCGCTCGGCCGCCGGGGGCTGGCCGGGCAGTGGCTGGCCGAGACGTTCGGCGTCTCGCTGCCCTTCACCACGGCGGCCGTGGTCGTCGCCGAGGCGTTCGTGGCGATGCCGTTCCTGGTGATCAGCGTGGAGGGGGCGCTGCGCGGCGCCGACGACCGGTTCGAGGAGGCCGCGGCGACGCTCGGCGCCTCGCGCTGGACGATCTTCCGCAGGGTCACCGTCCCGCTGGTGCTGCCCGGCATCGTGGCGGGCGGAGTGCTGTGCTGGGCCCGGGCGCTGGGGGAGTTCGGGGCGACCATCACCTTCGCCGGAAACTTCCCGGGAGTCACGCGGACCATGCCGCTCGCCGTCTACCTCGCCATGGAGACCGATCCGGAGTCGGCCATCGTGCTCAGCCTGATCCTGCTCGTCGTCTCGGTCGCGATCCTCGCGGGGCTGCGCGACCGATGGGTGGCCGCCCCGTGACGCTGCACGCGCGCCTGATCGTCGAGCGCCCGCGCTTCCGGCTCGACATCGAGCTGACCGTGGCGGCGGGGCAGGTCCTCGCGCTGCTCGGGCCCAACGGCGCGGGCAAGACCACCGCGCTGCGCGCGATGGCCGGGCTCACCCCGCTCACCGACGGCCGCATCTACCTGGACGGCAGGCCGCTGCACACGATGCCGGTCGAGGAGCGCCCGATCGGCGTGGTGTTCCAGGACTACCTGCTGTTCCCGCATCTTTCCGCGCTCGACAACGTCGCCTTCGGCCCGCGCTGCCAGGGGGCGGCCAAGGCCGCGGCCCGCCGTACGGCCGGCGAGTGGCTGGAGCGGGTCGGCCTGGCCGAACACGCCGCCGCCCGGCCCCGGCAGCTCTCCGGCGGGCAGGCCCAGCGGGTCGCGCTGGCCCGCGCGCTCGCCGTACACCCGAGGCTGCTGCTGCTCGACGAGCCGCTGGCCGCGCTCGACGCGCACACCCGGCTGTCGGTGCGCTCCCAGTTGCGCCGCCACCTGTCCGACTTCGACGGGGCCACCGTGCTGGTCACCCACGACCCGCTGGAGGCGATGGTGCTCGCCGACCGGCTCGTGGTGATCGAGGACGGCACGGTCGCCCAGGAGGGCACCCCCGGCCAGGTCGCCAGGCGGCCCCGTACCGACTACGTGGCCAGGCTGGTCGGCCTCAACCTGTACCGGGGCACCGCCGACGGCGACGGGGTCACGGTGGACGGCGTGGAGTTCAGCGTGGCCGAGCACCTGCGGGGGCAGGTGTTCGTGGCGTTCCCGCCGTCGGCCGTCGCCCTGTACCGGACCCGCCCCGACGGCACCCCGCGCAACCTGTGGCGGGCCCGCATCGAGGGCATGGAACGGCACGGCGACAACGTGCGCGTCCACCTCGGCGGGCCGATCGCGGCGGGCGCGGACATCACGCCCGCCGCGGTGGCCGACCTCGGGCTGTCGCCCGGCCAGGACGTCTGGGCGGGGGTCAAGGCCACCGAGACGCACGCCTACCCGGCGTGAGGCCGGCTAGGTGATCCGCTGGGCCTTGCCGAGCAGCCGCTGGGTGACCACCACCAGCGCCAGGAACGCCCCGCTGACCACCTGCTGGATGGACGAGGTCAGGCTGCCCACCTGGTTGATCATGCTCTGGATGACGCCGAGCAGCAGTACGCCCGCGATCGTCCCGGTGATGCCGCCCGCGCCGCCGGTGAGCAGCGTGCCGCCGATCACCACGGCGGCGATCACGTCGAGTTCCATGCCGATGCCCAGGATGGTCACCCCGGACGACAGCCGGGCCGCGTTCAGCGCCCCGGCGAGCCCGGCCAGCAGCCCGGACATCAGATAGACGTAGACCTTGGTCCGCGCCACGGGGACGCCCATCAGCGCCGCCGCCTGCTCGTTGCCGCCGATCGCGTAGACGTTCTGGCCGAAGCCGGTCCGCTGCAACAGCACCATGGCGGCCAGCGCCAGCGCGATCGTGACGTAGACGGGGAAGGTCAGGCCCAGCAGCTCGCCCTGGCCGAGCCCGGCGAACGTCCGGTCGCGCACCAGGTAGGTGGTGGCCCCCTCGTCGGAGATCGCGAGCATCAGCCCGCGTACGCCGAGCAGCCCGGCGAGGGTCACGATGAACGGGGCCATGCCGGTCCGCGCGATCAGCAGGCCCTGCGCCAGGCCGACCGCGCCGCAGACCAGCAGCGGCAGCGCGAGCGCGACCACCGGCCCGGCCTGCGAGCCGTACGCGGCCAGCACCCCGCCGAGCACGAACAGCGACCCCACCGACAGGTCGATCCCGCCACTGATGATCACGAACGTCATGCCGATGGCGATGATCGCCAAGAACGAGGAGGAGACCACCACGCTCGCCGCGTTCGCGGCGGTGGCGAAGCTGTCGAAGGCGAGCGCCCCCGCCGCCACCAGGGCCAGCAGCACCATCGCGGCGCCGTGGTGCTGGAGCAGGTGCCCGACCCGCTCGCGGGACACACTGAAGGTCATCGCTTGCCACGCTCCCTGGTCGCGTAGACGGCGGCCAGGATGATGACCGCCTGCACCATCTGGGTCCACGACTGCGGCAGGTTGTGCTTGATCAGCGTGGCCGACAGCAACTGCATCAGCAGCGCCCCCATCACGGTGCTGACCACGCGGATCCGGCCGCCGGTCAGCGGGGTGCCGCCGACCACGACCGCGGTGATCGCCGACAGCTCGATGAACATGCCGAGTGAGGTCGGGTCGCCGGCCTGGAGCCGGGCGGTGGCCAGCACCCCGGCGACGGTCGCGAGCACGCCGGAGATCACGTAGACGGTGAGCAGCACCCGTTTGACCGGCAGCCCGGAAAGCTCGCTGGCCGCGCGGTTGCCGCCGATCGCGACGACCTGCCTGCCGAAGGTCGTCCTGCGGACGAGGAAGGCGACCAGCAGGGTCAGCACGGCCGCGATGATCACGATGACCGGGACCCCGGCGACCGCCGCACTGCCCAGCGCGATCAGGTCCGGGTTGCGGAACTCCTCCAGTTGCGGCACCAGCACGTTGGCGATGCCGCGCACGCCGACCAGCAGGGCGAGCGTGGCCACGATCGGCTGCACCCCGACGTACGCGACCAGCGAGCCGCCCGCCGCGCCCACCACCGCCCCGGCCACCAGCGCGACCAGCACCGCGGGCAGCGCGCCGTACCCCAGGTAGAGCACCGTGACCGCGGCGGCCAGCGCCATCACCGACCCCACCGACAGGTCGATGCCCTGCGTGCCGATCACCAGCGCCATCCCGAGCGAGACGATCACGATCGGGGTGACCTGCACGAACTGCGTGCGGAAGTTGGCCGCGTCCAGGAAGTGCGGCGTGAACAGCACGTTGAACAGCAACAGCGCGGCGACGGCCGCGTACACGCCGTACTCCTGCAGCCAGGCGAGCACCCTGGCGCGGTCCGGCCGCGGCGGCGCCGCCTCAGCCATCTGCGTGGCCTGCGTCATGAGTGCCGGCTCCCGGGGAGTGTTCCGCGATGGACGCCATGATCCTCTCCTCCGTCACCTCGTCGCCGGACAGTTCCCCGACGACGGCCCCGTCCCGCAGGACGAGGATGCGGTCGGAGCCCTCGACGAGCTCTTCGAGGTCGGATGAGATCAGCAGTACGCCGAGCCCGCCCTCGGCCAGTTCCTCCACCAGGGCCTGCACCTCGGCCTTGGCCCCCACGTCGATGCCGCGCGTGGGCTCGTCGAGCAGCAGTACCTTGGGGCGCATCGCCAGCCAGCGGGCCAGCAGCACCTTCTGCTGGTTGCCGCCGGACAGCTCGGAGACCTTCTGGTGCGGGGAGGACGCCTTGATCCGCAGCCGCCGCATGAAGGTGGCCACGACCCGGTCGATCCTGGCGTCGGAGACGACCCCGGCGCGGGCCAGCGCGGGCAGCGCGGCGAGCGCGATGTTCTCCCGCACCGACAGGGTCGGGATGATGCCCTCGGCCTTGCGGTCCTCGGGCAGCATGCTCACCCCGGCGCGGATCGCGGTGGCGGTGGAGCCGGGCCGCAGCGGGAGCCCGGCCACGATCACCTCGCCCGCGTCGATGGGCAGGGCCCCGACGATGGCCTTGGCGGTCTCGCTGCGCCCCGCGCCGAGCAGCCCGCCGAGGCCGACCACCTCGCCGGGGCGGACGCTCACCGACACACCGTGCAGGACATGCCTGCGGCGCAGGCCGCGCGCCTCGACGACCGGCTCGCCGGCCGGGCTCCGCCGCCGCCCGCTGAACCGCGTCAGGCCCGAGCCGCCGCCGACCTCCCGGCCGAGCATGAGCGAGATCAGCCGGAGCCGGTCCAGCCCGCCCAGCGGGCCCGTGTGCGCGACCCGTCCGTCGCGCAGCACGGTCACCGTGTCGCAGATCCGGTACAGCTCCTCCAGCCGGTGGCTGACGTAGACGACCGCGATGCCCTGCTCGCGCAGGCCGCCGATCACGCCGAACAGGGTGTCCACCTCGCGGGGTTCGAGGGAGGACGTCGGCTCGTCCATGATGACCACGCGGGCCTCCACCGAGACCGCCCTGGCCAGCGCCACCATCTGCTGCGCGCCCACGCCGAGGGTGCGCAGCGGGCGGCGGACGTCGGCGCGCACGCCGTACCCGGCCAGGACGTGTTCGGCCGCGCCGTTCATCCGGGCGGTGTCGATCACACCGAACCGGTTGCGCGGCTCGCGGCCGAGCAGCAGGTTGCGGGCCACGCTCATCATCGGCACGAGGTTGACCTCCTGGTAGATCGTGGAGATCCCGTCGCGCTGGGCGTCCAGCGGCGTGCCGAAGGCGACGGGCGCGCCGCGGTGGCGCAGCTCGCCGCCGTCGGGACGGTACACGCCGGTGAGCACCTTGATCAGAGTCGATTTCCCGGCGCCGTTCTCGCCGACCAGCGCGTGCACCTGGCCGGGGCGCAGCGTGAACGACACCCGGTCCAGGGCGAGGACGCCGGGAAACCGCTTGGAGACGTCCCTGGCCTCCAGCACAGGCTCATCGGGGTGGGTCATGGTCAGTAGGCCTCGGAGAGCGAGCCTTCGGCGTTGGCCGCGTCGTACTCACGGTCGCTGATGATCACCTTGTCCGGGATCGGCTCGCCGTCCAGGAACTTCCGCGCGGTCTCGAACGCCAGCGGCCCGAACCGCGGGTTGGACTCGATCACCGAGTGCAGCCAGCCGTCCACGATGCCCTGCACCGCGCTCCTGGTGCCGTCCACCGACACGATCTTGATGTTCCCCGGCTCCTTGCCCGCGCCCTTCAGCGCGGTCACCGCGCCCAGCGCCATCTCGTCGTTCTCCGCGTAGATGCCGTTGATGTCCGGGTTGGACTGGATCAGTTGCTCGGTGACCTGCTGGCCCTTCTCCCTAGCGAACTCGCCGGTCTGCTCGAAGGAGATGGTGATGCCGGGGGCCTTCTCCTTGACCCGGTCCTTGAAGCCGTTGGTCCGCTCGGTGGTCACGTTGTTGCCGGGCGCGCCGAGCAGGATCGCCACCTTGCCCTTACCGTTCAGCGCCTTGATCATCTGGTCGGCGGCCCGGGCGCCCTGCTGGTAGAAGTCCGAGCCGATGAAGGTGAGGTAGTCGCCGCAGGGCCTGGCGTTGATCTTGCGGTCCACCGTGATGATCGGGATCTTCTTCGCCGCGGCCTGCTGGAGCACCGGCTCCCAGCCGTCGGAGTTCAGCGGCGCGATGATCAGCAGCTTCGCGCCCTGGGCGATGAGCTGCTGCACGTCGGTGATCTGCTTGGAGAACTGCGACTGGGCGTTGGTCACCCGCAGCTCGCCGATGCCCAGCCTGCCCGCCTCGTCCTTGATCGACTTGGTCTCGGCGATCCGGAACGGGTTGGCCTCCTTCTCCGACTGCGAGAAGCCGACCACGGCCGTCTTCAGGTCGAACTTCGTGCCGCCGAACTGCTGGAGGGTGCAGGCCGGGCCCGCGGACCCGGCCGGTGACTGGACCACCTGGGCGCCCTGGGTGCCGGAGGCGGCGGGCGCGGCGGCCGGGTCGCTCTCGCCCTTGGCGCAGCCGGCCACCGCGAGCAGGGCGGCAAGGGCGAGCACCACGGCGCGCGAGCGCCGCATCGTTCGCAACATGGGACTTCCTTTCGCCGGAGGTGCGCTCCAGGGGTTCAGCAGGGGACGGGCGTCTCGTCGATGGCCGCGCGGTTCGCCGCGCGCACCCGCTCGGCGTCCATCTTGGTGATCGACCTGTCGTAGGTCATGAACCCGTTCAGCTCGGTCTCCACGTCCGTGGTCTGGGTGTAGATCGCGCCGCTCAGGCCGTCGCAGGACCGGAGGCGGGCCAGCGCGGCGCCCATCGCCACGTAGCGGCCGGTCAGCGCCACCGGGTCGGGCTCGGTGACGTACCCCCAGCCGCCGCCGGACCAGGTGTGCCCGATGACCGGCATGCCGAGCCCCCCGTACTCGCCGAGCACCGCCGCCCGCGCCGCCGTCGGCCTGCCGGGAGCGCCCGGCCCCGGGTAGATGTGGTAATCCATCAGGTCGCCGTTGCCGCCGTCGTGCGCGCCGCAGCAGTTGATCCCGGACATGTTGTTCACCAGGCGGGACGGGTCCCAGCCCTTCACCAGGTCGGCGATCCTGGCCTGGTCGTACTGGCCCCAGCCCTCGTTGAACGGCACCCAGACGACGACGGAGGGGCTGTTGCGGTGCTGGTCCACCATCTCGCGCAGCTCCGACTCGAACTGCGCGCGCTGCGCGGCGTCGGTCGAGTGGGCCATCGACGGCATGTCCTGCCAGACCAGCAGCCCCAGCTTGTCCGCCCAGTGGTACCAGCGGTCCGGCTCGACCTTCACGTGCTTGCGCACGGCGTTGAAGCCGAGCCGTTTGGTCTCGATCAGGTCGTACGCGAGCGCCCGGTCGGTGGGCGCGGTGTAGATGCTGTCCGGCCAGAACCCCTGGTCCAGCGGTCCCATGTGGAAGACCGGCTTGCCGTTGAGCAGCATCCGCGTCACGCCGTTCACCTGGCCGACCGACACCGAGCGCATCCCGAAGTAGCTCTCGACGCGGTCGGACGTGCGGTGGCGCTCCTTCAGTTCCACGGTCAGGTCGTACAGGTAGGGGTCGTCGGGGGACCACAGCCGCGGCCGGGGGACCGGCAGCCGCAGCTCGGACCCGGTCGGGCCGCTGACCCGGCCGATCACCCGGCGACCGGCGCGGGCGGTGACCACGGCGGTCGCGCCCGGCGTGCCGCCGACGGTGACCTTCAGCGCCTGCCCGGGCACGTCCGGCACGGTCGCCAGCGACTCCACGCGGGTGCGCGGGACGGGCTCCATCCAGACCGGCTGCCAGATGCCGGAGGCGGGCGTGTACATGATCCCGCCGGGGTTCAGCCGCTGCTTGCCGAGCGGCTGGCGGCCCTGGTCGGTCGGGTCGTACACGGCCACGACCAGCTCCTGCGCGCCGCGCGGGCGCAGCGCGTCGGTGACGTCCACGGTGAAGCGGTCATAGCCGCCCCTGTGCGTGCCGACCTGCTTTCCGTTGACGTAGACGGTGGACTCCCAGTCCACTGCGTCCAGGTGGAGCAGCAGCCGGTCGCCGTTCCTGCCGCGCACCGTCCAGTCGCGCGGGACGGTGAACGTGCGCCGGTAGAACATCCGCTCCTCGTGCCGTTGCAGCCCGGACAGCAGCGACTCCACCGGGTAGGGCACGACGATCCGTTCGGCCAGGTCCCGCCCGAACGGCGGGGCCTCGCCCGGCCCGGCGGCGGCGAACTGCCACACGCCGTTCAGGCTCCGCCAGGAGTTCCTGGCCAGTTGCGGCCGGGGGTACTCCGGCAGCGGGTCGTACCTGTCCACGTCCTTGGCCCAGCGGGTCCGGATGGTGTGCTCGGAGCCGTTGACCACGGCCGCCAGGTCGTACTTCGGCAGGGGATCTCCACCGGCCAGCGTGATGCCGCCCCGGCCGTCGTAGGAGGCCCGCACATTGTCGCCGGCCTGCTTGGGCACGGCGTGCGCGAGCGTCAGCTCCACCACCGAGGGATCGCCCCGCCGCAGCCGCGCGGACCGCGCCGGCCACGCCGTGCCCGAGACCATCACCACCAGCTTGTCGTGCGCGCCCGGGGGCAGCGCGGCCAGGTCCTCGGCGAAGTCCAGCGTGACGGACGTGCCGGACGCGGCGACCGCCGCCGACTCGGGCCCCGGCGGGTCGTAGCCCTCGGGCAGGAACAGCGCCCCGACCGGCACGATCTCCTTGGCCTGGGTCGGGCTCTGCCAGCGCAGCCGCAGGTTGGCGCCGCCGTAGTGCTCGAAGTACTCGATCTTGATGTCGTACTTCCGCCCGGCTTCCAGTGCGATCGGGACGCCTACCTGCTCGCGGTCCCAGTCGTCCACCCAGTGGTCGATGACCGGCCTGCCGTCGATCCACAGCCGGTAGCCGTTGTCGCCGACCATCGAGAACGTGTAGGTCTCGCTGTACTTCGGCGCGATCCGGCCGGTCCAGCGCACGGTGACGTCGTCCTCGCGCCCGGTCAGGAGCTTGAACACCGGGTTGAGGTCGGCCAGCTCGATCGCCGGGTCGACGATGGTCGCCTTGTGCTCGGCGAAGTCGAACCGGCCCGCGCCGGAGCTGAGGTAGTAGTCGCCGCGCAGGCCGTTGCGCTCGGCCGTGGCCGAGGCCGAGGCGGTGGGCACGGACTGCCAGGCGAAGGCGAGGAGGAGGGAGAGGAGGACTGACGAGGTTCGTCGCAACGCGGTCATACGTGGGGGGCCTCTCGTGCGAATCCGAACAACTCCGGACGCGTATGGGTATCAAAGAAGCACTCGAATGACCGGAGCGTCAATAGATTCGATCAGATTCGTTCTCTTCCGATCACAAGATCGGTCGCCCAGGTGCGGCGAGAGCGCCGCCGGACGGCTCGCGACCTGCGGCCGGGCCGACTATGATCGGATCTGACCGAGGACGACGAGCGGATCAATGACGGGCGGGCAGACCGTGGGCGAGACCCAGGCGCCGGGCGACGGCCGCCGGCCGGTGTTCGCCGCCGAGCGCCGCCAGCGCATCATCGAGCTGCTGCGGGTCAACGGCGCGGTGTCGCTGCGCGAGCTGGCCCAGGCCGTGCGCTCCTCTGAGGTCACCGTCCGCCGCGACCTGCGCGCGCTGGAGGCCGAAGGGCTGATCAACCGCCACCACGGCGGCGCGACGCTGCCGGGCGAGCTGTCCCGCGAGCCCACCTACGCACAGAAGGCGCAGGTCGCCGCGGCCGAGAAGGCCGCCATCGCCGATCTGGCCGCCTCCCTGGTCGAAGACGGCGACGCCATCGTGGTCGGCCCCGGCACCACCACCCAGGAGTTCGCCAGGCGGCTCGCCCGGCACACCGAGCTGGCCGTGGTCACCAACTCGCTGCTGGTCGCCCAGGCGCTGGCCGGGTCGCCGCGCATCGAGGTGGTGCTCACCGGCGGCACGCTGCGCGGCTCCATCCACGCCCTGGTCGGCAGCGCCGCGGAGCGGTCCCTGGCCGGGCTGCGGGTGCGCCGGGCGTTCGTCTCCGGCAACGGCCTGACCGCCGAGCGCGGCCTGTCCACCCCCAACATGCAGGTCGCGGGGGTCGATCGGGCGCTGGCCGGGGCGGCGGAGGAGGTCGTGGTGCTGGCCGACCACACCAAGATCGGCGTGGACACCATGGTGCAGACGATCGCCGTCGAGCGGTTCGACCATCTGGTCACCGACGACGGCGCCCCCGCCGACGTGCTGGACGAGCTGGGCGGCAGGGGCGTGCGGCTGCACGTGGCCCGCGTCTGATCCCCGGCACACCTGATCATATGTGATCGGCCGTGACGGGATCATGGCCCTTCCGTTACAGGATCGTTTTCTGCCCGGATCAGCATCGATCCCAGCGAGGCAGGGAAAGAGCGATGAGCAGTACGGTTCTCCAAGCCGCCGGGGTGTTGAAGACGTTCTCGGGTGTCCGTGCCCTTGACCACGTCTCCTTCGCGGTAGGCCCGGGCGAGGTGCACGCGCTCGTGGGCGGTAACGGCGCGGGCAAGTCCACGCTGGTCAAGGTCCTCTCCGGGGTCTACCAGCCAGACCGTGGCGAGCTGCGCATGCGCGGCGAGCGGGTGCGGTTCGGCTCGCCCGCCGAGGCCAGGCGGGCCGGCATCGCCACCATCCACCAGGAGGGCAACCTCGTCCCGCTGATGAGCGTGGCCCGCAACCTGTTCCTCGGGCGCGAGCCGCGCGGCCGGTTCGGCCTGATCGATTTCGCCCGGATGCACGCGGAGGCCGACCAGATCGTCCGGTCGTACGGCATGCCGCTGGACGTCCGCCGCCCGCTCGGCTCGCTCTCGCCGGGCACCCGGCAACTGGTCGCGATGGCCAGGGCGGCCTGGGCCGACGCCCGCGTGGTGATCATGGACGAGCCGACCTCGGCCCTCGAACCGGGGGAGATGGAGACGCTGTTCCGGGCCATCGCCCGGCTGCGCGCCCAGGACCGGTCGATCATCTACGTGAGCCACCGGCTGGAGGAGCTGTACCGGGCCTGCGACACGGTGACCGTGCTGCGCGACGGCAAGGTCGTCCACACCGGCGGGCTCGCCGGGCTGGACCGGGTCCGGCTGGTCTCGCTCATGCTCGGCCGCCCCCTCCAGGGGCACCGCTCACCCCCTGAGGAGCCCGGCCCCGCGGATCGGCCCGCCGACCTGCCCATTCTGGAGGCGACCGGGCTGACCAGGAAGAACGTACTGTCGGATGTCTCCATCGCGATGCGCGAGGGCGAGGTGCTGGGCCTCGGCGGGCTGCGCGGAGCCGGGCGCAGCGAGACCGCCAGGGCCATCGCCGGGGCCATGCCGGTGGACGCCGGGCAGGTGACGGTGGCGGGCGCGCCGCTGCGCAAGTGGTCGATCAAGGGCGCGATCCGCGCCGGCGTCGGGCTCGTCCCGGAGAACCGCGTCTCCGAAGGCATCGTCCCGACCCTGTCGGTCCGCGACAACATCGCCCTGGCCGCGCTGCCCCGGCTGTCGCGCGCCGGGATCGTGTCCGACGCCCAGGTGGACCGCATCGTCGCGACCTTCATGCGGCGGCTCGGCATCAAGGCGGTCTCCCCGCGCCAGCGGGCGCGGGAGCTGTCCGGCGGCAACCAGCAGAAGGTGATGCTGGCCCGCTGGCTCGCGATGAACCCCAAGATCCTGCTGCTGGACGAGCCCACCAGGGGCGTGGACGTCGCGGCCCGCGCCGAGATGCGGGCGCTGATCGACGACCTCGCGGTGGACGGCCTCGCCGTCCTGCTCATCTCCTCCGACCTCGCCGAACTGGTGGCGAACTGCGACCGGGTCGTGGTGCTGCACGACGGCGCGATCACCGGCGAACTGGTCGGCCCCGAGGTCACCGAGGACGGCATCATGGCGGCCATGGCCGCCACTCCCGCCGCCCTGTGCCCGGAAGCCTGACGCGCCGACGCCCGGTGCGCGGGGCATCGACCTCAGGGCGGGCACCGACGGCCCGGTGAAACGGCGGGCAACATCGGCAGCGGCGACGCCGGACACCTGATCTCCGCTGGGCATGGTGATCGACGGCGGCGGCGACCAGGGCCCCTGCGGCCCGACGCCCGACCCCGATCTGACCTGCTTGTGACCGGATGAGAACCGGTCAGCTCAGGCAGAACTCGTTGCCCTCCGGGTCGAGCATGGTGACCGCGTAGTAGTCGGGGAGGCCGCCGCTGGGGACCGCCCGGACCAGGGTCGCGCCGAGGCCGACCAGGCGCTCGGCCTCGGCGTCGACCTGCCGCCTGCGGACCTCCACCGGCACGGCGCGGCCCTCGGTGACCTGGATGTCGAGGTGCAGGCGGTTCTTCACGGCCTTGCCCTCGGGGACCCGCTGGAACCAGATGCCCGGACCCACGCCGCCGGGATCGACCACCGAGTCATAGCCGTCGGGGATCTCCTCCTGGAGCCCTCGGTCGGCCCAGTAGGCGGCCCAGGTGGCGAAGCCGTCGGGCGGCTCCTCCAGCCGGTAGTGCAGGGCCTCGGCCCAGAAGCGGGCCAGCCGGTCGGAGTCGGCGCAGTCGAAGGTGACCTGGAATTTCCGTGCCATGCGGCAGATCCTGCCGCATGGCACCGACGATTTCGGGCCGTCAGTCGCGGTCCTTGCCCGCGACCCGCTTGAGGATGCGCTCCAGGGCGGTGCCGAACGGGTTCTCCTGGACCATGTAGGTCCAGGTGGCGGTGGGGCGCTTGATGTCGGCGGCGGCCAGGTCCAGGCCGTCGGCGGTGACCGGGGCGGTCTCGAACGCCTCCACCGAGGACTCCTCGACCTCGGCCAGCAGCCGCTGGTAACCGGCGACCGCCTCCCGGTGGAACTCGTCGAGCGGGTTCATCCGGCCGAGCACGCGCAGGTGGATGCCCTCGCGTACCTCGGTGAGGAAGGCCATGTGGCGGGTCCAGCCGGCGTCGAGGTGGAACAGCACGATCTGCCTGGCCGCCTCGCGCAGCACGTCTTCGCCCACGGATTCGAGCAGTTCGGCCCACCGCTCCGGCCGGGCCTCGGCCAGCGCGTCGGCCGCGCTGTCGCCGTGCAGGATCTTGTCGCGGTGCTCCAGGACCAGCGACCGCTGGTGTTCCAGCAGCCGGGTGTAGCGCCAGGTGTTGCGGTGGATCTCCAGGTTGGCGCCCTCGGCGACGCGCTGGGCGTGGCCGACGATGTGGTCGCCGCGGCGGTGCCGTACCACGCCGTCCTTGTCGGCGGCGGGCGGGCGCTCGTCGGGAGCGAACCTGGTGATCAGCTCGTCTTCCAGGCTGACGTAGAAGACCGAGCCGCCGGGGTCGCCCTGGCGTCCGGCCCGGCCGCGGAGCTGGTCGTCCAGGCGGGTGCTGGTGTGCCGGCCGGAGCCGATCACGTACAGGCCGCCCAGCTCGGCCACGTCCTCGCCGAGCCGGATGTCGGTGCCGCGCCCGGCCATCTGGGTCGAGACGGTGATCGCGCCGCGCTCGCCCGCCTTGGCGATGATCGACGCCTCCTCGGCGTCGTTCTTGGCGTTGAGCACCACGCAGTCGATGCCGCGCCCGCGCAGGGTGAGCGCCAGGCGCTCGGACTCGGCCACGTCGAGGGTGCCGATCAGGATCGGCCGCCCGGTGGCGTGCACTTCGACGATCTTGTGGGCCAGCGCCATGTCCCGGTCGGTCACCGTGGCGTACAGGACGTCGGGCTCGTCCACCCGGACGCACGGCTTGTTCGGCTGGATCGCGGCGACCTGGAGGTCGTAGAACTCGGTGAGCTGTTCGCCGACCGCCACCGCCGTGCCCGTCATTCCGCATTTTTCGGGGTAGCGGGTGATGAGTCCCTGGATGGTGATCGAGTCCAGGATCTCGCCGGTCTCGCTGGCCGGCAGTGCCTCCTTGGCCTCCACCGCGGCCTGAAGCCCGTCCGGCCAGCGCTGGAGCAGCGCGACCCGGCCCCGCGAGGGGTTGATGAGCTGGACCCGGCCGTCTCTGACGATGTAGTCGATGTCGCGGGTCAGCAGCGCGTGCGCGTGCAGGGCGAGATTGACCTCGGTCACCTTGTCGGGCGTGTCGTAGAGGTTGACGCCCTCGCCCAAGGTCTCGCCAAGAGTCTCCTCGACCGCGTCCGTGCCGAGCGCGGTGAGGAAGACGTTGCGGCCCTGCTCGTCGATCTCGTAGTGGTAGCCCCGGACGAGCTGCCTGACCAGCGCGGCCATCGACGGCACGCTGGTGCCCGGGTCGGCGGCACCGGCCAGCACCAGCGGCACCCTGGCCTCGTCCACGAGCACCGAGTCGGCCTCGTCGATCAGCGCCACGTTGGGCTCGGGCACGATCTGGTCGGCGGCGGAGGTGACCATCCGGTCGCGTAGCACGTCGAAGCCGATCTCGCTGACCGAGCCGTAGGTGACGTTCTTGGCGTACGCCTCCCTGCGCTCCTCACGCGTGGACCCCTGGCCGATCCAGCCGACGCTGACGCCGAGCGCCGTATAAAGCGGGCCCATCCACTCGGCGTCGCGCCTGGCCAGGTAGTCGTTGACGGAGATGACGTGGACGCGCTTGCCCTGAAGGGCGTAGCCGGCGGCGGCCATCGCGCCGGAGAGGGTCTTGCCCTCGCCGGTCGCCATCTCGGCCACGTGCCCGGCCAGCAGCGCGAGCGTGCCGACGAGCTGCACGTCGTAGGGGCGCAGGCCGAGGGTGCGGTCGGCGGCCTCCCTGGCGATCGCGCAGAACTCCGCGAGATCGTCCATCGCGGGGGTGGGCAGCTCGTCGAGCGCCGCGATGCCCTCCGCGCGTTCGCCCGCCTTGGCGACCACACGCTCGAACGGGGTGAGGTCCAGCGTACCTGGACGCTGCAGGAGCTTGCGGAACATCTGCGCTAAAGAGGCCACGAACCCTCCAACGAGCCGTTCGAGGGACACGTTCCCCGAAGGCTCCTAGTATGCATCGCCTAGTATGCATCGCCGCCGCAGGCGTGCGCCTGCCTCACCCCATTGTGATCAGTGCGGTTCGCGCAGCGCCAGCGTCAGCACCGCGAGCAGCAGTACCGCCGCGCCCGCGGCCGAGTACGGGGTCAGCGTCTCGCCGAGCAGGAAGACCCCGATCAGCGTCGCGCCCAGCGGCTCGACCAGCACGATCACCGACGAGGTGGTGGCCGGTACGGCGCGCAGCCCCGCGAAGAACAGCCCGTACGCGAGCGCCGTGGGCACCGCCCCCAGGTAGGCCAGCAGCGCCGCGGCGGCGACCGGGTGCCCGCCGGACGGCAGTACCCCGGCGGCCAGCGCCGCGGGCAGCAGGAAGATCCCGCCGACGACCAGCGAGCCGAGGGCCGTGCCGTACGGGTCGGCGCTGCCCGCGCGGTTGACCAGCGTCACGCTCGCGTACGTCACCGCCGACAGCAGCGCCCAGCCCAGCCCGCGCGGCGAGAACTCGGCCGAGCCGCCGGGCAGGCTCAGCAGGACCAGCCCGGCCGGCGCCGCGGCGACCGAGCCGAGCCTGGCCGCGCCGAGCCGTTCGCCGAGGACGAACCGCGCGCCCGCGGCGACGAGCACCGGCGCCGCGCCCAGCGTGACCACGGTGGCCACGGCGAGACCGGATTCGCCGACCGCGGCGAAGTAGGACGTCTGCGACACCGCCATGCAGACGCCGGTGATCGCCATCCGCCCCCGCCCTGCGGGGACGCCCGTACGGGCGAGCAGGACGCCCGCCACGGCCAGCAGCACGGCGCCGATGGCGAATCGCCAGAACGAGACGGCGACCGGCCCGAGGCCGCCGAGCCGGTAGATGAGGGCCGCCGCGGCACCACCGGTGCCCCAGGCGGTGGCCGCGACGGACACGTACAGCAAACCTCGCCGCACGGAGACATGCGTCATCGAGAACTCTCCGGAAGGGAGTGGCCGAAAGGGGACCCGAATGCGGGCAGCGACCACTCGCCGGGTCACCCGGACCCGGCTACGCGCGTGAGACCGGCCCGCTTAGCGGGCGGCGGGAGGAGACATGATCGAACGCATGATGGCCCCACCCTACTGGCCGCCCCCGCCTACCGCCTCGGACCGAGCGCCCCGCCCCAAAGGCCCTCGCTCCGCTCGGACGATCTTCCTAACGTCTCCAAGGTCACCCGGGGCCCATCCTGGCCAGAATGCCGAGCTGTCTCGTGAGCGCTTCCACCAGTTCATACGGCCCTATACGGCGCGCACCGGCCTCGGGGAAGGTGTGGCCGCCGGGCAGCCCGTGGGTCGCGGGGGCGGGGAGGGTACCTCGTACCCGGCCATGCCAAGCGGGATCGGTGAGCCGGTGGGAAGCGGGTTACGAACGTGCCGGTGGCGTGAGCGTCGGGCGGAGCCCGACACAGGAAACAGGGCTGAGCGGAGCGAAGGCGATTGAGGGCGGTGGGGTGGAGGGGGCGATTGGATATCGGTGGGGGTACCTGACAGGGGGTGACAGGTATGGGGGGCAGGGTCTGAGGCATGACGACGACTGCGAAACTGATCGCCTTCACCATTGACTGTGCCGAGCCCAGGCGGCTCGCCGAGTTCTATGCCGAGATCCTTGGGTTCGAGGTGCAGTACGCCGAGGACGAGTACGCCGGTATCGGTGATGGCACGACCTCGATCTACTTCCAGCGGGTGCCCGAGCGTGTCCCCGCCGCCTGGCCCGGCCCCGGCAAGCAGTTCCACATCGATGTGCGGGTGCCCGACGTGGCCAAGGCCGTCGAGGAGTACATCGCCCTCGGGGCCACCCGGCCGGACTTCCAGCCCAGTACGGACTGGGTCGTGCTGGCCGATCCGGAAGGGCATCTCTTCGATGTCTGTCCCGAGCGAAACGCCTGATTTCGGCGTTGTTGGGGAGCCCGTAAGACGGAAGTGGGAATAGGTGCGTTCGGGAGTCCCTAAGCTTGGGGAATGCTCTTGCGACCCCATGCCTTTCCCATGCCCGCGCCCGCCGCCCCCGCGGGCGGGAGCCGATGACGTGGGCAGGCGTGTCGATCGCACTGGTCGGGGCGCTCGGATACGCGCTGGGCGCGGCACTTCAGCAGTTCGAGGCGGTGCGTGACGGCGCGACGCTGAAGCTGGTCAAGAGCGTCCGCTGGTGGGTCGGCGGAGCGATCGGCTTCACCGGGGCGTGCCTGCACGCGGTGGCCCTTTCGCTGGCGCCGCTGGTCGCGGTGCAGCCGGTCAGTGTGGCGACGCTGGTCTTCGCGGTCCCGCTGGCCGCCATGATGTACGGCAGACGGCCGCACCGGGCCGAGATCCTCGGTTCCATCGCGGTCGCGGGCGGGCTGCTCGGCCTGATGCTGCTGGTCCCGCACGAGGCGTCCAGGCCGGTGCTGAGCGACCGGGGCGCGTTCGGGTTCCTGGCCTGCGTGGGCGTGATCGTGCTGGTCTGCCTGGTGGCGGCGCGCCGGGCCGTCGGCCCGGCGAAGGCGCTGCTGCACGCGGTCGGGGCGGGCGCGGTGACGGCGAGCGTGTCCACCTTCGTGCGGGTCGTGGGCGGGGGCCTGGAAGGCGACCTCGCCAACCTGCTGACGTGGTACTCGATCGCCATCCCGGTGCTGCTCTGCTGCGCCGTGGTGCTGTTGCAGAAGTCCTATGCGGTGGGCTATTTCGGGGTCGCCTACGCCGGGGTCCAGGTGGTGGACCCGATCACGTCGGTGCTGGCGGGGGCGGTGCTGCTCGGTGAGCCGCTGCCGACCGAGGCGGGCACCGCCGTACCCGCCCTGATCGCCGCCGCCGTGCTGGTGGCGGGCACGGTCACGCTCAGCCGGCTGTCCCCGGACCACCATCACGCGCCTGCGGCGCGCGCTCCGGCTCCGGTGGGGTAGGCGGGCGCCAGCCCAGCACGTCGTCGAGCTGCCGGAGCATGAACGACCGGGTGAACCGGTCGCCCAGCAGCATCGCGCCGTCGCGCAGCGCCACGGCGAGCGGGTTGCGTACCCGGGTCAGCCGCCCGATCGCCCGGGAGCGGGCCACGATCTTGGTGGTCCTGGGCCGCCGCGCGGCGGTGTAGGCGGCGAGGCCGCCGGGCCGGTCGGCCAGCCCGGCGAGCACGATCGCGTCCTCCATGGCCTGGCAGCCGCCCTGACCGAGGTTGGGCGTCATGGCGTGCGCCGCGTCGCCGAGCAGCGCCACCTTGCCGTGATGGAAGGCGGGCAGCGGCTCGTCCAGCGAGTAGAGGTCGTGCCGCAGGATCGCGGCGGGCTCGACGTTGCGCAGGATCTGCGGGATCGGGTCGTGCCAGCCGCCGAACAACCGGACCAGCTCGGCCTTCTCGCCGTCCGCCGAGGCGCCGCCCGCGGGCACGGTGTCGCTGGCATAGCAGTACACCTGGTCGCCGGCCAGCGGCGTCACGCCGAACGCGAGCCCCGCCCCCCATGACTCGGTGGCCCCGAAATCGATCTCGGGACGCCGGGTGACCAGCCGCCAGGCCGTCACGCCCGCGTAGACCGGGCCGGGGTGGGCGGGGAAGAGCGTCCGCCTGGTGAGGGAGTGGATGCCGTCGGCGGCGACGACCAGGTCGGCCGACAGCTCGCCCGCGTCGGTGGTGACCGTGCCGGTGCCGGCATCGACGGCGGTGACGGCCGTGCCCAGCCGGAGCGTGCCCTCGGGCAGCAGGTCGACCAGGATGCCGACCAGCGTGGCGCGCAGCAGGACCACGATCGAGGCCCCGTAGCGCTCCCTGGCCAGGGCCTCGCTCGTGCGGGTCAGCCATCTGCCGTCACGCCGGCGGATGCCGGCGTCGCCCTGGATGGACGCCAGCCGCCGTACGGCCGCGCCCGCCCCGATGGAGTCGAGCGCGTAGAGCGCGTTGGCCGAGACCGCGATCCCCGCGCCCACCGGCTCCAGCACGGGGGCCTGTTCCAGCACCGTCACCGACCAGCCCCGCCGGGTCAGCGCGACCGCGGCGGTCAGCCCGCCGATCCCGCCACCGATCACTATCGCACGCATTACGCCTCCTCAACTACACCTGTAGTGCAGGCTACTACACCTGTAGTATGGGGTCGTGACCGACTCCAGGAACGTGACCGGCCCCAGCAGCCCGCGCGCCACGCGCGTCGCCGACACGGCCATCGCGCTCCTGGTCGAGCGCGGCATGCGCGGCCTCACCCACCGGGCGGTGGACGAGGCCGCGGGCCTCCCGCCCGGATCGACCTCCAACCTGGCCCGCACCCGCGCCGCCCTGCTGGAGCTGACCCTGGCACGCCTCACCGAGCTTGAGGCCACCGTCTACGCGAGGGAGCTGAGCGAGCCGCCCGCCGATCCGCGCGGGCTCGCCGACATGGTGGCGCGCATCGTGTACGCGCAGCTCAGCGACGGCCACGAGCGCACTCTGGCCCGCTACGAACTCGCCCTGGAGGCCACCCGCAGGCCGGAACTGCGGGTCATCTACGACCGGATCGGCGGGCGGCTGCGGGAGACCGCGGCCGGTCTGCTCGCCGCCGTCGGCGCGGCCGATCCGGTACGCCAGGGCGCCCGGCTCGTGGCGTTCATGGACGGACTGCTCTTCGACGCCGTGGCCGGGGCCGGCGGGAAGTACACGGAAGAGGACCTGCGCGCGGCGCTGTACGAACTGCTGTCCGGGATGCTCGGCGGGCACCTGGCCGAGGACGGGGCCGGCGTACGCCGGCCTGGGCAGGCCGCGGGCGGCCGGAGGGGGCCCTGACCCTGGCGCGGCCGGTCGATTACCATCACCCCTAGGATTCCGGGACTTCCACAGGGGAATCCAACCTTTTGGCGAGGGTCTTCAATGTGGCAGATCACTCGTCCATGCCCAAATGCAGGTGGTTTCGACGATTCACTGAGTCGGGAAGCGGCGAGGGACATGCCAGGCGGATCGATCTACGTGCCACAGGACGACAAGTTCACCGGCGCGTCACCGCAGCAGATGTACGAGAAGTTCTGGGTCGAGGGGATCGGCGAGCGCAGGAAGATGCGCGGGGTCAAGGCCGCGATCGGCCTGGCCGCCGGGATGGCGCTCGCCGCCCGTTTCTCGATCCCCCAGCCCGTCCTGTTCGGCATCGCGGTCGCGGCGATCGTCGCGGTGGCCGACGCCGTGGTGGCGTGGTACGCGCACGAGCGCACCGCCGTGTGGCGCGGCAAGCGCAAGGGCGAGGTGCTCACCGGGCGCATCCTGCGCCGCCGCCTCACCAAGGAGGGCTACAAGGTGCTGAACGGCCGCGCCGTGCGCGGCGAGGCGTCCATCGACCACCTGCTGATCGGGCCCGGCGGCGTGTGGATCGTGGACAACGAGGCGTTCAGCCCCGAGACCGAGCTGGCCCAGTACGGCGGGCGGCTGTTCTTCGGCGAGAAGTACGGCACCAAGATGGCCGACGGGCTGAACCAGGCGGCCGAGCGGCTGGCAACCGTGCTCACCGAGAAGTCCGGCATCCCGGTCACCATCGAGGCGCTGCTGGCCGTCTACGGCGGCGGCATGCCGCGCGGCGGCATCGTGTCGGCCGAGCGGCTGACGCTGCTGCGGCCCCGGCGCATCCCGCGGTTCATCCGTTCGCGGGCGACCGGCGCGCTGTCCGACGAGCAGGTGGAGACCCTGGCCAGGACGGCGGCCAGGGAGCTGCACAAGATCACATGATTCGGCCGGGGCCCACGGTGGCCCCGGTGTTCATGCGACGCCTGGTGGCCTGCCGGACAGCGCCAGCGCCGCCTGCCGTGCCCGCCGGGCCGGCGCCACCCTGCCGGGCGTCACCACCACGACCGGGCACGCCGCCCGCGGCAGGCAGGCGGCCAGCACCGCCCCCATCGGGGCGGGGGAGTCCGGGTCGTAGGGCCGGCTGCCGAGGACGAGCAGGTCGGCCGCCTCGGCGTGCCGCAGCAGCACCTGTACGGCGGGCCCCTGGTCGATGACCGGGGCCGGCGGCGTCAGCGGCCTAGGGGTCAGTTCGGCGACCGCCCGGACGACCTCCCGCCGCACGGCGGCGAGTTCGTCGTCGCGACATCGCCAGGTGCCCATCGGTGCGTAGGACGCCCGGGACTCCCCGGACCACTGCCATGCGTGTACGGGGGAGACCACGGCCTCGCGCAGCGCCGCCTCGCCGAGCGCCCAGAGCAGGGCCGCGACCGAGGCCGACGAACGGCTGAAGCCCACGACGATGCGCGGCTGGGATGTCTTCTGGCTCACTGTTCGAGCATTAGCGGACGCGGGTGAGGAGTGGTCAAAGCGCTGGGAAACCTGGTGCTAAATCCCTAAATGATCAGATCTCGGGACAGAACCACCTGTTCAGTGGTGAAGGTAGATCTTCTGACTGAATCATGGTGATTTGTTTGCTTTGCCCCAGGATGGCTACTAGAGTCCAGTTTTGTTATCAACCTAATGGTGCTCTTCAGAGTTGAGGAGCACGAACAGACGCCGAGTCCCGAAGCGGCCGACAGGCCCTCCGGGAGCCGGGGACCCATCAGCGGGGCCGCCACGCGGCCCTTGGGGTGAATCCGCCCGCGCGGCGGTAGGGCATCTCCACGTCCGAACCCGACAGCTAACCCGGTAGGCGAGATGGAGAGGAGAAGTCGTGGGTCACCCCCACCCTGACACGCCTTCTATGAGGTTGGCTTTCCCCAGGTCCACGAGACCGCTCTCGGTTCAGACGCCCGTACGCACGGGTGTTCCCCCACTGGGGGCCTCCGCCTGAGCCGGACCAGGCCGAGCATCGCATCGATGACCTGGCGTCTCGCATTGATGACCCGGCCGGCAAGAATTCGCTGACGATCGACGCCACCTATGCCGTGGCGGACTTTGCCGAACGCGCGTCCCCGCGTGGCGATCTGCCCGCGCGACCCTTTCCCCTTACCTCTTCCTGGACGTGCGTGGCCGCGACGTTGCCGAGTGAGGCACGCGGCCTCCCCCTTGTCGTCTCACGAAAGAGCCCCATTTCTTGATGAACGTTTCCTTTGGCCTGCGCCCGAACCGCCTTCTGGCCTCCACCCTCCTGGGATTCGTACTCACCGCCGGCGCCGCCATCGGCGCGGGCGCCCCCGCCGCCCACGCGGAGGACTCCCCCGAAAAGGTCCTGCTGCAGGGCTCCACCAAAGCGTCCTACTTCTGGGACGACGCCTCCGGCCGCGCCGGGGACACCGGGCTGCCGGCCATCGGCAAGCCCATGACGAAGGGCATGTTCGCCAGCCCGAGCTGGCCGCTCGGCACCGAGGGGTACGTCACCTTCGGCGATAGGAAGGCCGAGTTCTTCATCGGCGACCGCGGGCCCGGCGTGCCGTCCAACAACGGGATCATGCTCGACATCGACGCCAAGACCTTCGCCGACCTCACCGGCGGCACGTTCAACCCGACCACGCTGATGGTCGTCGGCAACGGCGGGCGCGGGCACATCAACGTCGAGTACACGATCACCAAGTGGGGCAAGGGCCCCGGAAAGAAGAACTACCCGGTCGCCTTCTCCACGGGCGCGTGGAGCAAGCACGACCGCAACCCGGTCGATCCGCCGGAGCAGGAGGAGACCCGCGAGCTGAAGGTGGTCCCGCCCAAGCCCGCCCGCAAGCCCGAGGGCCCGGCCGTCACCGGCTCGCCCCTCTCGGTGGCCGGTACCGCGCCGTACCATCAGCTCCCGGCCGCGGACGCCGCCCAGGCGAACCGGGACGCGGCCGTCCGGCCGGCGGCGGCCAAGTCCGGCCGGACCGTGGCCGCCGCGGACACCGTCGCCCCGGCCCCGGCCAACCTCGCCCTCCTGGCCGGTCTCGGCGCCGCCGGTGCCGGTCTCCTCGTCGGTCGCAACCGCGTCCGCCGGCTGCTCTCCGACGACTCCGCCTGATCCCTTGGCGGAGCGGCAGGTCCCCCTGGTGGCCGCTGCCCCCGTGCGGCCACTGCGGTGGTCACCGAATTCACCCGCGGTGACCGTGCGGTCACGTCGCCTCTCCCTTGCGACGGCGTGACCGGGTAAAGGCGGGCGTCCTCGTACCCCCTCTGAGGACGCCCGCCCTTGCCATGCTCGCGAACCGAATGCGATTCTGCTCTGCATGAGCCAGCGCGCCTCAGCCAACGGCATCGAGATCGCCTACGAGAGCTTCGGGTCTCCGCGCGGCCGTCCGGTGCTGCTGATCATGGGGCTGGCCACCCAGATGATCTTCTGGGACGACGACTTCTGCGCGATGCTCGCCGCACGCGGCCACCACGTCGTGCGGTTCGACAACCGCGATGTAGGACTTTCCACACATCTGACCGGAGCCGGGGCCCCCGAACTCGGCGACGTGCTGGCGGGCAGGGCCGCCGCGCCGTACCTGATCGAGGACATGGCCGCCGACGCCGCCGGGCTGATGGACGCGCTGGGCTGGCGGAGCTGCCACGTGGTCGGCGCGTCGATGGGCGGCATGATCGCCCAGGCGCTGGCCATCGGGTATCCCTCCCGGGTACGCAGCCTCACCTCGATCATGTCCACCCCCGCGGCCGGTGTCGGCCCGCCCACGGACGCCGCCATCAGCGCCCTGCTGGCCCCGCCCGCGACCGACCGGGACGACGCCGTGGCGCGCGCCCTTGAGGTGTGGAGCGTGATCGGCTCTCCCGGTTACCCCCTGGACCGGGAGCGCATCCGCCGCCTGGCCGGGATCGCCTACGACCGTTCCGGCGATCCGGCGGGCTCGACCCGGCAGTTCGCGGCGATCCTCGCCTCGCCGGACCGCAGGCCGGGCCTGGCCCGGCTATCGGTGCCCGCGCTGGTCGTGCACGGCCGCGACGACCAGCTCATCCAGTTGCCCGGCGGCCTCGCCACCGCCGAGGCGATCCCGGGCGCGCGGCTGCGCGTCTTCCCCGGGATGGGCCACGACCTGCCGTACCCGCTGTGGGGCACGATCATTTCGGCGATCACCCGGCTGACCGAGGCGGCGGAGACCCAACGCGCGGCCTGACCCCGGCCGCCCGCCGCGCTCACGGAGTCTCCTGGATGACCGCCTTCTCGTCGGGCTTGAACACCAGCACGTTGCGCACGTAGGAACTCACCGCCGCGGGCAGGCCGACGTCGTGCCCGGCCGCCTCCGAGCGGAACCACCGGTGGTCCAGCACCTCGTGGAACAACTGGGCGGGCTCCAGCTTGCCGCGCAACTCGCGCGGGATCGCCTCGATCGTGGGCTGGAACACCTCGGCCAGCCAGCGGTGCGCGACGATCGCCTCCTCCTCGTGCCGCAGGCCGTTCTGCACCCGGAAGGCGTCGAGGTCGTTGAGCAGCCGCCTGGCCTGGTTCTCCTCGACGTCCAGGCCGGTCAGCCGGATCAGCCGGCGCTGGTGGTGCCCGGCGTCCACGACCTTGGGCCGCACGATCAGCCGGCCGGTGCCGGACTTGCGGCGCACCATCATCTCGGCCACGTCGAAACCGAGCGAGTTGAGCCGGCGGATGCGGTGCTCCACCCGGTGCCAGTCGACCTCCTCGATGATCTCGTCCTGGGTCAGTTCGTCCCACAGGCGCGTGTAGCGGTCGCAGATCTGCCCGGCGGTCTCCTCGGGGTCGATCGACGCGTGCAGCAGCCCGCCCGCCTCAAGGTCCAGCAGCTCGCCGAAGATGTTCGTGTGCGCGATGTCGATGTCGTGCGCGCGCTGCCCGTTGCTGAGCATCGGGTGCAGTTCGCCGGTCTCGGCGTCGACCAGGTAGGCGGCGAAGGCCCCGGCGTCCCTGCGGAACAGCGTGTTCGACAGCGAGCAGTCGCCCCAGTAGAAGCCCGTGAGGTGCAGCCGCACCAGCAGCACGGCCAGCGCGTCGAGCAGCCGGATCAGGGTCTCCGGGCGCAGCGTGCCCGACATGACCGCCCGGTAGGGCAGGGAGAACTGAAGATGCCTGGTGACCAGCGCGGAGTCCAGCGGCTCGCCGTCGTGGCCGGCGCGGCCGGTGACCACGGCGACGGGCTCCACCGAGGGCGTGTCGAGCCGGGCGAGGTCCCACAGCAGGCGGTACTCCGCCTTGGCGTAGCGCTCGCTGATCTCCTTGATCGCGTACACGTTGCCGGACAGCCGGACGAACCGTACGACGTGCCGGGAGATGCCGCGTGGCAGCGCGACCAGGTGCTGCTCGGGCCATTGCGCGAGGGGGAGGTCCCACGGCAGGCGGATGAGGTCGGGGTCGCTCGGCGCGCCCGTCATCTGCAGGGGCAACCCATCGCTCCTTGGGGGAGATGTCCGCTTCTTCTTCGGAGGAGGGTAGTCCCCCGTATGTCACGATCACCCGGCGGCAGGGTGGCGATGTCGCGAAGGACAAGCGACACTCACCTCCGGTTGTCATGGTTGGCACCTTGCCGGGTGTTCTTATCGCTGGTCATCGGTTATGGCTACGTTCGGTTAACGAGAATCGCTGTTCGTAATCGAACGGGAAGGAGCGTCCCCGATGCCCGGGTACGAACCCTGCGCCACGATGCCGGTACACCACCGGATGCTGGCGAGCAGGCCCGGCTACGCCGTCGCGCTGGCCGCCATCGAGAACGACACGCTCGCCAGGAAGACCGGCCGCGCGCCCGCGCGGCGAGAGGTGGTGACGATTCCGGTCGTCGTCCACGTCGTTCACCGTACGGCCGGGCAGAACATCGGCCAGGAGCAGATCGACAGCCAGATCGAGATCCTCAACCAGGACTTCCGCAAGGCCAACGCGGACGTCGCCAAGGTCCCCGCCGTGTGGCAGGACCTCGTGGCCGACCCGCTGATCGAGTTCAAGCTCGCCGACAAGGACCCGCAGGGCAAGCCGACCTCGGGGGTCGTCCGCAAGAAGACCACCCGCGACTCCTTCGGCGCGGACGACATGGTCAAGTCCGCCGCCCAGGGCGGCGCGGACGCCTGGCCGGCCGACCGCTACCTCAACGTGTGGGTGTGCGAGCTGGCCGGGTTCCTCGGTTACGCGCAGTTCCCCGGCGGGCCGCCGGAGACCGATGGGGTGGTGATCCTGCACAGCGCGTTCGGGTCCACCGGCACCGCGGCGGCGCCGTACGACCTGGGCCGGACCGCCACCCACGAGATCGGCCACTGGCTCAACCTGCGCCACATCTGGGGCGACGACGAGACCGGCTGCTCGGGCACCGACTTCGTGGACGACACCCCCAACCAGGGCGGGCACAACCGCGGCCTGCCCACCTTTCCCACGGTGAGCTGCGACAACGGCCCCAACGGCGACATGTTCATGAACTACATGGACTACACCGAGGACGCCGGGTGTCACATGTTCACCAAGGGTCAGGCCGCGCGGATGGACGCCTGCCTGGCGGGCCCGCGGGCGTCCTTCCTGCCCGCCGCCGTACGCGAGAAACTGCGGATCGACGGCCGGGCGAAAGGTACGAAGAAGGTGTGACGGGGCGGTTCACAGTACGCGATCGGCGCGCGGCAGGGACCTGACCAGATAGGCGAGGCCCCAGCACAGGGGCAGGGCGATCACCGCCACCAGGGCGAACTTCACGATGGCGGCGGCGTGCAGCCCCGCGACCGCGGTGCTGACCGCGACGAGCACCACCGGATGGATGATGTAGACGGTGTAGGCGTGGCCGGACAGGAAGCCGGCCGCGCGCCCCTGCCCGGCGTACCGGTCGCGGAAGAGCGTGAGCAGCCCGATGATGAGGCCGACCGCGAAGACCGCCTCCCAGACCGACTGGGCCAGCGACTGCACCATGCCACCCTGCGGCGCGAGCGCGACGACCGGGAACAGCAGCAGGGAGGACACCCCGGCCGCGGCGAACCCGGCCCGGCGGGCCCGCGCCGGCAGCGCCGCCGCCCAGCCCCGCCGGTGCGCGATCACCCCGGCCGCGAACAGCGCCGCGTACTGCGGCAGGTGGGACGGGGTGGGCAGGCCGAGCACCGGGACGTAGAGACCGACCGGCACGACCAGCCGCCACAGGAAGGTCGCCGCCGCGAGCCCCGCCGTGAACCACCCGACCGCCCGCAGCGACGGCGGGGCGGGCGCGGCGGCCGGGACGGGACGGCGGGAGGCGCGCCGCCGGTAGAACGCGTACACCGCCGCGAACACCAGCAGCACCTCGACGAACCACATCGGCCCCGGGTCCCAGGTCACCAGGTAGAACATCCAGTACGGCAGGTCGGGCCGCTCCGTCGCGGCGGCCACCGCGTCATAGGAGCCGAAGACGGCCAGCGGGCGCAGCGCCACCAGGTACACCAGCAACGGAACGCCGAGCCGGATCAGGCGGTCCCGCAGGAAGCCCCTGCCGCCCTTGCGGTCGTGGGCGCCGGGGGTGAACATTCCGGCGATCAGGAAGAAGAACCCCATGAAGAACGCCTGGTTCACGGCCACGAAGACGTCCAGCGCCAGGCCGGAGGCGTCCCGCGCCCGCTCGAAGTGATACCAGGCGGGGATGGTGCCATAGGTGACCGCGACGTGGTGCAGCACGACCAGGACGGTCAGCGCGGTGCGCAGGTTGTCGATGTAGTGGAGCCGGGTCCCGGGAAGCCGGAGCACGGTCATGCGGAGGGCTCCTTACGGGTGGCCCGGACGAAGACATCGGCCAGTTCGGCGGCGTGCGCGTCGAGGTCGTGGCCGGGGTGGGTGGCCCAGTAGGCGAACATGTCGTTCACCGCGGCGTTGTGCGTGACGGCCATCACCCGGCAGTCGAAGGCGCGGAACTCGCCGGTGCGCTGTCCCATCTCGTATATCCCCTCCAGCAGTCGCAGGATCTCCTCGTTGGCCTCGATGCCGTAACGGAGGGAGCCGTCGGGAGCGCGCATGTTGGCGGCGATCTCGTGCAGCGCCATGATCGCCGCAGGCCGCTCCCGCATGTGCGCGGCCACGGCGAGGATCTGCCCGCGCAGCACCTCGGTGGCCGACTCCCGGTCCTTGACGGACTCCACAACGAACTCCACGACCTCCGTCAGGATGCGCCGCACCACTTCCTCCATCAGCTCGCTCTTGGAGGTGAAGTGGTAGGAGATGACCCCTTTGCTGATCCCCGCGTCCTCGGCGATCAGCGCCAGTGACGCGCCCGCGTATCCGGTCTCGGCGATGACCTTGGTCGCCGAGGCGACGATCTGGGCCCGCCGGGCCTGCTCGATGAACGACTGCTTGTCGCCTCCGGCCGTCCTGGAGCTCATCTGACCCCCCGTACTAAATTTTGGCCGCTCGGTCAGAATCTAGCACGCGCGGTTAGACACTGCGCAGGAAATCGGGATGGCGGCGGGGAGGTCACGGGTCGGTTGAGACGCTAGGGGCGGTCTTGACGCTGGGACGGGGGGATACGTACCTTCCATAAAACGGTTAGGAAACTTTCCTATTCCTCAACCCCCCAACACGGGAGCACGGATGTCCTCTTCCGCTGACTTCAGCCGGCGCCAGGTGCTGCGCCGTATCGGACTCACCGCGTTCGTCGCCGGCCCCGGCGCCGGACTGCTCGCCGGCTGCGCCACCGCCGGCAGCGGCTCCGGCGCCTCGTCGGCGCCCTCCCCGGTGGCCTCAGGGGGAGCCAGTACGGCGGCCAACCCCTTCTCGGTGAAGGCCGACGCGCCCCTGGAAGTGGTGATCTTCAGCGGTGGCTACACCGACGCCTACGCGACCAAGATCCACGAGCCGCTGTACAAGAAAGCGTACGCGCAGGCCGCCATCAAGCACACCGCCACCCAGCGGATCGGCACCCAGCTCCGGCCCAGGTTCGTCAGCGGCGACGCCCCCGACGTGGTCAACAACTCCGGGTCCGACCCGCTGGACCTGGTCGCCCTCCAGGCGGAAGGCCACCTGGCCGACCTGACCGCGCTGTTCGACGCCCCGTCGATCGACGATCCGTCCAAGAAGGTCAAGGACACCATCACTCCCGCCGTGCTGACCAACGCGCTGGTGGCGGGCAAGCCGCACGTGCTCAACTACACCGTGTCGCACCGGGGGCTCTGGTACAACGCCAAGCTGTTCGCCGAGAAGGGCTGGAAGCCGCCCACCACCTGGGACGCCTTCCTGGCGCTGTGCGAGCAGATCAAGGGCGCGGGGATCACCCCGTTCGCCTACCCGGGCCAGGTCGGGCCGTTCTACCAGACCTGGAACATCCTCTACACCGCCGCCAAGATCGGCGGCAACCAGGTGATCATCGACATCGACAACCTGGTCGACGGGGCCTGGACCAAGGACGCCGTGATCAAGGCCGTGACCGTCTGGGCCGACCTGCAAAAGCAGTTCGGCGACAAGGCGTACTTCGGCCTGGACCACACCCAGACCCAGCTCAAGCAGCTCCAGAACAAGGTCGCCTTCTACCCCACCGGCTCCTGGGTGGAGAACGAGATGGCCAAGGAGATCCCGGACGACTTCGAGTACGCCGTCATGGCGCTGCCCGACATCACCGGTGGCGACGTCATGCCGACCGGGGCGTTCTTCGTCGGCGTGGGCGAGAACTTCTTCGTCTCCGCCAAGGGCAAGAACCCGCTGGGCGGCATGGAGTACCTGCGGGTGATGCTCTCCCAGGAGGGGGCGCGCGGCTTCACCCAGGAGACCAAGAACCTCACCGTGGTCAACGGCGCGGCCGACGGCGTGGACCTCCCGCCCGGCCTGAAGAGCGCCGCGGCCGTGCAGAGCGCGGCGGGCCAGAACGTCATCACCGACGCCCGCTACGAGGGCTGGTACAAGAAGCTCTACGACTACTCCCAGGCGCAGACCAACTCGGTGATGGCCGGGCGGATCACCCCGCAGCAGTTCGCCGAGAACGTGCAGAAAGAGGCTGACAAGACCAAGAAGGACAAGAGGATCACCAAGCAGACGCGGACCAGCTAGGAATGTCGCGGCTACGTGCCCACCTGTTCGTCGCCGGGTTCCTCATCGCGCCGGTGGCCCTGTACGTCGTCTTCGTGATCAGCCCGTACATCCAGGCGTTCCAGATCGCCCTGACGGACTGGCGCGGGGTGGCGGCGAGCCCGAACTACGTGGGCTTCGAGAACTTCCTGACGATGTTCGGCGACGAGGTCTTCTGGGCCGCGCTGCGGCACCACGGGGTCCTGCTGGTCGCCCTGCCGGTGCTCACCATCGGCATCTCCCTCTTCTTCGCGTTCCTGCTCAACCTGGGCGGCGGACAGCGCGGGGGGAGCATGACGGGGGTCTGGGGGTCGAAGGTCTACCGGGTGGTGTTCTTCTTCCCCCAGGTCCTGGCCGTCGCCGTGGTCGGGGTGCTGTTCCAGGCGGTGTACCGCCCGGACGACAGCGGCGTGGTCAACGGGGTGCTGATCCGGCTCGGGATCGAGCCGGTCGGCTGGCTGACCGAACCGAGCATCGCGTTCTGGGCGATCATCGCGGTGATGGTGTGGCAGGCGGTCGGCTTCTACGTCGTCCTGTTCTCCGCCGGGATGGCGGCGATCCCCCGGGACGTCTTCGAGGCGGCGGCGCTGGACGGGGCCGGGCGGTTCCGGCTGTTCTTCAGCATCACGCTGCCGCTGCTGTGGGACACCCTCCAGGTCGGCTGGGTGTACCTGGGCATCGCGGCGTTCGACGGCTTCGCACTCGTCCAGGTCCTCTCGGTGGACCGCGGCGGCCCGGACAACTCCACGACCGTGCTGCCCCTGGAAATCTGGAAGACCGCGTTCAGCTACTCCGACTTCGGCTACGCCTCGGCCATGGGAGTGGCGCTGTTCTTCCTGACCATCACCTTCGCCGCGCTGACCCTCCGGGTGTCCAGGCGCGAGCGGATCGAGTTGTGAGAAGGGCTCATGGCTACTCGCACGACGGTCGAGAAGGCGGCGGCGGAACGGGTGACCCACAAGAGAGCGCGTCCCCGGCGCAACGAGCTGGGGGTGTTCGGGGGGCTCGCCCACCTCGCCCTGTTCGTGTGGGCGCTGCTGGTGATCGTCCCGCTGCTGTGGACGTTCCTGTCCTCCTTCAAGAACAACACCGAGCTGTTCGGCGACGCCTGGTCGCTGCCGGCCGAGCTGCGCTGGGAGAACTGGGGTCGCGCCTGGGACCGCGCGCAGGTGGGGCGGTACCTGCTGAACAGCGTGATCGTGGTGGCCTTCGGCACGGCGGGCACCATGCTGCTCGGCTCGATGGCCGCCTATGTGCTCGCCCGGTACCGCTTCCCCGGGAACCGGGCGATCTACTACCTGTTCGTGTCCGGCATGGCCTTCCCGGTCTTCCTGGCGTTGGTGCCGCTGTTCTTCGTGGTGAAGCAGTTCGGGCTGCTGAACACCCACTTCGGGCTGGTCCTGGTCTACATCGCGTACTCGCTGCCGTTCACCGTGTTCTTCCTCACCGCCTTCTTCCGCACGCTGCCCACGTCGGTGGCCGAGGCGGCGATGATGGACGGCTGTTCGCACACGCGTACGTTCTTCCAGGTCATGCTGCCGATGGCGAAGCCGGGCATGATCAGTATCGGCATCTTCAACATCCTCGGGCAGTGGAACCAGTACCTGCTGCCGCTGGTGTTGCTGCCGGCGGATCGCGAGAAATGGGTCATCACCCAGGGCATCGCGGACATCTCGACGATCGCGGGGTACGAGTCCGACTGGCCGGGGCTGTTCGCCGCGCTCAGCATGGCGATCATTCCGGTGCTGCTGGTCTACATCATCTTCCAGCGGCAGATCCAGTCCGGCCTGACCGCCGGGGCGCTCAAGTAGCCGCTCAGATTGCGGCGGCCCCCCACCCGAGCGTCGACGGCCGCGCCCGGCCGTGATGTCCTGGAGGCATGCTGGCTGAATCCGAGATCGTCAAGAGGCTGGGCGTACTGCCCGCGTGGCGGCGCGAGGGCCGGGAGATCCGGCGCGAGGTGACCGCGCGCGACTTCCCCACGGCCATCCGGATCGTGGACGCGGTGGCCGTACGCGCCGAGGAACTCGACCACCACCCCGACATCGACATCCGGTGGCGGACGGTGACCTTCGCGCTGACCACGCACTCCGCGGGCGGGCTGACGGAGTCCGACTTCGGGCTGGCCGCCGACATCGACAGGATTGTGGAGAATATAGAAAGTCACGCTTAGTGCTTGAATGATTACGCTTTAGAGTGGGCGGTGGACCTTGGTTCCATCCGCAAACAGGGGGAGATCCCGCGATGCGCCGCCCACTAGACCGTCGTCGTCATGTCCATGTCCTCATGCTCGCCGTGCTCGGCGCCGGATACGCCGCGACCGCGGCGTGCTCGGCCGGGCAGCAGGCTCCGCAGGCCCAGGGGCCCGCAGCCGCCCCAGCGTCACCGACGCAGACCGGCTCGCCGTCGCCGGACGCCACCGGGGCCAAGTCCATCCGCCTGAAAGGCCAAGGCACCTTCGTGCCGTTCGCGGAGGGCGAGAACGCGGTGGTCTACGACGAGAAGCTGGTGCCGTCCGGCGCCAAGGGCGAGGTGACGGTCGCGTCCAAGGGGGAGGGCACGGCCTCGGAGCTGAGCGTGGACGGGCTGCTGCCCGACCGGCAGTACGGCGCGCACCTGCACGTCAACCCCTGCGGCGAGAACCCGGACGACTCCGGCCCGCACTTCCGGGGCCAGGAGGCCACCGGCACCCCGACATCGACCGCCGGACCCGAGGAAAGCCCGACCGGCAGCCCCGACGAGAGCCCGACCGGCAGCCCCACGAACGGCCCGCAGGGCTTCGCGGCGAGCCCCACCAGTGGCCCCACCAACGGCCCGACGGACAGCCCCACGGGCGCGCCCACCGACACCATGGCGCCCAGCCCGAACGGCACCGCCACCGCACAGAACCCGGCGAACCCGGTCAATGAGGTGTGGCTGGACCTCAAGACCAACAGTGAGGGCGACGCCGAGGCCAAGTCCAAGCAGCCCTGGACCCTCTCGGAGACCCGCCTGCCCGGCTCCCTGGTCATCCACGCCAAGCCCACCACCACCGAGGGCCCCCAGGCCGGCGAGGCGGGCGAACGCGTCGCCTGCCTCACCCTCACCCGCGCCCCGAACAACAACAACGACTGACGGGCGGGTCAGAGGGCGCGCAGGAAGCGGGCGGCGATGGGGAGGGCGGAATCGCGGGGCGGGCCGCCGTTCTTGACCAGGACGGCGAAGGCGACGTCGCCGCGGTAGCCGATGAACCAGGCGTCGGCCCGGCCGCCCGGGCCGGGGCGGGTGCCGCCCGTGTGGCCGGCCGAGCCCTTGGCCAGGCGGCGCTGGGCGGCCTCGGCCCGCAGCATCGCGCGCAGGCCGGACAGCACGTCGCGGGGCACCGGCACGTTCTTCGGCCGGACCTTGCCCAGGGCCCGCGCGGTCCGCGCGGCGGTGAGCCGGGGCGGGTGCCAGGTGCCGTTCCGCACCGCCGCCGCGACCAGTGCCATGCACAGCGGCGTGGCGCGTACCGTGCCGTGCCCGATCGCGTCGTACGGCAGGCGGCGAGCCTCGCCGGGGGGCGTGCCGCAGGTGCCCCGCACCCCCGAACCGAGCCTGCGCCCGAACCCGAGCGCCGCGGCCTGGGCGGCGAGCCTGCCGCCGCCCAGCCGGTCCACGGCCTGCCGGGCGAACGCCGTGTCGCAGGACAGCGCCAGCGCCTTGGCCAGTGAGACCGTGCCGTGCGCGGTCCGGCCCGGGTTGGCGATCCGGCGGGTCCCCTTCGGTGTGAAGTCGCGCGGGCAGGCGACCTCGCTCTGCGGTGTCAGCCCGGCCGACAGCAGCGCGGCGGCGGTCACCACCTGGAAGGCCCCGCCCGGCTGCGTCGCCTCCTCGAACGCGGCCCGCCGGCCTCCACGCGCGTCGGGCTCCAGGCGGTCGGCGACGGCCAGGACCTCCCCGGTGCCGGGCCGTACCGCGACGATCGCGGCGGCCTGCCGTACGCCGTCCAGCGCCCGCGCCGCCGCCGCCTGCACCGGGCGCGACAGTGTGGTGCGGACCTTGCGCTTCGCCGCCGGCTGGTAGGTGACCAGCCGCCGGGCCTGGCTGGCGCGTTCGGCCTCGATCGCCCAGCCGGTCACCGGCGCGCCGAGCCTGCCGCCCAGCTCGGCGAGGTACGGCTCGGCGGCGTGGTCCTTCGGCATGGCCTCGCCGGTCCGGGTCAGCAGCTCGGTGGAGGGCACCTTGATCTCGGTGAGCCGCAGCGACCCGCCGTCCCGCAGCGCGGGATGCAGCACCTCCGGCCCCCAGAGCACCTTCCAGCGCCGGTCGTGGACCGCCAGCCGCAGCGTCCCCGCGAACGGCCACGGCCTGAGGTCGCGAATCTGCCGGGTCCCCTTGAACGCGAGCCGCGCGGCCTCCTCCCCGTCCCGCGTCAGCGTCTTCGCCTCCACGGTGAGCGACGCGACCCGGAGGCCGGCGTCGAAGCGCCGGTGCCGTTCGGCGAAGTCGGCGGGCGGGTCCGCCACCAGGCCGCGCATCGCGCCCAGGTCACCGGCCCGCCAGGCGGTCAGGTAGGCGCGGGCCACCTCGTCCGGGGCGCCGCTGACGGGCATGAGCCGCGGGTACAGCGCGACCACGCCGGCCCCGCCCAGCACGGCGAGCACGACGGTCAGCAGTACGAGCAGCCTCTTCATCGGCATACGGTTTCTTCCGAGGGCCTTGTCCCCCAGCGGTATACCAGAACGAACACGGCAAAAAGGACCCAATCATGAAAGATCCGGCATGATGGCCCGGCGCGTCCCCCGCGAGCCCGAGCCGGGTCGCTACGCGGTGTCCTACGGCGAGGTCGAACTTCTCCGCGACCTGGACCGGCCCAGCGGCTGGGTGCTGACCTGTGACGGGGTCCCGCAGTCCTACGTCGATCTGGACGACCCGCTCTACCTCGACTTCGAGTACGTCAGGCTGATGGCCGACGTGATCGACCTGCTCGCGGAAGGGCCGCTGGACGCGGTCCACATCGGCGGCGGCGCGTGTACGATCCCCCGCTATGTCGCCGCCTCCCGTCCCGGGTCCCGGCAGATCGTCGCCGAACGCGACGCCGCGCTGATCCAGCTCGTCCGCGACCAGTTGCGGCTCAAGTCGGTGCCTCGCTTAAAGGTGCGGATCGACGACGGGCGGGCCGCGATCGGCGGCATCTGGGACGACTCGGCCGACCTCGTGGTGCTCGACGCGTTCACCGGCGCGGTGATGCCGATCGAACTGGCCACCGTGGAGTACCTCGGCGACATCGCCCGCGTGCTGCGCCACCGGGGGACGCTGCTGGTCAACCTGGCCGACGGCAAGGGGCTCGCGTTCGCCCGCAGGTTCGCCGCGACCGTGTGCGAGACCTTCCGGCACGTGGTGCTGCTGGCCGAGCCGGGGGTGATGCGCGGGCGCAGGTTCGGCAACCTGATCCTCGCCGCCTCGCGGGTCGAACTCCCGGTGGCCGGCCTCACCCGGCGCGCGGCGGGCGGCCTCACCCAGGCGCGCTGCGTTCACGGCGAGGACCTGACCCGCTTCGTGGCCGGAGCCGCGCCGATCAGGGACGGCCAGGCGGTGCTCGCGCCGGTGCCGCCGCCCGAGGTCTTCGGCTCCTAGCCGCCCGCCACATCAGCGCCGGGTATCGGCCGGTCACACCCCGCGTAAAACGCCGGCGGCGTGCGGCCCGATCGGGTATCGCCATTTCGATGCTTTTTCCAATCGATCGCTAAATGCGGGTAGCGGTGTCGAGTTTCGGGTGGCGACTGTGATACCGGTCACATTGTCCTAAGGTGCCGGTCAAATCCTTTCTGGATGGTACTCACCCCTGCTGACCTGTGATGGTCTGGAAATGTGACCTGATTTCCGGATAGGTCTACATCGACGCGGTCCTCTCCGGGCCGCCACCACATCACCACGAGGAGGGGGAAAGCGAATGTCGGCACCGCCATTCGAACCACCGCTCATGAGGTACCCGCCGATCCAGCGGACCCCGAATGTCAGAAAATGGCAACAGCAGTTGCGGAACCGCGGCTGGCATATCGTCGTCGACGGTGACTACGGGCAGGAGAGCAAGCGCCTGTGCGCCAACTTCCAGATGGAACACGGCCTGGAAATCGACGGCATCGTCGGTCCCATCACCTGGGAGGCCACCTGGGAGGCACGCAGCACGCAGCCCAAGTCCCCGCCTGACCGCGTCCTGAAGAAGGGCGACATGGACAACCCGTTCGTGCGCCAGTGGCAGCGGCAGGTGAACAACCGCGGCTGGCCGGACCTCGCGGTAGACGGCGACTTCGGCCCCAATACCGAGCGGGCCTGCAAGGAACTCCAGGAGTTCAAGGGACTGCCCGTGACCGGCCAGATCGATCGGCACACCTGGGACGAGGCCTGGCTGGAGAAGGCCCCGGTGGGAGCGGCCGCCTGAGGCACGCCACCGAGATCCCGGGCCGGCGCCCATCAGGGGCGCCGGCCCCCGTCCGCCAAGGGCCAAGGGGCGGGCGTCACCCACTCGTGCCCCGGCGGTGCGGGGCAACGTACGCGCAGACGTGCCGAAGCGGCGGTATCCACCGTTCGGTTGATTTCCGGGTCAGCACCATACGCGGCCGATCATGGCCGACAGGTCGATTCGCCGTGCGGGCAGGCGGCCGATGCTTGATCCATGGCAGTCATCGAAGTCACCGAACTCCGTAAGCGGTACGCGGATCTGACGGTTCTGGACGGCGTGTCGTTCTCGGTGGAGGAAGGCGAGATCTTCGGCATCCTCGGGCCGAACGGCACCGGTAAGACCACCACGGTCGAGTGTGTGGAGGGGCTGCGGCGGTCCGACGGCGGGTCGATCAGGGTGCTCGGGCTGGACCCGATCAAGGACGGGCGCAGGACGCGCGAGCTGATCGGGGTGCAACTCCAGCAGACCCGGTTGCCGGAGAACCTGAAGGTGTGGGAGGCGCTCGACCTGTACGCGTCCTTCTACGCGGCCCCTCGTGACTGGCGGGAGCTGCTGGAGGAATGGGGGCTGGCCGACAAGCGCAACGTCCGGTTCGGGAAGCTGTCGGGCGGTCAGCAGCAGCGGTTGTTCATCGCGCTGGTGCTGGTGGGCAATCCGCGGGTGGCGTTCCTGGACGAGCTCACCACGGGCCTGGACCCCCAGGCCCGCCGTACCACCTGGGAACTGATCAAGCGCGTGCGCGCCGGCGGGGTGACGGTGGTGCTGGTCAGCCACTTCATGGACGAGGTCGAGGAGCTGTGCGACCGCGTCGCCGTGCTGAACCGCGGCGAGGTCGTGGCGATCGACAGCCCGGCCGGGCTGGTCGGTGGCGAGCACCAGATGCGGTTCACGCTGATGTCCGGGGACATGATCGACCTGGCGCGGCTCCCTGGGGTGATCGGCGTGTCCCGGGAGGGAGACCGGGTGGTCGTCACGGGCAGGGGCGACTTCGCCACGGCGGTCACCGCGCATCTGGCCCGCCACCAGGTCCTGGTCAGTGACCTCCGCATCGACAAGCGCACGTTGGAAGACGCGTTCACCGCCCTGACCGGCCGGTCCTTCGGCTGAAGGAGTAGACCGATCATGATGAAGCTCGCCATTGCCGAGACCAAGCTGCTGACCCGAGAGCCCGGGGCGCTGTTCTCGCTGCTCATCCCGCTGTTCATCCTGGTGGTGTTCGGCAGCTCGATCGAGCCGGGTGACACGGTCCTGCTGCCGATGGCGCTGGCCATCGCCGTCGGGCTGGTCGGCCTGTACCTGCTGCCCACCACCCTGGCCACCTATCGCGAGCGCGGCATCCTGCGCAGGCTGTCGACCACGCCGGTGCGTCCGGGCAACCTGCTGGTGGTGCAACTGCTCCTGCAACTCGTCCTGGCGGTGACCGCGTGCGGGCTGCTGGTGGCGGGCGCGGGCACCGTTCTTTCGGCGCACCTGCCCACGGGGGTGCTGCCCGGTGTGCTGGTGTTCCTGCTCGGTACGGCCGGTATGTTCGCCATCGGCCTGCTCGTGGCGGCGCTCGCGCCGAGCGGCCGGGCCGCCAACGGCATCGGGGTGCTGCTGTACTTCCCGATGGCCTACCTCGCAGGGCTCATCCAGCCGACGCATCAGATGCCCGCTATCGTGGCACGCATCGGGGAGTACACCCCTCTGGGCGCTTTCGGGCAGAGCCTTCGCGAGGTCTGGGCGGGCAGTGCTCCCAGCCCCTTGCCGCTGGGTGTGATGGCCGTCTATGCCCTGGTCATCAGCATCGCCGCGGCCAAGTTCTTCCGCTGGGAGTAAGGCATGACCGGGCGGCTCGACCGATGGGAGCCCCTGCTGGAGCGGCAGACGGCGGTCGCGCCGTACGTCCTGCTGGTGATCTCCGCGGTGCTCGCTCTGCTCACCGACGGCGAGCCGTGGGCCACGTCCGGCCTCGCCGTGCTCGCCGCCGCCTGGATGCGGCTGATGCCGCGTAACGCGCTCTACATGGCCGGGCTCGTGGCGCTGATCGGCGTGCTGTGCATGCAGAGCGGGTGGTTCGCGAGCTTCTTCGGCATCGCCGGATATATCCACTCCTGGCAATACCTGAAGGGGAAGTGGAGGTTCGCCGGGGTGACGGCCATCGCGGCGATCAGTGTCGCGGCCTACAACCGCGGCCTGCCCGACCTCACCCTCTCCGCGATCCTCGCCTATCTGTTCTTCACCGCCGCGATCGTGGCGGCGGTGGCCCTGTTCAGCTTCGCCGGTGAGATCACCACCGAGCGGAGCGCCGAACGCAAGCGCATGGTGGCGCAACTGGAGGCGGCCATGCGGGAGAACGCCGGGCTTCAGGCCCAGTTGCTCGTACAGGCCCGCGAGGCGGGCGTGCTCGACGAGCGGCAGCGCATGGCGGCCGAGATCCACGACACCCTGGCCCAGGGCCTGACCGGCATCATCACCCAGCTTCAGGCGGCGAAGCGGGCCGAGGACTGGCACCGTCCTGTGGACAATGCGATACGGCTGGCGCGGGAGAGCCTGGCCGAGGCCCGGCGCTCGGTGCACGCGGTGGGACCGGGCCGGTTGGAGGCGGCGCTGCTGTCCCAGGCCCTGAAGGACGTCGTGACCGAGTGGGGCGAACTCAACGGAGTACGGGCGGACTTCACCCTCACTGGTGCGGTCCGTCCCATGCATCCGGAGGTGGAGGAGACGTTGCTGCGTACGGCGCAGGAGGCCCTGGCCAACGCCGCCAAGCACGCCGGCGCGTCCCGGGTCGGCGTGACCCTGTCGTACATGGAGGACATGATCAGCCTGGACGTCCGCGACGACGGCACCGGATTCGATCCCGAGCGCGTCCGCGACGGCGGGGGGTTCGGTTTGACCGCGATGCGCAAGCGGGTGGCCCGCCTGGCGGGCACGCTGGACATCGAGTCCGAGCCCGGCGCGGGCACCGCGATCTCCGCCGGCGTCCCGGCGGTGGCCCGTGGCTGACGCCCCGATCCGGCTGCTGATCGCCGACGATCACCCCATCGTCCGCGACGGCATTCGTGGCATGTTCACCGGCGACCCGGCCTTCGAGGTGCTCGGCGAGGCCGCGGACGGCGCTCAGGCGGTCGCGCTCGCGCGGGCGCTGAACCCCGATGTGATCCTCATGGATCTCCGCATGCCCAGGATGGACGGCGTCACGGCGATCAAGGAACTCGCCCGGCTCGGCATCGCCGCCCGCGTCCTCGTCCTCACCACCTACGACACCGACCGGGACGTGCTGCCCGCCATCGAGGCCGGAGCCACCGGCTACCTCCTCAAGGACACCGGCCGTGACGAACTCGCCCAGGCCGTGCGCACGGCGGCGCGCGGCGAGGCCGTGCTCTCCCCATCGGTCGCCACCCGCCTGCTCGGCCAGGTCCGTGCCCCCGCCGACCCGCTGAGCGCCCGGGAGCTGGAGGTCCTCCGCCTCATCGCCGAGGGCGCCACCAACCGGGAGGCCGCTGCACGCCTGTTCATCAGCGAGGCCACGGTCAAGAGCCACGTCCTGCACATCTACGCCAAGCTCGGCGTCAACGACCGCGCAGCCGCCGTCGCCACCGCCTTCCGGCGAGGACTGCTCGTCCTGGACGACGACCGCTGACACCAGAAAATCTGTAGCCGTCACGGTAGACATCCGCGCAGGACGGGGGTAGTGTTTCTGACATCGCAAGGGACGCATCCACGAGGGCAGCCCAGAACGAGCACCATGACGAACTGCCCGGACGAGCGTGGACGGTAAGACGGTAAGACAGAGGCGGCAGGTCAGTGGACACGCCGCCGTTGCACGAAGGCGACACACGTAGTCCGACTGTGTCGACGTACGAAGAAAACCGGAAGGGAGTGTTGAACGCCATCAGGATCGCCCGTCGCAGGCAGTGCATCGCCGCACGGGTACCGCAGCTCCACGAAGAGGACGGTGGTCTACGGTCACGCTTATGCGATCCCCGCACCCCCGCATCTGGCGGCTGGCGCGGAACAAGTGAACCGGTCAACAGGACCGGTCGATGGTGTTAAACCTCTGGGCCCCGGCGCATAATGGCGCCGGGGCCCCTGTTCGCATGTGGGAAGGTTGAATGGATCAAACAGCACCGGCACCGGCCGCCGGCTCCAGCCGAGAGCGGCCTCGCCACACCCTTGCGAAATCGGCCGACAACCCGGCCCCCTCGGGCGGCAGCCCCGAACAGCGGCTCGATGATGAGGACTACCCCGCTTACAGCATGGGCCGGGCCGCCGAGATCCTCGGCGTCACCCCGGCGTTCCTGCGCAGCCTCGGGGCCGCCAAGCTGATCGAGCCGCTGCGCTCGGAGGGCGGCCACCGCCGCTTCTCCCGCTACCAGCTACGTCTGGCCGCCCGCGCCCGCGAACTCGTCGACCAAGGCACCCCGCTGGAAGCGGCCTGCCGCATCATCATCTTGGAAGACCAACTCGCCGAGGCCCTGCGCATCAACGAAGAACTGCGCCGGCGCGACTGACCGCTCCTGACCCCGGCCCTGCCGGGGTCACCAGGACCGGCCGCGAGACCGTCCTCGCGCTGGTGGTGGACTCGCGCGGCGCGACCTTCCACGACTCGATGGAGGTCGCGTGCTGGAGCGTGAGGCATGCCAGACCGGGGTGTGATACTCTGAAGTCAGTTGCAGTTTGGTACCCATAAGAGCTTGTGTGCACCTGACGGTATGTAACCTCAGGTGCATTTTTGTTTGCCGGTCCCTCCGGGTGGGCCTATTACGGCGACGCGGAATTCGCAGAGTGCGGATTCCGGCTTCACCTCTCAAGAGGAGATCGACATGGCTAATGGCACTGTGAAGTGGTTCAACGCGGAAAAGGGCTTCGGCTTCATTGAGCAGGACGGCGGCGGCGCCGACGTCTTCGCCCACTACTCCAACATCGTCTCTCAGGGCGGCTACCGCGAGCTGCGCGAGGGACAGAAGGTGGCCTTCGACGTCACCCAGGGCCAGAAGGGCCCTCAGGCCGAGAACATCGTTCCCGCCTGACAAACGTCTCGCCACGAACCAGGCTCGTACCCTCATGGGTGCGAGCCTGGCTCTTTGCCGGGGGCGTGTTCGTCAGGAGTGGATCGCGCGGATCTCCGTCACCGTGAACTCCTGGACGATGTGCCGGTTCTGGAGCAGGAATCCGGCCACACCCGCCACCGCCTCCGCGCCCGAACCGGCCCGCATCTGGCCGCTCAGCAGGTAGATCAAAGGTGTCGAGGGCTGGTCGAGGGTGAAACGGCGGCCGTGACGATGCACATCCTGTAGCGCTCTGATCGGAATCGGCCCGTTTATGGTGAACCACACCGCCACGTCCCACAGCGGCAATGCCGGATCGGCGTCGGCCGAAGCCTGGTAGCAGGTGACGCAGCCCTGCCCGGCCTGGCGATCGTGCGGGCAGGTCCAGCGGAGGACGTCGGCCGGGCTCAGTGGGCGACCGGTCAGGATCGCCGACTCCATCACATGGCTCCGGGCCGGCCGCGGCCGGTCTGGAGGGAAGGAAGCGCTGGCGATGATCGGCATCCTTTCGCGCCCGCTGGTCGGTGCCGAGTCTATCGGTAGGCCGCACCGATCCTCCGTAGCGGGCGAGGTGACCGTGTCGTCTCAGCGTTCGCCGCACCTTCCGGGGTAGTGGGCACCCCCGGTGTCGATCGGAGGGTAGCCGAATATCTTCCTACTCATGGGCTCGTCAACCGTAAATTTTCCGCATATGGTCGTATGTACCCGGGAATCATAAGGATCGCCGCCAAGGCGTGCTTCTGGAGGGGACATGGATCTACGCGACCGGCTATCCCGCCACCTGCTCACCGACGGGTTCCACCTGGAACCCGACCTCGACCGCAGCCAGGGCTCCTGGCTGCACGACGGCCGGACCGGCCGGCGGTTCCTCGACTTCTACACGTTCTTCGCCTCCGCGCCGCTCGGGATCAACCCCTTCGACGACGATCCGGAGTTCCTTGCGCTGCTCGGCAAGGTCGCGGCCAACAAGCCGGCCAACTCCGACCTCTACACCAGCTACCTGGCCGACTTCGCCGACACCTTCGCCCGCGTGCTGGGCGACCCTGAACTGCCGCACCTGTTCTTCGTCGAGGGTGGCGCGCTCGCCGTGGAGAACGCGCTCAAGACCGCCTTCGACTGGAAGAGCAGGCACAACGAGGCGCACGGGCGCTCACCGGCGCTCGGTACCAAGGTGCTGCACCTCACCCGCGCCTTCCACGGGCGCAGCGGCTACACCCTCTCGCTCACCAACACCGACCCGGTCAAGACCGAGCGGTTCCCCATCTTCGACTGGCCGCGCATCGAGGTGCCCGCGACCAACCTGTACCGGGACGCCCCCGGCGGAGTGGAGGCCGCCGAGCAGCGGGCGCTGGCCCAGGCGCGGGCCGCGTTCGAGGCCCACCCGCACGACATCGCCTGCTTCATCGCCGAGCCCATCCAGGGCGAGGGCGGCGACAACCACATGCGGGCCGAGTTCCTGCGCGCGATGCAGGACCTCTGCCATCGGCACGACGCGCTGTTCGTGCTCGACGAGGTGCAGACCGGGGCGGGCCTCACCGGCACGCCGTGGGCCTACCAGCAGCTCGGCCTCGCCCCCGACATCGTGGCCTTCGCCAAGAAGATCCAGGTCGGCGGGATCATGGCGGGCCGCAGGGTGGACGAGGTGACGGGGAACGTCTTCCAGATCAGCGGGCGGATCAACTCCACCTGGGGCGGCGGGCTGATCGACATGGTCAGGTCGCGGCGCATGCTGGAGATCATCGAGCGGGACGGCCTCATCCAGCGCGCCGCCGAACTCGGCGAACGCCTGCTGGCCGGCCTGCACAAGATCCAGGCCGACCGCCCCGACCTGGTCTCGGCGGCCCGAGGGCGCGGCCTGATGTGCGCCTTCGACCTGCCCGACACCGAGACCAGGAACACCGTGCTGGCCCGCGTGCGCGACGAGGGCGGCGTCCTGCTGCTCCCCTGCGGGGAGCGCTCGCTGCGCCTGCGCCCGGCGCTGTCGGTCACCGCGGCCGAGATCGAGCAGGGCCTGACCGCGATCTCCGGCGTCGTGGCGACCCACCCCTCCTGAAGGGGCGTCACGCCACCGGGACCGTGGGCGTCAGGATCGCTCCTCGCTGGACGTGGTACCGCGCCACAGGCCGATCGCGGTGCCCCGGGAGTCCACCCCGAGCTTGGCGTAGATGCGGTTGACGTGGTTCTTGACCGTTTTCTCGCTCAGGAACAGCCGCTGGGCGATCTCGCCGTTGGAGTGACCGGTCGCGATCAGCTCCATGACCTCTGTCTCACGCTTGCTCAAACCCGCGACGAGCCGCACGTCGGCGCGTTCGGCTCCGAAAGCGGGGTCTTCGACTCTCATCCGGCCTCCGGTGGCTCATCGGTCGCCGCGGCCCCCGCCCTTCCGGCGTATTAGTTGACAGCGAGCATAACTCCCAATATCAAACTTTGGGGGCGAAGTCGGTCAGGTAGCCCAAAAAACATTGGCGGCCGGTCCACCGGACCGGCCGCCATGGGGGTGAGCGATGGGACTTGAACCCACGACATCCAGGACCACAACCTGGCGCTCTGCCAACTGAGCTACGCCCACCATGTACGCCGCGGCGGGATCAGGCCCGCCGCGAAGGCACGCTAGAAGTGTAGCGGTTTTTCCCGGCGTTTCGTCCCGCCCGTTCCGGCGCGCCCGCACGGGCCTCCCGGAAGCGGTGGCCGGCCGGGAGCGGCGATCAGCGGGACATGATGATCTCGGCCACCTCGCGGGCGGTGCTGGAGTCGGGGCCGGGCTGCGGGACGAACACGGCGGCCCGGTAGTAGCGCAGCTCACGGATGCTCTCGGTGATGTCGGCCAAGGCCCGGTGGCCGCCCTGCTTCTCCGGTGAGGCGAAGTAGACCCGTGGGTACCAGCGCCGGACCAGTTCCTTGACCGAGGAGACGTCGATCATGCGATAGTGCAGGTACGCGTCCACCGCGGGCATGTCGCGCACCAGGAACGACCGGTCCGTCGCGATCGAGTTGCCGCACAGCGGAGCCCGTTTGGGCTCGGGCACGTGCCCCTTGATGTAGTCGAGCACCATGGCCTCCGCCTCGGCCAGCGTCACGCCCCCGCCCAGCTCCGGCAGCAGGCCGGAGGCGGTGTGCATCTCGCGCACGATCTCCGACATCTGCTCGACGGCCTCGGGCGGGGGTTTGATGACCACGTCGACGCCCTCGTCAAGCTGGTTGAGCTCACTGTCGGTGACGACACAGGCCACCTCGACGAGCGCGTCACGGCCGAGGTTGAGCCCGGTCATCTCACAGTCGATCCAGACCAGCAGCTCACTCATAGAGACAGACTAGTGCCCCCATTCAGGAGATCTTGAGCGAGTCGAGGACGTTCTTCACAACCGATGTGTCCAGGTTGTCCGGAATGGAGGTGTAGAGCAGGGACGGCGGGCCGCCGTTCCCCCGATCCACCAGCACCAGCGCGCCGCGTTCCTTCTTCCACTTCCAGCCCTGCGTCTTGGACTGCTCGGAGAAGTCCAGCTCGAACTCCAGCACCCAGCCCTGCTTGCCGCCGACCTCCATGGCCTCGCTGCGGATGACCTTCGTCTTGTGCGGGGGCTCGTAGAAGTTCTGGTGGAAGTACTGCCAGAGGGTTTCGGCCGAGAGCTTGAGCGTCGCCGGGCCCTGATAGGGGAAGTCCTTGTGCAGCACGCCCGCGTAGATGTTGCCGACCCAGTCCTTGCTGGCCTCGTAGCCCTTGTGCGACATCGCCTGGATGCCGCTGGACCACTTCTGCGCGTCGGGGTTGTCGGGGTTGTTGAGCTGCTCGGGGACCGTCCAGTCGGAGCCCTCGGGCACCTTGTAGGTGAATCCGGAGCCGGGATCGACGATCTCGCCGTTCTGCGGCTGAGGCAGCTCCTCGGAGCTGGTGGTGGGGCTGGGCGAGGGCGGCGGGCTCGGCGTGGTCTCCGAGGGGGAGGGCGTGGGCTCGACGGTCTCGGTGGGCGCGGTCGTCTCGTCTGCGACGGGACGACCGGCGCCGTTGTTCACGACCAGCACGACCACGGCGACGATGGCGATCACCACGAGCAGCGCGCCGCCGGCCGCGAACCACGGCCACGCCTTCCGCCCGGGCGGCGGGCCGCCGGGCGGCCCGAAGTCGGGGGAGGGGAGCTGGACGGTGGTGCCCCCCTGCGGGTTCCACGGCTGGGACCACGGGCCTGCCGAAGGCGCGGGTGAGACCCGGTCGGTCGGGGCGTCGGGGCCGTCGACCGGCGCGTACTGCGGTTGCGTGCCGTAGGAGGGCTGCCCGGCGTACGTGCCGTAGAGCGGCTGGGGTCCGCCCTGCGGCGGCTGGCCGGGCGGGCGGACCTCACCGCCGGTGAACGGCGGGGGCGGGCCGCCCCCGGGCCCCGGCTGCGGCCCGGACGGCCCACCGGCCCCCGGCCCCGGCTGGAACCCGCCCGGCGGCGCGTCCTGCGGCTCGGGCCGCTGCGGGCCGGACTGGGGGGCCGGCTGCGGGCCGGACTGAGGGGCGGACTGGGGCCCCGTGCCGGGCTGGAACGCCTCCTGAGGCGCGCCCTGGGGGCCGGTGCCCACCCCGGGCCCGGGCCCCGGCTGCGCCGTCTGAGGCCCGGTGTGCGTGCCCGCCGGAGCCCCCTGCGACGGAGGTTCCAGCGGGTGTGTCGCGTCGGTCCACTGGTTCCCGTCCCACCACCGGAGATTCGGTGACCCATAAGGGTCGGGGTACCAGCCTGCGGGGGTTTGCGTGGTCATGGCCGCCAGATTAGTCAGATCGCGGCCGGCCGCGCAGTGGCGGCGGCCTCCGGGTTGGCTCCGAACAGTGTCATCGGCACCTGTCACCGGCACCGGTAGGTGAAGGTCGCCTTGTCCTCCACACGTCCGCCCTCGGGCAACGGGGAGATCACCCGCAGGGTCGCGGTGCCCTTGAACGACCCCTCGCCCTTGACCGTCCACTTCAGGCTCACCGGGTAGGACGAGGTGCCCGACCGTACGTTCTCCAGTTGCTCGATCGGCTCGTCCCGGTCACTGCGCCGCCATTCGTACCGGACCTCGCCCGCGGACCCGTTGGTGACGATCGTGGCGTTGATCGTCACCGTCGTGTCGCAGCCCTGGGTCTTCTTGGGGGCCTTGACGTTCACCCCCTCCACCACGAGCGCGGGCCCGCCGGTGAACTGGAGCCAGGCCAGCACCGCCGCCGCGACGACCAGCGCGAACACCGACGTGCTCAGCGCCAGCCTGCGGCGTCTGCGCCCGGCCGCCGCCCGCTGGGCGCCGCGGCGTTCGGCGCCGTGCACGGTCTGCTGCCCGGACTGCCAGATCTTCTCGGCGGCGTTGCGGGGCGGCACGCCGGGCCCGAAGCGCACCTCGCTCCTGGCGTGCGTGCCGGCGGTCGGCTGGGCCGGATCATGCGTCTCCGGGGTGGGGAAGGCGTCGGCGGCGACGGGCGTCGGGACGCGCAGGAGGGTGACGATCTCGCCCTCGTCCCGCTCGGCCGAGCCGTACGGCCCGGTGCCCATGACGCCTTCGTCTCGCGCGAACCGCCACCGCCGTACCGCCTCGGCCAGCCGCTCGCGGCCCGCGTGCCCGCCGGGCAGGTGCTCAAGGCCGCTCAGCAGCACATCACGCCCCGCCGCGAGGCCCTGCGCGGTCGCGGTCGCCGCGGCCCGGTCCAGCAGCGCCGCGCCCGGCGCGGAGTGCGCCGCCCACACCGCCGCCAGCCCGCGCGCCAGCGCCGCCCACGCCATGACGTCCTGGGCGGGCGAGGGAGAACGGCCGCGCAGCGCGTCGGCGAGGCCGCGTTCGGCCAGCAGGGGCGCGCCGTCCTCGGCGATCACCACCGCGCCGGGCCGCACCGAGCCGTGCGCCAGCCCCGCCGCGTGTACGGCCAGCAGCGTCGCGGCCGACTCCACCAGCACCGCAGCCGCGCTCGCCGTGTCGAGCCCCGTCTCCATGGCGGGCTCGATCAGGTCGGTGAGGGTCGGACCGGCCGGATGCCCGGCCAGCAGCCACACCTCGTCGCCCGCCGCGACCAGGTCCAGCACCGGCATCAGCCCGCTCAGCCCGCCGGCGACCAGCCGCTGGTCGGAGGTGACCACGCTGACCAGCCGCTGCCGGGCCCAGCCCGCCGCCACCAGCCCGGCGTCGAACCGCAGCGCGCTCACCCGCCGCCCGTCCGGCGCGACGGCCTCCCAGAAGGTGCCGACCTCGCCCGGCCGCCCGCCCCCCGCCAGGCGGTGGCCGGCGATCTCATCCCTGTGCACGCTCATCGCCGAGTCCCCTTGCGTGTACCTTTCGCAACCCTCGAACCGCCCGGCACCGGCTCCGCTCCGAAGACGGTGGACCACCCTGGCGACCGGTCGGGAGAACGTCCGGCGACCACCGTCTCGGACGGGCGTCTACCGCCGCCTCCGATGCCGGCCCGCCACACCTCGCTTCACCGCAAGTGTGACCGGTACCGCGCCGGACGTCACCAGGCCGAGCGCCAGCAGGCCGCCCGGAAGCACGGCCAGGGCGCTCGCGGGGCTCTCGTCGGACGGGCCCGGCTCCTCGGTGGGCTCTTCGGTCGGCTTCGGCGGTTCACTGGTCTCGCCGTTGGAGGGGCCTTCGCCATCGTCGGTCCGCGTCGGCGGCGTCTGGGTCGGCGGAGTGCGCGTGGGCGGCGTCCGGGTCGGGGCCTGGCTGGTCGGCGTGGGGGTCGGCCGCGGCGACAGGCCGGGGCCGCGTGGGTTGGAACTGGCCGACGGGTCGAGGGTCGGCTCCCCATCGCCGGTCGGCTTGGCCGACGGCTTGGCGGTGGGCTTGCGCGTGGGTTTGGCGGTCGGCTTGGCCGACGGCTTGGGCTTGGCGGCCGGCGTCTTGGACCTGGCCGGCGAGGGGGACGCCTGCGGGGCCCGGCTCGGCGGCGGGGGCGGTACGGCGGAGCGGGTGTTCGCCGTGGGGGTCGGCTCGGGCGACGGCGTCTCCGCCTGCGGCTCCTCGGTGACCTCCTCGGTCGGTTCGGCGCTCGTCGTCTCCTCGGTCGGCACGGCGACCGGGCTGGCCGACACGGCGGGCGGCAGTGACGCGCTCTGCGCCTGGAGTTCCGGCTCGCCGCCGGCGCCGTTGATCAGGAAGGCCATCACGACGCCGATCCCGACGATGCAGCCGACGACGACGGTCATCTTCAGTCCCAGCCTGCGCAGCGGCGCGTTGCCGACCCGCCGGGGGAGATCGCGCGAGACGAGGTCGGGGTTCTTGCCGCTCCGGTCGTCCCGGCCGCGCCTGCCCGCGTCGGCCTGGCCGTCGCCGCCCTCGCCCCAGCCGCCGTCGCCGGCCTTGTCGCCGCCGCCGCCCAACTCGGTCTGGGCGAGCGAGCTGTCGGCCTCCGGCATCGGCTCGGCCCCGGGGAACTGCAACGCCAGCAGGCCCGCCAGCGCGGCCAGGCGGCGGCGTCCGCGGTTCTCCCAGTCGGCTCCGTAGGCGCCTTCGGCGACGGCCTCCAGGCGGCTCAGGAAGTCGGCGGCGGTGGGCGGGCGCTCGGCCGGCTGCTTGGCGAGGCCGCGCGCGACCAGATCGCGCAGCGGCGCCGGCACCTCCTCGACCGGGACCGGCGCGGTCTGGTGCTGGTGGGCCAGGGCGGCGGCGTTGGAGCCGCGGTACGGGCGGGTGCCGGTCAGGCACTCGAAGAACACGACCGTGGCCGCGTAGACATCGGTGGTGGGCGCGGCGGGAGCGCCCGCCCACTGCTCGGGGGCCATGTACGGCGGCGTGCCCGCCGGGTTCTCCCCGTCGCCGGAACGTACGGCGATGCCGAAGTCGACCAGCTTGCTGGAGCCGTCGTCTCCCACCACGACGTTCTCCGGCTTGAAGTCGCGGTGCACGACCCCGGCCGCGTGCGCGGCGGCCAGGCCCAGCAGCGCGCCCTTGAGCACGGTGAGCGCCGCCTCGGCCCCGGTCGGCCCCTGGGCGCGCAGCAGCGCGCGCAGCGCGACGCCGTCCACCAGCTCCATGATGATCGCGGCGCCGTCGGCGCTCTCGACGTACTGGTAGAGACGGGCCACCTGCGGGCTGTCCAGCGTCTCCAGCAGCCGTGCCTCGTGCCGGAAGCGAGCCACGAACCCGATGTCCGCGCGTAGTTCCTCGGAGAGGTACTTGATGGCGACCAGCACGCCGTCGGCGTTGTGCCGGGCCATCACCACGCGTCCGGACATGCCGGAGCCGAGCTCGCGCAACTCCGTGTATCCGGGGACCTGCCAAGGTGATGGCATCCCGAACATGCGGTCTCCTTATGCCTGGGCCCCCACCCGGATAAGACGGACGTAGCCTAGTCAGCCAGGGGTGTGAACAACACCTATATCACCAGATATTTCGTGCTTTTCTGCTGTGTTCATCTGATCACGGAATCATGGACGCCGATAGGATCTCGCGGGTTTTCCTCCGGCCGGTCCGCGGGCGGCGTGTCCACCTGAGGATCCTGAGGGTCCTCGGGGCCTTCGGTGGGCTCCTCCGGCTCGGCGGGCGGGCACGCCTCGGTCGTGCCCGAGGCGTCGGCCTGGCCGTTCGCCGCGCCGGGCGCGGTGGCCGCGGTCACCCGCCAGGCCGTACCGCAGGGCACGCGGCCCAGCGCCATGGACACCGTGCGGGTGTAGGACTCCTCCCCGGACAGCCGCAGCGTGCGGACCGCGCTGCGCTCGCCCGCGGTGAAGGTCACCTTCAGGGTGACCGCCCCTTCGCCGGTGGTCCGGACGGCCACGGTCGCCGTCGCGTCGCCCTTCGGCCCCACCGAGGCGCGCGGCACGCTCACCGACTCGACGGCGGGCGGGCAGGTCACCGGCACCCGGGCGGTCGCGGTGCGCTCGCCCGCGGCGACCCGGACCTCCACCGTGGTCCCGCAGGGCGGTTCGGCGAACGTGTGGGTGATCCGCCGCTCGTAGGAGGTGTCCCCGGTGAGCGTGGCCGTCCGGTCGGCCACCGTACGGCCCGCGGACACCACGTCGGCGCGCAGCGTCACCGGTGACTCGTTGTCGGCGGTCAGTGTCACCACGGCCCGCAGGTCACCGCCCGCCATCCGCGCGCTGACCTGGAGATCGGTGACCTTCGCGGGCACCGGGGTGGGCGTGGGCGTCGGTGTCGGGGTGCCCACGGGGGACGGCGGCCCCGTGGTGGCATCGCCCGGGGACGCCGACGGGTCGCTCACCACCGGCGGCTCGCTCGTGTCCAGGGAACCGCCGGGGTCGCCCGGCACGGGGTCCTCGTCCGGCGGTGCCGGTGGCAGGTCCTCCGCGCCGGTGGTGTCGGCGGGGGGCGAGACGAGCCCGGCGGGGCCGGGCTGGGCCGCCGTCTCGGTGGGCGCGGCGGCCACCACGCCGATCCGCTGCGCGGCGGGCTCACCGGCCAGCAGGTAGCCGGCCACCCCCGCGGCGATGGCCACGGCCACCACGCCTGCCGTCAGCCGTCCGGCGTTGCGGCGCGCGCTGTGCCATACGCCGTCGAGCACCGTGCGGAACAGCGTGCTGCCGCCGGACGGCGGCCCCTGCTCCCGGCCGGGGAACAGCGCCACGAGCAGCAGCGCCAGCTCGGCCAGCCGGCGGCGGCCACGGTCCTCCCAGTCTTCGCCGTAGGCGGCGCGGGCGGTCCGTTCCAGCTCGGCCACGAAGTGGGCGGCGGCGGCCGGGCGCGCCGCCGGGTCCTTGGCCAGGCCGGTGGCCAGCAGGCCGCGGACCGCCTCCGGGATCTCCGCGAGCGGGACCGGCGCGTGCTCGTGCTGGAAGCGCAGCACGTCCGGCGTGGTGGCCTGGAACGGCCGGTGCCCGGTCAGGCACTCGTAGAAGACGGCCGTCGCGGCGTAGACGTCGGAGGCGGGCGTGGCCGGCGCGCCCGCCCACTGCTCGGGGGCCATGTACGGCGGCGTGCCCGCCGCGCCCTCCCCGCCGCCGGAGCGCACCGCGATGCCGAAGTCGACCAGCTTGCTCGCGCCCTCGCCGGTGACGATGACGTTCTCCGGCTTGTAGTCGCGGTGGACGACCCCGAGCGCGTGCGCGCCGGCCAGTCCGAGCAGCGACCCCTTCAGCACGACCAGCGCCGCCTCGGGCCCGGTGGCGCCGTTCTCGCGCAGGAGGGCCCGCAGCGAGACGCCGTCCACCAGCTCCATCACGATCGCCGCGCCGCCGTCGCCCTGCACGTACTCGTACAGCCTGGCGATGTTCGGCTCCCCGTGCAGCCCGAACAGCAGCCGGGCCTCGTCCTGGAACCGGCCGAGGAAGCCGGGCTGGCCGCGCAGCCGCTCGGCGAGGTACTTGATCGCGACGTGCGTCCCGGTCTCCTCGTGGACGGCGAGCACGACCCTGCCGCCGCCGCCCGCGCCGAGATCGCGGACCTCCCGGTAGCCGGGCACGCTCCAGCCGCCGTCTGCCGCCATGACCGGCCTCCAGTCGCAGTGGTAACGGGGGGTTCCGCAGCAGGAGACGCCCAAGCCGGGCAGTCGGTTTACCGGTTTTTCAGATCTTTTGCGGCAAAGATCCCAACGGTGGCCGGGCCGCGACGTGCGCCGGAGTCCGGAGCCGCTCCGACAGCTCCGGATCGGGCTCCGGCTCGCCCCAGGACATCCGTACCGGCAGCACGCCCGCCCAGATCGGCAGCGCGTAGTCCTCCAGCTCGTCTCCGGGCGGGCCCTGCCGGGCCTTCACCGACGCCTCGGCCAGCGACAGCGCCAGCACCTCGGTGGCGGCCAGCTCCTTGCGGGTCGGCGGGCGCACGGCGTCCCACTGGCCGGGGGCGAGCTGTTCGGACAGGGCGCGCAGCCCGGCCAGGCGCTCGTCCGGGTCGGTCACCCGGCGCGCCCTGCCGTAGATCATGGCCGAGCGGTAGTTCACCGAGTGGTGGAAGATCGAGCGGGCCAGCACGATGCCGTCCAGGTGGGTCACGGTGACGCAGATCTCGTCCTCCAGCGCGCCGCGCAGCGACCGCGCTCCCGTGGAACCATGCAGGTAGAGCGTGTCATCGAGGCGGCCGTAGCCGGTGGGCACGACCATCGGCGCCCCGTCCACGACCACGCCGAGATGGCAGATGACTCCGGAGTCGAGGATGGCGTAGAGGTCTTCGCGCGCGCTCCTGCCGCGCTCCTTGGAGCGGTGCAGGGTGGTACGCGCCGTGGGCGAGAGCGATGCGGCCATATCTGCACTGTGCCGGAGAAGTGGACTGGAAGAATACAACCACTATGGGGGAAATATCGGTGACCACTTCTCGCCAGGGGCAGGTCCGCCGCACGCCGGACCTGCCGCTGGTCCTGGCCCGCGGTTCGGGGGTGTCCCTGGCGGTCCAGCTCGGCGACCAGTTGCGCGCGGCGATGCGGGCTCGGGTGCTGCCCGCGGGGGAGCGCCTGCCGTCCACGCGCGGCCTGGCGAGCCGGCTCGGCGTCAGCAGGACCGTGGTGACGGAGGCGTACCAGCAGCTCTACGCCGAAGGCTGGCTCGAAGGGCGGCACGGGTCCGGCACCTACGTCGCCGACCTGCCCGACGTGGCCGCGCCGCCGCTCGCCCCGGACCGGGCCGGGCCGCCCGGCGCGGCCGTCGCCTACGACTACCACCAGGCCGCGGACGGCGCGATCGACCTGCGCCCGGGCACCTCGTGGGTGCGCGACTTCGACCAGGCGGCCTGGCGGCGGGCCTGGCGCAGGGCCGCCGAGGTCCCGCTGTCCTCCCGCCCCGACCCGTACGGCTTGCCCCGCCTGCGCGACGCCCTCGCCACCCACCTGCGCAGATCCAGGGCGGTACCGGTGGACCCGGCCGACATCATGATCACCAGGGGCACCGGCAACGGCCTGGACCTGGTCGCCGCCACCCTGCTGCGCCCCGGCGACCGCGTCGGCGTGGAGGAGCCCGGCTACTCCAAGGCCCGCACGATCTTCGCCGCCCGCGGCGCGGAGATCGTGCCGTGCCCGGTGGACGAGGACGGGCTGATCGTCGATGACCTGCCCGGCGACCTGCGGCTCGTCTACACCACACCGGCCCACCAGTTCCCCTGCGGCGGGCGGCTGCCGATCTCGCGCAGGGAGCGGCTGCTGCACTGGGCCCGCCGTACCGGGGCGGTGATCGTCGAGGACGACTACGACGCCGAGTTCCGCTACGACGCGGCCCCGCTGCCCGCCCTGTACGGCCTGGACCCCGGTTCGGTGGTGCTGCTCGGCACGATGTCCAAGTCGCTCGCCTCCGACGTGGGCGTGGGCTGGCTGATGGCCTCGCCCGCGCTGCTGCGCGCTGTGGGCGAGACCCGCGCGCGGCTGTCGGACCGCACGCCGGGGCCGGTCCAGGCGGCGGTGGCGGTGCTCGTCGAACGCGGCGACCTCGACCGCCACCTGCGGCGGATGCGGCTGGAGTACGCCAGGCGGCGGGAGGCCATCGTGGCCGCCCTCGGCCCGCTGGTCCGCGGCGACACGGCGGGCCTGCACGTCATGGTGGAACTGCCCGGCCACGCCGTGGACCGGGTCACCGAGGGGGCGGCCCGGCGCGGCGTGCTCGTGGACACCACCGGCCGCCACCACCACGGGCCGGTCCGCGTACACGGCCTGGTCCTCGGCTACGGCTCGGCGTCGCTGCCCGACGTCAGGAAGGGCTGCGCCGTGATCGCCTCGCTCATCAAGGGCGCTCCCCCTGCCTGCGCCGCCCCGGCATCACCAGCGCCCCGAGCGCGGCCACCGTGGTGATCCCCGCCAGTGTCATCACCGCGCGCGGCATCGTGAACGCGCCGGTCATGTAGTAGCCCGCGGTGACCAGCATGCCGAGCGCGACGCTCACCGTCACCGTCAGCGCCACGCTCTCCATGGCGTCGCCGCTGTGGTCGCGCGGCCCGAGCAGCGGGCGGGCCAGTGCCAGCACCGCCGCCCCCGGGCACACCAGCAGGAACAGCACGGTCACCGCGACGCGCGGCGCCGATCCCGCCGCCTGCCCGGTGGACAGCAGGGCGAGCCATCCGGACGCCGCGAGCAGCAGCAGCGGCCAGCGGGCGGGCCTGCTCGCCTTCATCACTTCCCCGCCTTCGTCTGCGGCAGCAGCTCGTAGACCACGCCGCCGTCGTTGCCGAGCACCTGACGGAACCGGCCGGACCCCGAGATCTCCCGGATCAGCCGGTCGATCGTCCCCTTCGGGAAGATCCCCGCGGTCTCGGTCGCGGGCCGCTGCGCCCGGTTCAGCACGAGGTACGCCTTCGCGCCCGGCGGGACCGCGCCCATCAGGTCGATCAGCGCGGGCCTCGGCTCCTTCACGAACTCGGGCAGCGTGGGCACATGACCGGGCAGGTTCGGTACGGCGTCGCGCGACGGCGGCAACTCGTCCAGCCAGATGTGGTCATAGCGCTCGTACTGGTCGTAGGCGGCGGGCAGGAAGAAGGTCGGCGCCACGATCAGCGAGCGCTGCGGCGCGATCCGGTGGAGCGCCCTGACCAGGTGCACCTCGTCCGTGGTGAAGTAGTTGGACTGCTCCTTGCCGTAGTTTCCGAAGAAGAAACCGGTGACCATCAGCAGCAGGACGACCGGGAGGACCAGCGTCCGCACCCACGCCCGGCGGGCGGGCAGGAACAGCGCGGCGGCCAGCAGCGCGGTCAGCGGCAGCGCGAACAGGTAGACCCGGAAGATGATCTCGCCGCCGTAGCTGCCCCCGGCGAGGAAGGCCAGCGGCGCGACGCCGATCATCAGCAGCGGCAGGCCCGGACGGCGCAGCCAGCGGCGCCGCACGAACGCCCCGCACAGCGCCAGACCCCAGAGGCCGACCGACAGCGCGCGGTCGGCGTAGGCCACGATCACCTGGCCCGGCGACGCCGTGCCGAGCGCGATCAGCCCGGCGGAGAGGTTGCCGCCCGCGTCGCCCAGCGACTCCATGATGTCGCTGAACCGGCTCTCCAGCACCTGCCAGGCGATGATGACGTCCCACCCGGCGACCACCGCGGCGGTGACCACCAGCAGCCCCAGGTTTCGGTACCGCCTCAGCACGAACAGCGCGGTCAGCGCCCCGACCAGCATCAGCGGCGTGAGCTGGTGCGCCGAGGTGATCGCCACGATCGGCATCATCAGCAGCGTGGCCCAGATCAGCCGGTGGCGGGCCGAGGTGATCGGCGGCGGCTCGGCGGCCAGCTCGTCGGGGTCGGCCCCCGCCCTGATCGGCCCGCGCCGGAACCTGCGTACCATCACCGCCAGGATGGTGAGGTACATCACCAGCGTGGTGGCCTGCGGCGAGAAGTAGTCCTGGCCGACCCACGAGCACGAGAAGAAGACCCAGACCCCGCCCCACACGAGCTGCCGGTTGCGGGTCACCGTGCGGAACAGCAGCAGCAGCGGCAGCAAGGTCGCGATGTTGAAGGCCAGCGGTCCCCAGCTCGCGATGTCCAGCGCGTCGTCCAGGCCGGCCATCTGGGTCATCGTGGCGAAGAAGGAGAAGAACCCCGGCCACTGGTGGTAGGCCGACAGCGGTCCCGGGTCGGGGTCGGTCACGCCGTGCCTGATCAGGTAGTCGATGACCGAGACGTGCTTCCACGCCCAGGAGTAGCGCAGCGTCGGGTACAGCAGCGCGGGGGTGGCGTGCAGCACGGCGATCAGTACCAGCACGTAACCCGCGTGCCACAGCTCCAGCGCGAACTTGTCGCTCAGTAACGCGACGAACCCGGCGACCATGACGACGATCGCGGCCCAGAACGTCGCGGGCATGACCGTGATCAGGCCGAGGTCGGTCATCGCGTCCAGGTCCACCGAACGCAGCGACAGCCCCCAAAGGACGGTCGCCACCGGCAGCGCCGTGCGGGCGACGAACCAGGTCAGGGTGCTCGTCCGGCGGATCTCGTCGGTCCGGGTGGACTGCAGCCTGCCGTTCAGGTAGCCGACGGTGGTGGCGACCAGCGCCAGCAGCATCGCGGCCAGCGCGCGCCACGCCTTGACGTCGCGGGGGCCGGTCGCGGTCAGCGTGCGGAACACCGCGCGGGGCAGACCGGCCCGGATCGGGGCCAGGTGCGCGCCGAGCGCCGCCCTGCCCTGGGCGCGCTGGGGTACGGCGGCCAGCGACTTGCCCTCGGCCGCGCACCTGGACACCAGATGGCCGATGCCGCCGCGCCGGGCGGCCAGGCGCACCCGCAGCGTCGCCGCCGGCTGCTGCACCAGCTTGGCGCCGGGGGCGAGGTCGTGCAGCCGCAGCCGTAGCTCGGTCTTGGCGCCCGCGGGGGGCTCGGCGAGCATGCCGCCCGCCTGGTGGTCCAGGTCCTCCGGGAAGCCACCGGCCGCGAACAGGGTCTCGCGGCGGATGGACAGGCCGGCGCCGTACAGGTCGTCGATCGGCCCGCCGTCGTCGGGCGCGCCCGTGCAGGGCGCTCCGACCACCCAGGCCAGCTCGTTCGGGAACCAGTTGGGGCGGCCCGCCTCCCAGCGGATCGCCAACCGGCTGCGCACCGCGACCACCTCGGGGTCGGCGTACGCCTCCAGCAGCCGTTCGGTCCAGTCGGGGTCGGGCGCGGTCTCGTCGTCCAGGAAGGCCACCACGTCGCCACGCGCCGCGGCCAGCGCCCGGTTCCGCGCGGCGGCGGTGCCCCGGGTGCCCTCGTGGGCCAGTACCGTGACACCGTCGAACTCGGTGGCGGACCAGGCGGCCAGCTCCACATTGTGGTCGATGACGAGGATCACCTCATCGGGCGGCGTACGCTGCGCCCCGACCGCCCCCATCGTGTCCCGCAGCCGCTCCCACCCCTCCCGCGCCCCACCCACCACGACCACCGACAACGTCGGCCCCCCGACAACCGCCGGGGCCCCATCTGCCACACCCTCGCCGCCCGTCTCCGCCGACGAAGCGGCCCCCTCTACGGCGCTCCTGGCGGGCTCCTCGGTGGGATGTGGGTGGAGGGTGTCGCCTGTCGTGTCCCCCGACGGGACGGACATGCCTGCGGCGCCCTTGGCGGGCTCCTCGTTGTCTGTGGTGTTCTTGGCGGGCTTTTCGGTGTTCGGGTGCGTGGTGTCCGTCGGTGAGGTGGGCCCGTCTGCCGGGCTCTCGCCGTCCGTGTCCGCCGGCGAAGTGGCCCCCTCTACGACGCTCCTGGCGGGCTCCTCGTTGTCTGTGGTGCTCTTAGCGGCTTTCCCGGTGCTCGGGTGCGGGGTGTCCGCCGGTGAGGTGGGTCCGTCTGCCGCGTTCTTGGTGGGCTTTTCGGGGGCGTCGGTGGTGACGGCTTCGCCCACCACCACCTCACCGTCGCCCTCTGCCTCGGCCGCCGTGGTGTCGGCGGTGATGGCTTTGAATGCGGTGGTCTCGCGGTCGCCTTCTGCTTCTTCGGCCCCGGCCGCACCTGTCCCGTCGATAGGGGCGGGGGTCTCGGCTTCGGCTTGCGGCCCGGCCGCCGTGGGCGCGGGGGCGGGGGCCTGTCCCTCCGATTGTGGCTCGCCCTCCTCGGCCGCCGCGCTCTCCCCGGTTTCGGTGTCGAGGGTGATGGCTTTGAATGCGGTGGTTTCGCGGTCGGCTTCCGGCTCGTCGGCCTCGGCTGTGCCCGTGGTCGGGTCGGAGGCGGTGCCTTCGCCCCCGGCCTGCGGCCTGGTCGCCTCGGTCGCCGGGCTTTCGCCCGCGCCGGTGGCGGGTGCAGGGGTGCCGGGTTCGTCGGCAGTGGCCTGCTCCTCGTCCGCCTCGGTTGGGCCGGGGGTGGCGGCCTTGCCTTCGGCCTGCGGCCCCGCTGCACTGGGCACGGTGTTCTCCGGCGTGCCGGCGGTGGGCGGCTCGGGGGTCTCGGCAGTCGGGCCTTCGGTGGATTCCTCGAAGAGGCGGGCGAAGGCGCCCTTGGGGGGCGCCGGGGTGGTGGGGCGGCGGTCGGCGAAGGCGCCCGTGGTGCGGGGCGGGGCCGCCTGGGGGGAGGGGGCGCCGGGGGCCGCCGGTGGCTTCTTCGCGGCCAGTGCGGCGACCTCGGCGGCGCTGAAGACCACGACGGTACCGCCGGCCGCGTCAGGCCGGGGGTCTGCCTGGGCGGGGGGTGTGGCGGGTACTTCCGGCCCGGTGCCCGACGCGTCGTGCCCCTCGTCGGTGTTGCTGCCCTCCACGTCCGCCCTTCCTTGATCCCCCGTCCGATGCCTTTGTGCGACTGTACTCGTCTTCAGGAGCCGCTCTTGGGAAGATCCTGGTTGAGGTAGGGGTCCCTGCCCGCTCCCGAGAAGGCGGGGAGCACCCCGGGCCCTTCGAGCCGGAAGTCGCAGCCCGCCGCGTCCACCGCGTTCCACTGGAGCACGGCCTTGATCCTCGGCAGCCGCTTCAGCACCTCGGGCACCTCGTTGTACCACTCCCCGCGCGCCCCCGGCCGGTCCGGATCGGTCTCGGTGCCGTACTCACTGATCACGAACGGCTTGTCGCCGAACCCGTTGCGGACGAACCAGTCGTGCGCGGGCCTGACCGTCTCCTCGAACGTCTGCCACCCGGCGTTCCGGCAGCGCGCGAAGTTGTACGGGTCGTAGCTGATCCAGTCCACGTACGTGTCACCCGGATAGAACGCCTTCCACTGATCCCGGTAGTCGAGGTATCCGGTGACCCCCCACACCCACGCCACGTTGTCCACCCCGAGCGCCCGGAACCGGTCCACGATGTGCCGGTACGCGGCCACGTACTCCTCCGGGCTCCCGCTGTCCTCCCGAAGCTCCATCTCCCCGTCGAACCCGATGAGCACCGGCCTGCCGTACTCCTTGATCCGCTGCGCCTGCGGATCGATCACCGTCCGATCCACCGCCCCCGAGGCGATGTCCCGCCACGGGATGTTCCGCCCGGAGTCCCACAGCTCGGACTCCCAGCCGAGCAGCAGCAGCCGGTCGCGCCCGATCTCGGGCTCGTCGCCGCGCAGTAGCCGGCCGTTCTCCGTGGTGGACATGTCGTGATAGGCGAAGACGATGTCGAACCTGCGCCCCACACCGCCCTCCAGTGCGTCGAGCGAGGCCAGCAGGCTGTCACCGCGCGGCGGGACGTAGACGCCGAACCACGCGCCGCACTCGGGCCCCTGCTTCAGCGTGGGGGCCGCGGTGCAGTCCCCCTTGGGCGGGGCCGGGACCCGGCCGGTCTCCAGGGGCCGCGCCGAGGTGAACAAGGGACCGACCTCCGCACGGAAGTACAGGGCTCCGCCACCGCCGACGAGCATGATCAACGCGGCGACCGGAACCAGGATTCGCTTGCCGCTCCACCCGCGGGTGCGGGGACGAGCGTGCTTGCGCGGGGAGGGGGCGGGCATGGGGGCGACTCCGAGACGTGTTCGATTGATTTCGGTCCGAGGCCGGAGAAGTTTAAGGCCGCCCGTATAAAGATGATATATACGTGCGGTATCTACGGGTGTACAGCCGGTACCAACCGGCGCAGGATCGGCAGCGCCCGGGCGGCCTGTAGCGGATCGACCGGCAGCGCGTGCCGGGCCCACCAGCGGGCGATCTGCGGGGTCGGACCGGGTTCGGCCAGGCCGGGGCCGAAGTCGTCGTCGAGCGGCGGGGTGTACAGGCAGGTGGTGATGACCCCGCGGCGCTCCAGCGCCGCCCTGGCCGCGTCGCGGTCCGCCACCAGCAGCGGGACACGGAACAGCGGCTGATCGGCGAACGCCGCGACGCCGGTGGCGGCCGTCGGCAGGGCGCTCAGCACCCGCACCCCGGCCAGCCGCCGCCGCCTCGCCCGCCGGCCGTCCACCAGGCGTACCCGCCGGGCCACCGCGCCGCGCAGCAGTCTGCTGTGCGCCACCCGGTAGCCGCCCGCGCCCACCGACATCCACCGGTCGAAGCGGGTCAGGTCGAGATCGTCGGTGTCATCGGCCGCCGCGGCGAGGTCGCGGACCCTGGCCTCGTCGTTCTCGTGCGAGACCTCGATCCGCAGCGCCTTCGCCGCCCGCCAGGCGGGCCCGCTGAGCCGCAGCGCGAAGACCGCGTCGCGGACCAGGGGAGCGATCACGGCGGGAAGCTCGCGGCCCACGGCGGGCGCGGTGAGCAGTTCGTCACGGGCCTTCGCCAGCCGCTCGGCGACGTCGTCGTCCACCGCGAGCAGCCCGCCGCCGCCCGCCCTCGGGTGCTTGGCCAGGCTGAACACCCCGGCCGCGCCGAACGTGCCGACGTGCCGCCGCTCTCCGCCGGGGCCGGTGACCTCGGTCTGGAAGGCGTGCGCGCAGTCCTCCACCAGCACCGCGCCCCTGCGCTCGCACTCGGCGGCCAGCCGTCCGATCTCGCCGGGCAGGCCGTACAGGTGGGTGGCGACGACCGCGCCGATGCCGTCCCAGTCGATCCGGCCCACGTCGATCGTGCCGTCGGCGGGGGAGACCGGGGCCATCACCGGCCGCAGGCCCGCCGCGACCGCGGCGAACATCACGGTCTCGCAGTTGACCGGGGACATCAGCACCCTCGTGCCGGGCGGCACCAGGCCGCGCAGGGCCAGGTACAGGCCGAGCCGGGCGGACGGCATGTACAGGCAGCGGCGGCCGATCCGGCGCTCGGCCGGCCCCTCGGTGGACCTGGCGGCGGGCCTCTCGCCGGACAGGGGCACCGGCCTGCCGCCGGTCGCCGACGTATTCATCTCGCGGTCCCTCCACGTGCTTCGCTCCGCGCGTTGTACCCTCAGCCAGGGTAGATCCCCCGCGTCGCGGCATATCGCCGAAACCCCTGGGACGGCGCTCGGCGGGACCCGCGAGATTTCGACGCGCAGAGAGTTGTTGGTGTTCCATGGCACAGTCCGCCGCCTGGCCGGAGATCGGGGTCGTCGTCTGCACGCGGGGCGACCGCCCAGAGATGATCGAGGAGGCCATCGCCGGGATCACCGGTCAGGACTACCCCGGCAGGGTCACCACGATGATCGTCTTCGACGGGTCCGAGCCGGACGCGGCCATGGCGTCGGATGACCCGCGCCGCCCGGTCAGGCTCACCACCAACACCCGCACCCGCGGCCTGCCCGGCGCGCGCAACAGCGGCGTCCTCGCGCTCGGCGACGCCGTGGAGTGGGTCGCGTTCTGCGACGACGACGACACCTGGCTGTCCACGAAGCTGACCGCGCAGGTCCAGGCCGTACGCGAGCACCCCGACGCCACCTTCTGCACCTGCGGCTCCCAGATCGTGCACGCCGACTGGACCAGGCACATCCGCCTGGAAAAGCCGCGCGTGCCGTTCGCCGATCTGCTGGACGGCAGGCAGCCCGCGATGCACCCGTCCGGGTTCATGGCCCGCCGCGACGCGCTGACCGGCGACGCGATCGGGCTGTTCTCCGAGGTGATCCCCAAGGGCTACGGCGAGGACTACGAGATGCTGCTGCGCGCCGCGCGCAGCGCGCCGATCGTGCACGTCCCCGAGCCGCACCTGCGGGTCCGCATGCACGCGCAGTCGCACTTCGCGGGCCGCTGGGACGTGATCGCCGAGGCCCTGCTGTGGCTGCTGGAGCGCTACCCGGAGATCCGCCGGTCGCGCCGGGGCTTCGCGCGGCTGGCCGGGCAGGTCGCGTTCACCCGCGTGGCGGTGGCCCGCAGGGGCGAGGCGCTGCGCTGGGCGCTACGCGCTTTTCTGACCGACCCCCGGGAGGTCCGGTCCTACGGCGTCGCCGTGGTCGCGCTCTTCCGGCTGAACCCCGCCTGGGTCGTCCGGACGATGGAGGCGCGCGGGCTCGGCGCGCCCTGACCGCCCCCCGGCCGGCCCGGCCGGGAAGACCGCGTACGCCGCCAGCAGCGCCGCGAACGGCGCGGCCAGTGTCAGCACCGACGCCAGCGGGATCTCCACCGCCCCGGTCGCGGCCGGCACGGCCAGCGGCAGGCACGCCAGCGCCAGCACGCACGCCGTACGGTCGGACAGGCCGCGCCGGACCCTGCGCAGCACACCGGCCAGGCACAGCGCCGCCACGGCGGCGGTGGCCCACAGCAGCGGCGCGGGGGCCGGCGTGCCCCCGCCCGGTGGCAGGGCCGCCGGCAGGCCCGCGAGCAGCGCGGCCAGTGCCCCCAGTGCGACCGGCCACCCGCCGGGCCACTCCCCGCCGAGCCTGCGCACCGCCACCAGGCCGAGCGCGGCCGTCAGCATGAGCACGGGCCCCAGCGGGTGCAGGGCCGCCGCGGTCAGGGCGAGCCCGATCAGCAGCACGGTGACCGTCACCCGGTCGGCGCGGCTGGCGGTGGACCGCAGCTCCCCGGGGACCAGCCAGGGCACCGGCCCCCGCGGGAGCCCCGGCGTGCGCCGGAACGGCTCGATCAGCTCGGCCGCCGCCACGGTGACCAGCCAGCGGGTCGTGACGGCCGCCCAGGTGACCCAGGCGAGCAGCAGCAGGTGCAGCGCGGGTGAGGCCGGGGCCAGCGCCCAGTGCGCCGCCACGAAGAGCACCAGGGCCGGCGACTCGGCCCCGGGCCCCGCGCCGAGCCTGCGGAACAGCAGCGACAGCGGCGGCAGGCAGACCAGCGCCACGGCGAGCGGCAGCCATGGGTACAGCGCGGCGGCGTCCGGCAGGCCGAGCGCCCCGGCCGCCATGTCCAGGGCCGCCGCCGAGCCGATGCCGCCGAGCGGCGGCCCGCCCGCACCCAGGTGCAGCGCCACGGCCAGCGCGAGGGCGGGAAGCCACCGCAGTGCGAAGGCGAGCGCGCGGGAGCGTTCGCCCGGCCGTCCGATGATCTTGCGGAGGCCGGGCAGCACGGCCAGCGCGACCACGGTCTGACCGCCGAGGACGGCCATCCCGACGCCGGTGATCCCGTACTTCGGCAGCAGCACCTGCGTGCCGCCGATCGCCAGCGTCGCCATGGCCGCCTGGACGACCACGATCGTCCGCGCCCGGCGCTGCGCCCGCAGCGCGCCCAGGTACAGCTCGACGATCGCCCGGGGCAGCGCGGCCAGCGCGATCAGCCGCATCAGCGTGGTGGCGTGCTCGGCGTAGCCGCCGCCGTAGAGCATCAGCGCGACCGGCGCGAACACCGCCGCGCCCAGCACCAGCGGGGTCAGGATGACGAACGTGCGGCGCAGCGCCCGGCGGCAGTTGTCGCCCAGCTTGGCCGCGTCGAACGCGCCCTCGACGGTCAGCGAGGAGGCCATCGTGTAGCTCAGCATCTCCAGCATCGCGCCGAGCGTGATGGTCAGCCCGTAGTAGGCGTTCATCTCCTGGGTGACCTGGGCGGCCACGAGTACGGGCAGCCCGTAGTTCAGCAGCAGCGTGAAGATCGAGCCGGTGTAGTCGCCGGCCAGGAAACGCCCGATCTGGCGCACCGTGAGGTTCCTGCCGACGCCGGTCCGCTTGGCGTGCTCGGGGACCAGCCTGCGGAAGATCAGGAAGTTCACCCACACCGCGACCGCGAGCCCCGGCGCGATCCAGGCCAGGAACACCGCCCACGAGACCGCCGCGCCGCCGGACCGCAGCACCACCGCCGCGCCGACCAGCACGCCGAACCGGACGACCCAGAAGACCAGGTTCGCGATCGGGACCAGCGGGGCCCGGCGCAGGGCGGTCAGCACGACGTCCTGGAGCGTGCAGACGCTCCAGACGATCACCATTGCGGTGAACACCACGCCCGCGCCGAAGCCGGACAGCAGGCCGTACGTCGGGCCCCAGATGTCCAGGGTGAGCAAGAAGATCAGGCAGCCGAGCAGCGCCAGGCCCGCGCCGACCGTGTAGACGAGCACGATGAACTGCCCGCTGCGCCGCCCCGTCTGCGGGATAAACCGGGTCAGCGTGCCGACGAACCCGAACGACGTGATCGCCGCCAGCAGCCGCATCGCGGCCAGGATGGCCAGGGCCACGCCGACGTCCCGCTCGTCGAAGACCCGGGCGGTCACCGCCCAGTAGGCCAGGCCGATGATCGCGCCCGCGCCCGCGTTGAGCATCAGGGCGTAGGCGCTGCGCAGCAGCGGGTCGGAAAGGTCGGACGGCAGGCGGTCGCGCATCCGCGACCAAAGCCCGCCCGCGCGGGTCGCCTGCCCCCCGGCGAGACCCCCGCGCTCACTCACCGTGCGCTACCTGCCGCACCTGCCGCACCGCGTACCGTGTCCTCCTCACCACCGCGTATCCCTTGGTCAGCAGGCGCTCCCTGAGGTAGATCAGCGGAACCGCGTTGCCCTCCACGGCGTTGCGGAACCTGCCCATCCCCGTGCCCCGGCTCACCGTCAGCCGGGGCAGCGCCAGCACGTCGTGCCGCTCAGTGGTCATCGCGTTGCCCACCGCACAGGCCGCGAGATACCCCGCCGCGCGCGTCTCCACGCGCACCCGCGCGCTGGAGTAACCGAACGGATAGGCCATCGTGGTGACCGGACGCCCGAGCCGGTCCTCCAGCAGCGCCTTGTTGCGCCGCAGCTCCTGCCGCAGCGCCGGGCCGGGCAGCTGGTCGAGCTGCGGATGGCTGTGGCTGTGCCCGCCGATCTCGATGCCGCTGTCGGCCGCCTCCCTGGCCTGGCCCCAGCTCAGCATGGTGTCCAGCGGGCGGCCCGCGGCGTCGGGCCCGGCGTCGCGCAGCCACCCGCTGGTCAGGAAGACCGTCGCGGGCACGCCGAACCGGGTCAGGATCGGCAGCGCCTCGCGGTGGAAGTCGGCGTAGCCGTCGTCGAAGGTGATCACGACGGGCCTTGTGGGCGGCTTCCGGCCGTTTCCGTGCAGGGCGGCGGCCAGGTCGCCGAAGGTGATCGGCGTGAAGCCGCGGTCCTTGAGATAGCCGAGCTGGTCGGCGAAGTCGCCCGGCCGTACGGCCAGCGGGCGCGTCTCGGCGGTCGGCGTGTCGGTGATCGAGTGGTACATCAGGATCGGCACACGCGTCACGACGGGCCGCCGTGCAGTTTCAGGCGTACCGTGCCCACCACATAACCCCACGTCGTCCAGGCCAGCCCGACGACGATCGCGCCCGCCCGGCCCAGTCCCCCGAGATCGCCGCGCAGCGCCGCGCCGAGGCCGCGCAGCACGCCGAGCGGCAGGGTCCTGGTCGCGTAGGAGCGTTCGCTGGACAACCCGTCGCCGGCGCCGACGCTGGCCGCCACCAGCGCCTTGGACAGGCCCTCCGCGTAGCAGCGCGTCCGCAGGTAGGCGAACCGGGACCGCTGCGCGGAGACCTTGTGGCCGATCAGCGCGGCGGGCTCGTACCAGATCACCGCCTCCGGGCTGCGCTGCGTCAGCCGGATGCAGAACTCCGTCTCCTCGCAGCCCAGCGGGCGGCTCTTGCGCCCCTGCACGCTGCGGCCGATGCCGGAGCGGAACCCTCCGGCATCGGTCACCGCCTCCCTGCGGAAGGCGGCGTTGCCGCCCATCACGTTGCGCACCCGGGCCCGGCGGGCGGGCATCCCGGTATAGGAGCACCCGACCGTCCAGTCGAACTCGTGCGGGAACCACCGCGGGCGCCGTCCGGTCGCCCACAGTGGTGACGTGCGCCCGCCGACGCCGACCGTGCCCGGTTGCTGGAAGCCCTCCTCCAACGCCTCCAGCCAGCCCGGGGCCGCGACGGCGTCGTCGTCCAGGTAGGCGACGATGTCGCCGGTGGCGATCTCGGCGCCGGTGTTCTTGCCGCCCGAGAGCCCCTGGTCGTGCGCGTTCGCCACGACGATCGCGTCCGGGTACTCGTGCTTCAGTTTGAGCCGTAGATCCGGATTGTGGTCCACCACCAGGATCAGCTCGTGCGGCGCGCGCCGCTGGGCCCGGACGGACTCGACCGCCTCACGGATGTCGTCCCATCGCTCCTCCGTGTATACGCAGATGACGACACTGCTCTTCATCGGGCTACGCGGCGCCCTGGTCGGCCGCGCGGGTGGTGGTGGGTTCGGGAGCGGGCAGGGGCCGGCGCCACTCGCGCAGAATGGTGCGAAGCACGCGGATGCCGTCCCTGGTGACCTTCAGATTGCTCGTGCCGTGCACCCGGACCCGCTCGTGGCTCGGTACCTCCACGACCCGCAGCCCGGCCCGGTGGGCGCGGATGTTCATCAGCGTCTCCACCTCGAAGCCGTCGCAGTCCACGGCGAGCGTGTCGAGGTGACGGGCCCAGAACGCGTTGTAGCCGTAGCAGAGATCGCTGAAGCGGGCCCGATACAGCAGGTTGACCAGCCAGGTCAGCGCCTTGTTGCCGAGGTGCCTGCCATGGGTGAGGTCATCGCTGCCGCCGCCGTTGAGGTTGCGCGACCCCTTGACGAAGTCGGCCCCGGTGACGAGCGCCCCGACGAATCGGACGATCTCCCGGCCGTCGGTGGAGCCGTCGGCGTCGATCATCACGATGATGTCGCCCGTGCAGGCGGCGAAGCCCGCGGCCAGGGCGTCGCCCTTGCCCTTGCCCTGCTGGGTGACGATCCGGATGCTGGGCCGCAGCCGCCGGGCGACGGCGACCGTCTCGTCCACGGAGTTGCCGTCCACCAGGACGACCTCGTTGATCCAGTTCGGTAGCGTGGCGAACACGTGCGGGAGGTTCTCCGCCTCGTTCAGTGCGGGTACCACCACGCTCACGGTGGGAGTGATCGCGATATGCGGCGTCACCGGAGTGAAACGCTCCAGCGGCGGTGGCGGTCGCAGGGGCGTCACGTGGGCATGGCCGTTGTGCTTGGTGGTATCGGGACTCATCGTGAGGGATTTCCTTCCGGGTGATCGGTCGCCGGCGCAGACCGCCAGACGGACCCGGGCCTCGTGCGCGAGCCGGCCAGTGAAAATATGCGATTCCAGTTATGGATCATCAACTATCCTGCGGCGCTGGTGACTGAGGGTGCGGTGCAGTGCTGTTTCGGTGCGGTGATGCAGCTGTGCGGCCTTGCGGTGAGCTGTGGTGCTGATTGTCGTGCCTGATCAGGGAGCGATTTGCGCGCTCCCTAGGGTTTCACGGGTTTTTGTGACCTCGCCGGTGGACGGCCGCCCGCGCGCAGCCGGCCCGCGGCCTTGAGCACGCGATCCGCCAGCCGGTACAGCTCCGGCCTGTCGGTCACGATGGTTCTCGCCTTGTTCACCGGGGTCCTGCCGATCCAGTGGATCATGGCCGTGGCGGACGGCCGGGCGATCCGGCCCTCCGCCACCAGCAGGACCCCGCTCTTCAACCAGTCCTTGTACTCCCGGCCGCCCTTGCCCATGTCGACCTGGTGCAGCCCGGCCCCGGCGGCGTGCTCCGCCATCAGCAGGTGATGCACGATGCCGGGGGAGTAACGCGCGTACTCAGGGTCGTAGGCGGGGAACCAGCCGACCAGCGAGGTGGCCGTGCGCAGCCCGAAGTGGCCCGCCACGGGCACGTCTCCGGCGTAGAGCATGGTCAGCACCCCGGCGAAGTCCGGAGTCGCGGCGGCGTGCATCTCCTCGGTCAGCCGGACGATCCACGGTTGGGCGAACCGGTCCACGCGGCCGGTGTCGCGGTACTGGCGCGACTTCCACGCGAGCAGCGTGCGCAGCAGGGCCGGGTCGGGCGAGGCCCACTCCAGCCGCACGTCCCCGTGCTCGCGGCCGAGCTTGCGCTGCTTGTAGCGCACGGTCTTGTAGTTCTTCGGCGAGTTGGCGCGCACCTGCTCGGCGTAGGCGTCGAAGCCCGCTGTGAGGTCCATCACAGGGGCCGGTCGTACGTCGGCCTCATGGGGGGCGAAGGTCGGCTGGCCCGCCACCATGTGGTCGAACTCCAGCACGTTCAGCCGGCAGGCCCGCAGCAACTCGCGGGCGTTGAGCTTCAGCTCGGGCACCGAGATCAGGCCGTGACAGGTGGTCAGGAACCCGCCGAGCGGCTTGCCGACGCCGAAGCCGTGCCGCTCGTAGGGGAAGAACCCGGCGATCCGCCCGCCGTCCTCGATGACGGCGACTCGGACGTAATCGCGGAGCCGGCCCATGGCCAGGGCGAACTCCACCGACAGGAACGCGTTGTCCAGGGCCGGATCGGCCTGCTGGAGGGCACGCCACCGCTCGGTCTCGGCAGGACCGAGGTCCGTGGGCCGGACGATCGTTATGGACATGCTCAACGTGCCCCCATCCCCTCTGCCGAGCTCACATTCCGGCGCATCCCCGTATCGCCTCGATGCAGGAAGCGCAGCACGTACAGGAACCCCCCGAGTGCGCCGATCGTCGCCACGGCCGCACGGGGGGACCACGCATCCCAAATGAGCATCCCCTGCGCGAGCAGCACATTGACCAGGAGGCTCGCGCTCGTACCAAAGGTTAGTGCCGAGATGCCATCGCGATCCCGCAGTAGGCCGATTGCCGCCACTGCGGGGACCACGAGCAGGTAAAGGGGGGTCAAGACGAAGCGCAGCGGGGTGTCGATGTCCGCGAGCGCGATCAGGGCGCCCACGGCGCACGCGAGCGTGAGCGCCCACGTGAGAAGTCGCCGGTACGTGCGCATCAAGGCTCCCGCAAGCTGAGTCAGGGCATGGTAGATCGTCCTGTTCAATGGACTGACCCGTTCATAGGATCAACTCCACCATTGACCGTCAATGGCGACGCGTTCCACCAGGACATGGTTTACCTGATCAGGCCGTCGTAGCGTAGCGTTATTCCATACATACCCCCCGCCGATCTTACAAGAGTGAAATACCCTATCGTATGGGGAGTTCCGGACAGCCTGCGCCTTGACTTTGGGAGGGCCGGAGCCGTGCTCAGTCGCTCTGCGTGACTCCTCCATCCTGGGGCGAGGGGGCGGGTGCCGACTCGGACGGCTCGGGGCCGGGCGGCTCCGGCGTGTCGCGGGGCGGTTCGGGGGCCTCGACGTCCTGTCCGGGCCAGGAGACCGCGCACGTCCTGCCGCCGCCGTTGGAACTGATCGACACCTGGCCGTCACCCGGCGCGCCGGGATCATCGACGGTGATCCACACGCTCGCGCCCTTCCCGGCGGCCAGCCTGCCGCGGCGGGCCGAAAGGCCCATCTCGCCGGACACCGACGCGTTCCAGGAGACGGCCGAACCGCGTGCGGCGAGCTGGATCAGGCCCGCGCCGGACGTGCCGAGGTCGGCGGGGCAGGAGACGGCCAGCCGGGCGCTCACCGCCGGGGGCCTGCGTGAGGTCCTGGGGCGGGCCGTGGCGGGGCGGGTGGTACGGCGCGGGGTGGGCGTAGCGGTGGGCACGGTGACGGGGGCGGTGGCGGATGTGGAGGGCGTGGGCGGCTCCTCGGTCTCTTCTTCGAGGGGATCGCCGGGAGCCTGGTCCGCCGCGGTGGGCTCCGTGCCGGGGGTGAACACGGACGGGCCGCCGGGGGCGGGCGCGGCGCGTACACCGGCCGGCTCGGCCGTGCCGTACACCACGACCACCGCGCTCGCCGCGGCCAGTACGCACGAGGCCGCGATGACCAGCGCCGTGAGCCGGCGCGGCCGGCGGCGGGAACGGCGTTCGGCGGGCATCGGGAACCCGGCCTTGTCCAGCCGCTCGGTGCGCTTCGCGATCGCCTGCCTGGTCTGCTCGCGGTCCGGGCTCACGCAGGTGTCGATCATCCGGCGGCGCAGCGAGAGCGGCGGGTAGGCGATCGGCACCGCCTCCAGCAGCCGCTCGGCCGACACGTGCCGGTGGCGCAGTTCGTGGCAGACCTCGCAGCCGCCGATGTGCGCGGACAGCCGCTTGCGCAGCAGCGGCGGGAGCGGGCCCTCCAGGGAGTCGACCATGGCGGAGAGGTCGGGGCAGTGCGCCCGGCCGACCCTGGCCAGCACCACCGCGGCGGCGGCCAGCTCCAGCAGGTCGCGGGCGCGGCCGAGCCTGGCCCCGATCTGGCGGGTGGTCAGGCCCAGCACGGCCGCGACCTCGGCGTCGTCGAGCGCGTGCCGTACGGCCAGCTCCAGGGCCTCCCGCTCGCCTGGGGCCAGTTCGCCGAGCACCTCGAAGACCAGATCGGCCAGCTCGGTGTCGTCGATCTCGTCTTCGGGGTCGTCGTCGTGGTCGCCGGGCACCGGGGCGCTCAGCGGCGGGGTGCCGCCGCCGCGGCGGCGCGACCGCGCGGCGCACTGGTGGCGGGTCAGCGCGTACACCCAGGCGCGCAGCCGCCTGGAATCGCCCAGCCGGTCGGCCGCCTCGTGCGCGGTGACCAGCGCGTCGTGTACCGCCTCGGCCGCCGCCTCCGGGCGGGGGAGCTGGGAGCAGGCGTAGTCGTAGAGACGTTCGCCGTAGGCGTCGTACAGGTCGGCGGGCGCGTGCGCGTCCGCGCGCCGCAGCGCCTCGGCCAGAAGGTGGTCATCGCTACGACCGGTGTTGGGCCATCCGGGCACAGATCTTCCTCCACGCAGAACGGGCACGTCCGCGGGTCTCGTTCACCTGCCCGCGCCAGGGCCCCACGTGCGTTGGACGCCTACGTCCCGGGGGTGGGTTGTCCTGGCGAGAAATGTATGGTCCTGGCATAGCAAGAAGGCATATTCCCTGCGGAATGTCCGCCTCCATGCTGCGGGGCGGGATCAGTCCTCGCAGTGCGGGGCGCAGATGCGGCGCTTCATGCTCTCCACGAAGATCTTCCGTACCTGCAACACGTCCTTGACGATGAACAGTTCGCCGCCGGTCGCCGAGGCGATGGCGTCCATGCGCGCCCGGCCCTTGGGGGCGTCCGGGCCGAAGGCGATGATCAGGATGCTGACCGGTTTGGCCGGGTCGTACTGCTCCTTGAGCTTTCGCACGACCTCCTCGTCGGACAGGCCGCCGTCCGGGTCGTCGTTGCCCGCCCCGTCCGTGAGGACGAGGATCGTGTTGATCTTGTCGGCCCGGTAGTCCTCGGTCATCAGCTCGTAGGCGGCGGCGATCGTGTCGTTCAGGCCGGTGTCGCCGGTGGGCCGGGCACGTACCTCCGCCAGCCGGCCGGCCAGCAGGTCCTTGCGCAGCACCCCGCCGACCTTCTCGGCGAGCGGGCCGACCGGCACCATCTCGCGGTGGTCGGTGCCCTGCCCGTCCAGGTGCGTGGAGAACTCCCAGACGCCGATCTCGCTGTCCGGCGGGAACAGCCGCAGCCCCTCGGTGCCGATCCGCGAGATCACCCGCATCCGGTCGGCCCCCGCGCCCGGTACCGGCAGCGCCATCGTGCCCGACACGTCGAACAGCGCCAGCAGGCGGGTGCCCAGGTTGAGGCGCGACCACGACTGCGTGAGCGCGGCGGCGGCCTTGGCGTCCGGGGCGGCGAGCGCTTTCGGCGGCTCGGCCGCGAACCCGGCGTCCTCCGCCAGGGCCGCGCCGCCCTTCCCGTCCGGGGTGCGGAACCCGTGGTCGCGGATGATCTTCTGGCCCGCCGCCCCGCTCAACTCCGCCGCGAACTTCTTGGCCGCGCCCTTCGTGGCCGCGTCGGTGGCGGTGAAGACCAGCGGGTAGTCCAGGCTGACGGTCCCTTCCTGCGGATACAGGGGCACGACCGGGGAGGCCGGTTTCTGCCGGGTGTTGAAGTTCCAGACGCCCTGCTCGGTGGCGACGCCGACCGGCGCTCTGCGCGACTTGACGTCCAGGCTGGCCAGCAGGGACTCGGGCGAGCCCGCCAGCGACCGGGAGAGCTGCTTGAGCGCGCCGATCAGCCGGTCCTCCTTGCCGCCCGCGCGCAGCACTCCGGCGGCGGCCAGGGCCGCGCCGAGGCCGGCCGCGTTCTGGCGGGGGTCCAGGGTGACCACGCGCACCTGTTTGGCCAGGCCGTCGGGGTCGGTGACGTCGGCGGCGGCGGCCACCTGCGCCCAGCTCGGCTCGCCCAGCGTGCGCCGCAGGCCCCCGACCACGTCCTGGGAGGCGGCCAGCACGACCGGCGAGGCCGCGATCGAATCCTCGGCCGCCGGCGGCTTCGCGCCGCGTGCCCGCATCAGGTCCAGCCACATGCGCGAGTCCGGGATCCACAGGTCCGCGTCGGTCCGCCCGGCCGTCAGTCCGCTCCCGGCGAGCGCGTTCGCCACCCTGGGCGCGGACTGCGCCTGCACGCCGACCCGCACGCACTTGCCGCCCGCGGCGGGCTTGGCGGCGTTGTACTTCTGCGCGACCGCGCTCACCGCCGGCGCGATGTCCGGCGCGGCCACCACCCGTACGGCCAGCTCACCGCCCGCGCACCCCTGGGCCTGGCCCTGGCCCTTGCCGTCGTCGCGGTTGACGATCACGAAGGCCGCCACGCCCAGCAGTACGGCGAGCGCGACGGAACCGGCGAGCGGCACGAGCACGCGCCCGGCGCTCGTCCGTCGGCGCGGCGGCCGGTACCCGTAGTCGCCCGCGCCGGAGTCGTCTGTGCGGTGGCGTCCGCCCACGGTGTCCTCTTCTTGATCCTTATTGAGCCGTTCGGTGGATGCGGGGGGACACCCTATCCAGAGACAGGTGGCAATGTTCCTGAAACCCTACTTGCTGCGCTTATTGTGGCAAAACAGCGCTAAAGGTGCAGAAGGGCCGCCTCTAAAGGAGCAGAATCGCGCGCGGGACCGCGTTCGCGTCAGGCGCGTCCGGATGGTTCACGGGGATGGTTCAGGGGGAGCGCCGCAGTCGCGGCCGAAAGCGGGAGAGGGCTGCTGACGCGGCCGGGAGCGGGCGAACACGCTGGTCAGGCACCGTGACCTCCTGTCCGCCCGCTCTCGGCCGCCGACAGCGCTAAGTACCCTACCCACCACATCGCGTCACTGATTTTAGGCAGCGCAAAGAACCGGTTACCGCTGGACCCGTTTCCACCATGCGTCACATGGGAGGATGCGGGGATGTTCCAGCTCGTGGAGGTGACCGACCCCGCCGATGCCCGCCTGGCCGACTACACCCGGCTGCGCGACGTCGAGTTGCGCAAGAACCTTGAGGCCGAACGCGGCCTGTTCATCGCCGAGGGGGAAAAGGTCATCAGGCGCGCGATCGCCACCGGCCATCCGGTCAAGTCGGTGCTCACCACCCGGCGCAGGCTCGACGCCCTGGCCGACGCCCTGGGCGAGACCACGGTGTTCGTGGCGTCCGACGAGATCATCCGCAACGTGGCGGGCTTCCAGGTCCACCGCGGCGCGCTCGCCGCGATGCGCCGCCTCCCGCTGCCCGCGGTCCGCGACCTGCTCGCCCCGCCCACGCGCAGCGTGGTCGTACTGGAGGATCTGGTCGACCACGGCAACGTCGGCGCCATCTTCCGCTGCGCCGCCGCGCTCGGCGTCGGCGCGATCATCCTGTCCCCCCGCTGCGCCGACCCGCTCTACCGCCGCGCGGTCAAGGTCTCCATGGGCGCGGTCTTCTCCATCCCGTACGCCCGCATGGACGACTGGTACGACGGCCTGTCCCAGTTGCGCCGTTCGGGCTTCCGCACCCTGGCGCTGACCCCCGACCAGCAGGCCACCCCCCTGGCCACGATCCCCCCGGCGGACCGGATCGCACTGCTGCTCGGCTCCGAGGGCGACGGCCTGTCCTCCCACTGGCTGAAAGAGGCCGACGAGGCCGTCTGCATCCCGATGAGCCCCGAGGCCATGTCCGCAGGCGTCGACTCCCTCAACGTCGTCGCAGCCGCCGCCATCGCCTGCCACGAACTCACCCGCGCCGTGCGGGGGTGAGGGGCCGCCGCGAGCGCCCGGGGCGGCCCCTCACATTCGCGTCAGCGGCCCTGGAGGGACTTGACGTTGTTGCCGAAGGACCAGCTCTTGGAGCCGTCCCAGTTGATGGACCAGGTCATCAGGCCCTTGAGCTGGCCGTTGAAGGCGTTCCATGCCTGGCTGACCAGGCCGGGGCTCATGTAGCCGCCGCCCGCGCCGGGCTGGGCCGGGAGACCGGGGACCTGCTTGTCATAGGGAACCTTGATCGTGGTGCCCTGGATGGTGAGGCCGTTGTTCAGGCAGGTGGTCTGGACGGTGAAGCCCTGCACGGTGCCGGCCGAGTAGGAGTCGCCGGAGCAGCCGTACATGCTGCCGTTGTAGTACTGCATGTTCAGCCACCACAGGCGGCCGTTGTCGGCGTACTTCTTGATGATCGGCAGGTACGCGCCCCAGATCGAGCCGTAGGTGACGCTGCCGCCGGTGACGTACGCCGTCTCCGGGGCCATGGTCAGGCCGAAGTTGGACGGCATCTGGGCGAGCACGCCGTCGATGATCCGGATGAGGTTGGACTGCGAGGCCGACAACTGGTTGATGTTGCCGCTGCCGGTGAGGCCGGTCTCGATGTCGATGTCGATGCCGTCGAAGTTGTACTTCTTCAGGATCGGCACGACCGTCTCGACGAAGCGGTCGGCGACGGAGGCGGAGCTGAGGTCGATGCCGGCCGCCGCGCCGCCGATGGACATCAGGATCGTGGCGCCCGCGGCCTTGGCCGCGCACATCTCGGCCGGGGTGGAGACCTTGACGGTGACGTCCATGCCGTCCTCCCACAGCACGGTGCCGTCGGAGCGGATCACCGGGAAGGCGGCGTTGATCACGTTGTAGCCGCGCTGGGCGATCACGGGATTGTTGATCGGGGTCCAGCCGAACGGCGGGTGGACGCCGTTGATCGCGCCGTCCCAGTTCTCCCAGTAACCCTGGAGGACCTTGCCCGCGGGGCGGCTCTTGACCGGGCAGGTGGCGTCGCCGGTGGGTGTGACCGTCGGGGTCACGGTGGGGGTCACCGTCGGGGTGACGGTGGGGGTGACGGTCGGCGTCACCGTGGGGGTCACGGTCGGAGTGACCGTGGGCGTCGGGCCGCCGGGGCCGTCGAAGGTGACGTCGTCGGCGTAGTAGGTGCCCTGGCCGTACCAGCCGTGCAGGTAGACCACGGCGGAGGTCTGGTTCGCGCCGGAGGTGAAGGAGATGTTGATCTGAGTGTAGCCGTTCGCCGAGGAGGCCCAGCGGGACTGGCCGCCGTTCACGCCGAAGTAGACGTAGTTGCCTCGGACCCAGGCGCTCAGGTTGTAGGTGGTGCCGGGTCGTACGCTCACCGTCTGGCTGCACCGGGCGATCTCGGAGCCGTTGACCGCGCCGGAGAGCGCGGCGCTGCCGGTCCTCGCCGGGGTGTTGACCACCGAGCCGGCGTTGCCCGTGCAGGTCCAGGGGGACAGGCTGCCGGACTCGAACCCGGGGTTGGAGAGCAGGTTGTCGGCGTAGGCCACCGACCTCTGGGTGATCATTACGACGGCCGCCAGCAGCAGCGAGGAAAGCAGCGCCAGCAGGCGGAGGGTGGTGCGCTTGATGGGGGGTGTCATGGGGGGTACAGCCCTTCTGCCGCCCGGCGGGGGGTGATGCCGGGCCACGGTGACGGGGGCCAGGGAGGAGCGGCGTGGGTCAGCCTCTGGTGGTGACCCACACGTTGACGATGGTGTGCGGTGTGATGTTGGTGGAGGAGGTGGACCCCACGGGGGTCCATGGGCCCAGGATCAGGATCGGTCCCACGTCGGGCAGGAAGTGCTTCTGCAGTACGTGGACGCGGTGCTCGCCGGTGCCGCCCGAGCAGTAGCTGCTCGCCGTGAGGCCGCTGACCTGGGCGGAGCAGCCTGTGGGGGTGGCGGACGCGCTGGAGGCGGTGCCGATGACGACGCCGGCGGTGAGTAACGCGGTGGCCGAAGCGCCGGATAACCACTTGCGTGCGCGCATGGGGGGCTCCCTGGGGCGGCGGAGTTTATCTTTAGTAAACTTTCCTAAAGATATGAGCACGATCACGGACCGTCAATAGCGCGCTCTCCGGGGCCGTTTCGGCAGCGTAGTCCAGCAACCGGCCGGCCGTGCCGAACCGGCGGGCGGACTGCGGGTCGCCGAGCACCACGCCGACCAGCAGCCGGTCGTCCCGCTCGGCGGCGAAGAGCAGACAGTAACCGGCCGCGCGGGTGTATCCGGTCTTCACGCCGAGCACGCCGGTGCCCTCGCCCAGCAGCTTGTTGGTGTTGCGGAAGGTGTGCGCCCCGTGTACGGCGGTGCGCGGCACGGTGTGCCGCCGGGTGGAGGAGATCTGCCGGAAGACGGGGTCGCGCAGCACGGTCTCGGCCAGCCGTACCTGGTCCTCGGCGGTGGAGTGGCCGCCGCCCCCGGGGGAGGGCAGGCCGTCGGCGTTGGTGTAACGGGTGCCGGCCAGGCCGAGCGAGCGGGCGGCGGCGTTCATCTTGGCCACGAAGGCGGCGTTGCCGGGGCCGTAGCGGCGGGCGAGCGCGTGGGTGGCGTCCGCGCCGGAGGGCAGCATCGCCCCGTACAGCAGGTCGCGTACGGTGAACCGCTCGGCCTTGCGCAGCCCGGCCGAGGTGGCGCCGTTGGCGATGGCGTGCCGTACGTCGGCGGCGGTGATCGTCACGACGTCGCCGAGGTCGGCCTCCTTGAGCACCACGTAGGCCGTCATGACCTTGGCCAGGCTGGCCACCGGCATCCGGCGGGCCGCCTGCTTTTCGTACAGCGCGGTGCCGGTCGAGGCGTCGATGACGTACGCCGCCCGCGCGGCGACCGCGGGCGCGTCACGCCACGCGGCGCCGGCCGCTCCCATACCGGCCGAATGGGATGTGCCCGCTATGGCCGTCGTGCGGGTGGCCGTCGTCTCCATGGGCGGCGGAGCCGCCGCGATCGCGGTCGCGGCCAGTGCCGCGGTACTGACGAGAAGTAGGATGCCCCGGTTGTCCATGTCGGCCATAGTCGCATGTCAGCGGAGTAAAGTGTCCTGAACTCCGCGCATTGTGGCGGGGATGCGACTAGGGCCGGGGCGAGGCGATCAGGTCGGGCTCGCCGGTGGCGCGGCGCCGCCGGCGGCGTACCAGGACCACCGCGGCGATCACCGCGGCCAGGGCGACGGCGGCTCCGGCGGCGGCGAGCGGGGAGCGGGTGGCGAGCGCCAGCCAGCCCCAGATGACCGTGTAGAGGCCGAACATCGTGACCGGCACCCAGGTCAGGCAGCCGAGGGCGCTGGCCACCACGTACCAGGGATAGGAGACGCGCAGCACGCCCGCCACCCAGGGCAGCGTGTGACGCAGCATGGGCACCCAGAAGCACGCGTAGACGGCGAGCGCGCCCCAGCGGGCGACGACCTTCTCCACCTTCTGGATGCGCCCGCGGCCGAGCCGCGCGCCGACGCGTGACTCGTACAGCTTCTCGCCGAGCCGGCGGCCGACCCAGTAGTAGACCTGGAACGCTCCGAAGAGCGCCGCGCCGCCGACCAGGGTGACGAGCCACAGGGGAAGGCCGAACAGTGACGCCTGGGTCGGCGAGGGGATGAAGGACGCCGCGAGTGTGTCCATGACCCGCCACCACCGCCCTGTGTCCGGTCCGCCCAAGTTTGCAGGTTATTAGGCTAGCCTAACCTGCCTATCCATTATGTGGCATGGGCCTTCTCGTGGTGTGGCCGGGGCGCGGAACGATCGGTTGCAAGTCATCGGCAACCAGGGCTAAAGCCGCTTGTCGTACACCTTGGGTGTGAACGAGAAGGGGGTGCCGGCCATGAGCCCGCGGAGCGGTCTGGTGGGGGTACTGGCGAGCGGGGCCGCGACCGCGGCCCGGCTGCTGGCCGCCACGCTGGCCTTCACCGGTGCGTACGTGGGGGTGGAGGCGCCCGGCGCCTCCGTCGGCGCCCGGAGCACGGCCGGAACCGGCACCCCGCACACCACGACGGTGACGCTCTCCGCCCAGACCATGCCGCTCACCACGCCCCTGAAGCGCCCCGAAGGGCTCACCATCGAGCCGATGAAGGCGGCCGGGCCCGCGTCCGCCGGCATGGCCAAGCCCGCCGAGTCCGTCACCCTGCCGAAGGCCGCGAGCGCGGCCAAGCCCGCCGAGTCCGCCACCTTGCCGGAGGCCGCCGCGAGGGCGGCCGGAACGGCCAAGGCGGAGGTGGGGGCGGTCACGGTCGGGATCGGGGCCGGGGGGCGGCCCTGTGCGGTGCGGCTGGACGCGCGCGGCCTGATCGACGGCGCCGAGCCCACCGCCACCGTCCTGTACGGCTGGCGGCTCCAGCGCTGGAGCGCGTCAGCGCGGGCCTGGAAGTCCTACGCCACCGCCGCGGCCGGTTTCACCGGCGGCCGGTTCGAGGCCCGCTGGGCGCCCGATGTCGTGAACAACCCCGGCTGGTACCGCGTGGAGCTGACCGTCGAGAACGGCGGGCGCCCGGCCAAGGCCGCGCTCAGCGAGCGGTTCCAGCTCAGTTGCTGAAGAGCCGCGCCCCCGGCGGTCCCCATGTGGGGTGGGGACCGCCGGGCGAGGCGCACCGGCTACAGGTTCGCGGCGAGCGCCTGCCTGGACGCCTCCACCCACCGCGACACCCCGACGCGCTCGGCGACCGCCACGGCCTTCTGGTAGTGCGCCCTGGCGGCGTCCGGGAGACCGAGCCGTACCGCCAGATCGCCCAGCGTGAGCGCGACCGGCCACAGGGCCACCACACCCGTGCCCGCGCCCGCGATCCGGTCGGAGAACGGCGTCAGCGTGTCGTAGGACTCCTGCATCCGCATGCGGTCCTCCAGCAGCATCCCCGTCAGCGCCCGCCAGGTCATCGCCAGCTCGTACAGGAAGTCGAGACGGACGGGCGTGCGCACGGCGGCCACCGCGCGGGCGTCGCGCTGGTGCCCGGCCGAGGCCAGCGCCAGCGCGTAGGCGTCGAGGGTCCACTTAGCGCCGCGCTGGTGGGCCTCGGCCAGCGGCTCGACCATGTCGGCCGCCCTGCCGTCCACCAGGTGCAGGCAGAACGAGGTGATCAGCGGGAGGTCCTGGCGGCCTTCGAGCATGCCCGCCCGCGCGGTCTGCCTGGCCGCGTCGCGGTAGGCCCGCTCCGCGCCCGCGTAGTCACCGCTGATCATCCGGCGCTGCCCCGCGTACCACGCGCCGACCGCGGCGGGCGCCGGCAGGTCGTACTGCCTGGCCAGCCGCTCGGCCGTGGCCACCTCGGCGTCGGCGGTGGCGAAGTCGCCGCGCGCCGCCGCGCACTCCATCAGCACCAGGTGGGCCAGCGCCTGCACGGCGACCTGCCCGGACGCCTCGCCCACCGAGAGCAGCTCGCGCCCGATCGCCTCCCGCTCGCCCACCGCCGGAATGCCGTAGGACTGCCGCAGCCGCCCGCTGAGAGCCACCGCGAGCAGCGCCGGGTCGCCGCTCATCCGGGCCAGCTCCTCGGCCTCCAGGGACGCCTCGTGCCCCCTGCCGCCGGCCGACCCCTCCAGTTCCAGGGCCAGCGTGGCGAGCAGGCTGGCGCGCAGCGCCTGCTCCTCGGCGGGGAGTTCGATCAACGCCCTCTCGGTGACGTCGACGATCTCCCAGGCGGTGCGGGTGAAGTCGCGGGCCATGCCCTTGTGCGGCACCGCCAGCGACGCGGCGACCCTGGCGGTCAGCTCCAGGTCGCCGAGCGGCAGCGCGGCGTCCATGGCCGCGCGGCGCTGCCTGCGGGCGGCGGCCATGTCGCCGCACAGCCCGAGGGCCTTGATCAGCCGTAGCGACAGGCGCAGCCGCTCGCGTACGCGCTGCTCGTCGTCGGACCGCCCGGCCCGGTCGAACGCGTCGATGGCCTGCTGCCACAGGTCGGCCGCCTCCCGGTGGGCGAACCTGCGTTCGGCCTGGTCGGCGGCCAGGCTGGCGTAGTGGACGGCCTTGGCGGCGGTCTCCGCCGTGCCCGCCGCGTCGAAGTGGTGGGCGAGGGCCGCGACGTCGCCGGGGGTGCGGCGTTCGACGGCGGCGGCCACCGCCGCGTGCAGCCGGGTGCGGCGCAGCCGCGAGGCGTCGGAGTAGAGCGTGCCGCGTACCAGGTCGTGGTCGAACCGGAGCATCCCCGGCCCCGGCTCGGTGACCAGCCCGGCGAGCAGCGCGGCCTCCACGGCCTCCACCACCGCGTCCTCGTCGCCCGCCACATCGACCAGCAGGTCCACATCGACGTCCCGGCCGATCACCGCGGCCTGGAGCAGGATCTGCTGGGCCGGGCCGGGCAGCCGGGCGATCCGGCGGCGCAGCACGTCGCGCACGCCCGAAGGGACGCCGGTCAGCACCTCGGCCGAGGTGGTGCGCCCCCTGGTGTACTCCGAGTCCAGCAGCCGGACGGTCTCCCGCACGAAGAAGGGGTTGCCGCCGGTGCGTTCGGCGATCGTGCTGACCGCGTCCTCGTCGACCTCGCGCACGCAGGTGGCGCGGACCAGCTCGGCCACGCTCTTGGCGTCGAGCCCGGAAAGGCCCACCCGGACCGGGCCGAGCCTGGCCAGGGCGGCCAGCACGTCGGCCTGCTCGCCGGTGATCTCGCTCTCCCTGGCGGTGACCACGAGCAGCACCCGGCTGGTGGCCAGCAGGCTGGGCAGCGCCCGCAGCAGCGCGAGGGTCTGCGCGTCGGCCCAGTGCAGGTCCTCCAGGATGATGACGAGCGGGCACTCCTTGGCGATGCCCGCCAGGTAGCCGCCGACCGCGCGGTGCAGCCGGAAGCCGCCGGAGGCGATGTCGTCGTCGGGGACGGGCGCGGTGTCGTCCAGCAGCGGGGCGAGCAACTGGCCGTACTCCCCGGGGCCGATGCCCGACACCAGCGTGCGCAAGATCTCCACCCAGGCCCAGCCGGGCGGCGTGGCGCTGCTGTCCGGGCAGGCCCCGGCGGCGGTGATCCAGCCGTCCGCGGCGAGCGTCAGCGCGAGCCTGCGCACCAGCGTGGACTTGCCCTCGCCCGCGTCGCCGCTGACCACCGCGACGGTGAAGTGGCCGGTACGGCTCGCCGCGGTGACCAGCCTGGCCAGCTCCGCCTCCCGGCCGACGAACGGCTCCGGCTCCAGCGGGGGCAGGTCGGGGGGCGTGGACGTCGGCCGCGGCGGCCAGGTGTCGCCCACCGCCGGGACGTGGCGGCCCTGCCGCTGCGGCGGCCCGGCGAGCTCCAGATCGGGCGACTGGGCCAGGATGTCGGACTCCAGCTTGCGCAGCGCGGGCCCGGGGTCGATGCCCAGCTCGTCGGCCAGGATCGTGCGGGCGCGGCGGAGCGCGGCGAGCGCGTCGCCCTGCCGCCCGCTGCGGTAGAGGCCGAGGGCCAGCAGCCGCCAGCCCTCCTCGCGCAGCGGGTGCTCCGCGGTCAGCGCCTCAAGGTCGGGCACGGTCTCGGCGGGCATGCCGAGCCGCAGGCCGGTGTCGGCGTGCCGTTCCCTGGCCACCAGCCGCAGCTCGGTGAGCCGGTTGACCTCGGCCTCGGCCCACGGCTGGTCGGCGAAGTCGGAGTAGGGGGTGCCCCGCCAAAGGCCCAGGGCCTTGGTCAGCCTCGCCCGCGCCGCCCCCGGGTCGTCGGCCTCCAGGTTCTCGCCCGCGGTGCGCACCATCTCCTCGAAGCGCAGCGCGTCCACCTGGTCGGGGGTGACCCGCAGCGCGTAGCCCGAGGCCACGGTGACCAGCAGCCGGTTGGGGCCGCCGCGCGGCCTGCCGGGTTCGAGCACCCGGCGCAGCCGGGAGATGTAGACCTGAAGGCCCGACTGGGCGCCCTTGGCGGCGTCGTCGTCCCACAGGTCGTACAGCAGTGAGTCGACGGGCACGACCTGCCCGCGTGCGACGAGTAACCGGGCGAGCACGGCGCGTTGCCGAAGCCCGCCGAGGTCGAGCTCGTCATCGCCGTCGTACGCCTCGACCGGCCCAAGAACCCGGAACGCCACCATGTCAGCCGCCACGCTATGCGTGCTCGCGAAGGGGGCACAAGCCGTACCGCCGCATTGCGGTACGGGCGTGGCCTGCGACGCCCATGTGATGGAAAGCCGGTATGGGGACGAGGGCGGGCCGCCGGGACGGCACACTACTCTCGCGCCGCGGCGCCGTCACCGTGGACCTCGCCGTGAACCTCACTGTGGACCTCACCGCGGGCCTCAATGTGGGCCGCCTCCTCGACCTTCCGACCTGCCTGCCGATCCGCTCCGCCGTTGCGCCTGCGCAGCAGTGCCCATGCGCCGAGCGCGAGCCCGCCGACGGGGATTTCGATAGTGTAGGTCCAGAAGCCGAAGAGCAGTGCGGCGGCCGTCGCTGCGGGCAGCGGCACACCGAAGGCGTTCAGCAGCGCGAGCACCCCGAGTTCCATGATCCCGGCACCGCTCGGGGTGACCAGAGCCGTGGTGAGCACGCGCGAGAGGGCGAACACCGCGATCGACTCGGCCAGCCCGGGATAGGCCCCGGTGGCGTGCATGCAGCAGAGCATGATGAGCCACTGGAAGCCCAGGAAGGCGATCATGCCGAGGCTCAGCCCGGCCCAGCGCCGCCGCACGATCGCGGCGATGTCCGTGCGCAGCCGGGTCAGCGCCTCGGAGGCCGCGTGCTCGCGAGGGCGGATCCGGTGCGGCGCCAGCCGGACCACGCCGTCCAGCCCGCGGCCCAGCACGGCCGCCGCGCGGTCCCAGTACAGCGCGGCGGCGGCCACCGCCACCAGCGCCAGGATCGACAGCGCTCCCACCCAGCCGGCCTGCGCGATCCGCTGGTCGGGCACCCGCCCGGCGAGCAGCAGCGACACGATGCCCACCGCGGGCAGGATGAACCGGAACAGGTTGTTCCACACCCCGGTCGTCAGCGTGGACACCACGACCGCGCGGAACGGGAACCCCCAGCCCTTCGTCATGGCGAACGTCAGCGCCACGCCGAGCGCGCCGCCGAACGGCAGCAGGTTGCTGGCCGCGCTGCTGCCCGCGTTGAGCGTCAGGGCCTGTAGGTGCGTCAGGCCGGGCAGCGACCGGGTGAGCACCACCGTGTACGCGCCCAGGCTGGCCATCCACGCGACCGTCATCAGCCCGACCATGAGCGGGCTCATCTGCGCGAACTCCGCGCCGATCTGGGCCCAGGAGACCTCTTTGTCGGTCAGCGCGCCGACGACCTGCGGCAAGAAGACGATCAGCGAGCCCGCGAGCCCCAGCGAGACGACGGAAAGCAGGATCTGTATCCGGGTGTTCTTCATGACGGCCCTAGTCTGCCGTGCCCTCCCGGTCGCCGTGCTCCTCCTTTCGGACGAGCCGCCCCTTACTCAGGCCCTCGGGGGGTTGTCGAAGGGGTGTTTCAGGCGGGTGCCGAGCGGGACGTCACGCCTGACGTACCACTCGGTGCCGAAGATCAGCCGGTACAGCGGGCCGGGGATCTTCAGCATCATGCCGAGGGTCCGGTCGCCGTCGCCGCCGGTGGCCTGCGAGGCGTGCGCCGCCATGCTGGCGCGCTTCTGCCGGGCGAAGCGGCGGACGCTCACCCGGTGGGTGATCGCCTCGCCGGGGGAGTACGCCCGCTCGAAGGTGCGCAGATCGAACTCCGGCGGGAAGGTGTAGAACCGGCCCGCCAGGCGCAGCGCGCGCAGCAGCAGGTCACGGTCGACCGTGGCCTCCAGCACGATCGGCGTGCCCGCGATCTCGGCGGCCCGCCTGCCCACCCGGTGGACCTGCACGTGGTCGGGGTGCCCGTAGCCGCCCGCCGGGTCGTAGATCGTCACCAGGTCGGCGGACTCCTCCTTGAGCACCTCGGCCAGCCGCTGCGCGGCCTCCTCGGTGTCGGCGTCGATGAACGCGTCGTCCGGCCGGTCGTCCGCCACGCCGCCGGCGCTGCCCAGGCCCGAGTCGGCGTAGCCGAGCTTGACCACCCGGGCGCAGCCGAGCAGCGCGGCCGAGCGGTACAGCTCCGACATCCGTGCCTCGCCCAGCGCCTCGCCCGGCGCGAGGTCGGCCAGGCCGCGCTCGCCCGCGGTGGCCACCACCAGCACCACCCGGTGCCCCTGCGCCGCGAGCATGGCCATGGTCCCGGCGGTGAGCAGGGCCTCATCGTCGGGGTGGGCATGGAAGAAGACTGCTGTGCTTATGGCGCTCATCTCCGTTCCCGCGGCTCACCGGCGTCTCGGGGGGTATGAGCAAACCCTATCCCGCCGCCCGCCCGGAGAACGCGAGGCGTCAACCGCCGTAGGCTGAGACGGTGAGGATCCTCCACGTCAGCGACTGCTACCTTCCCCGGCTCGGCGGCATCGAAGTGCAGGTGGCCGACCTCACCGCGACGCAGGCGAAAGCCGGTCACGAGGTCGAGGTGGCCACCGCGACACCGGGCGAGGCCCTGCCGGGCGTCCACCGGGTGGTCGCGCCGATGCCGTTCGACCTGCCGGTCCACCCGTTCGGCGTCGGGCACATGCTGCGGCTGCTGGCGGCGCGCCGGCCCGACGTGGTCCACGTCCACGCGGGCGCGATCTCGCCGTTCGCCTGGATGGCGGCGCGGGCCGCGGCGCGGGCCAGGATGCCGCTGGTGGTGACCGTGCACAGCATGTGGGACCCGGTCACCAAGGGCGTGTACGGCCTGCTGGGCGAGGCCACGGGATGGCGGCGCTGGGGCCTGGTGGGCACGGCGGTCAGCGAGGCGGCGGCCCGCCCCATCCGGGCGGTCGCCGGGCGCGGGGTGCCGGTCCACGTGGTCTCCAACGGCCTGGACATCTCCGGCTGGCGTCCCACCGGCCCGGTACGACGGGCGGCCCCCGGCGGGCCGGTCCATGTCGTCGCCGTCGGCCGGCTGGCCCCCCGCAAGCACCCCGTACGACTGCTGAAGCTCCTCCAGATCGCCGCCCGGCGGGCTCCCGGCCTGCGGGCCACCATCGTCGGCGACGGACCGGCCAAGGCGGCCATGGAACGGCACGTGCGCGGCCACGGCATGTCCGGGTGGGTGGCGCTGCCCGGCAGGCAGTCCCGCGAGCAGATCCGCGACCTGCTGGCCGAGGCCGACATCTTCGTCGCCCCCGCCCCGCGCGAGTCCTTCGGCCTGGCCGCCCTGGAGGCCAGGGCGGCCGGGGTGCCGGTGGTCGCGCGGGCGCAGAGCGGGGTGGCCGACTTCGTCCGGCCGCACAAGGAGGGGCTGCTCGGCCGCGACGTGGACGAGATGGCCGCCTGCGTCGCCAAACTGGCCACCGACCACGAGCTGCGCGAGCAGATCGCCGCGCACAACCGCGAGACCGAGCCCGTCCAGTGCTCCTGGCCCGCCGTCCTTTCGGGCTTCGAGCGCTGCTACGCCCAGGCCCGCGAACGCGCGCCCCGCCGCTAGGCGCTAGCGGTTGAGCACGACGACGCCCTCGCGGTCGTAGACCTTGCGGTAGCCGATGAGGATCAGGCCCTCGACCCGCTTCCGCTGGTCGTCGGCCGAGCCGAAGGGGAACTCCGCGCGCGACACGTCGGCCACGACCCAGGGGGCGTTCCGCGGCCTGTGGTCGAACAGCAGCACGGTGGTCCGGGCGCTCAGCGCGGGGCCGAGCGAGTTGCCCGCCTCCACGACGACGCCGGAGGGCACCATGGCCACCGCTTCGGCCGCCGCCACCGCCCGCGCGTCGCGCTGGTAGAAGGTGGGATGGACGAGCTGGTCGAACCCGAACCGCGGCAGCAGCGTGATCGCCACCGCGCACACCCCCACCGACCACGCCAGGACCAGCCCCCGGTCCTCCCGCCGCTTCAGCCACCCGAGCACGCGTACCAGCCCGTCCACCCCGGCGCAGAAGAGGATCACCACGGTGAACGCGCTGTGGTGGAAGTCGGTGATCCACCAGTGCAGCCGGTCCGACAGCATCCGCTCCAGGATGTGCGGCACGGCCATCAGGGTGAGCGGCGAGCACAGGCACAGCAGCAGCGTCGGCCACATCATCAGGGCCATCGTGTCGAACTTGTCCTCGGGCGTCAGCAGTGTGCCGATCACCCGGAACGTCTCGGTGGCCATGGTCTTCACCAGCCCGGGGACGTCCTGCGCGAGGTGGTTGTAGGCCCAGTACATCTTCGGGTCGCCGCCGACGGCGGGGATCAGGAACTCCCTGGCCAGCACCGTCCAGCCCAGGCCCATCAGGATGAAGCTGCCGCCTTCCAGACGCTGCCGGGTGAGGAACACGTACGCGCCGAAGCCCGCGACCAGCAGCCCCATGTCCTCCTTGACCAGCAGCAGCGCGATCGCGGCCACGGCGCAGGTGCGCAGCCGGCCCGCCTGGTAGCGCTCGATCATGACGGCGATGAGCAGCGGGGCGAAGGCGACCTCGTGGAAGTCGAACTCGGCGGCCTCGGCGATCGGCCAGGACAGCGCGTAGGCGGTGGAGACCAGGTAGGCGGCGGGGACGCCGAGCCGCCGCCGGGTGAAGGCCCACAGGAACGGGATGGCCAGGGCGAACAGCACCGCCTGGGCGACGATCAGGGTGCCCGGGCCGTCGTGGATCCAGTAGAAGGGCGCCAGCAGTGCCAGGATGGGCGAGAAGTGCTCGCCGAGCTGGACGAACTGCATGCCCTGGTCCAGGGTGATGCCGCGCGCGGCGCTGGTGGGCGCGGCGAACCGGGAGAAGCCACGTACCGCCTGGTCGAAGATGACCAGGTCGAAGCTGGTGGCCCGGAAGGTGTGCAGGCGGACCAGGCCGAGGGTGGCGTAGACGGTGGCGGCGGCCACGACCAGGAGTCCGACCTTGGGGCGGTGTCCGCGCAGGGCCCAGGCGATCATCCGGGCCAGGGGCGCGGGTAACGCCTGCGCCAGGCCACGCCGTCCGGACGCCGCCCCGGCGGAGGTGTCGTCGTCGGTGAGGGTCACGGCGGACAACACTAGAAGATGAATCGCTTTTCACGGGGAGGGAGTAGCCGCGCCGGCCACCGCGCCAGTGCCGGCACGGCTACTCGATCACGCCTGCGGGGGCCGCCGCACCCGTGTGCGGCCCGCGGCCCCCGTGGCGGCTCAACTGTTTGTTACTCGGTCGTACTCGGGCTCGCTCGAATGGCCCGGCCTACTTGGCGCAGGCGTCGCCCAGCTTGGTGGCCCCCTCGGTCGCCTTCTTCATCGCGTCCTGCATGGAGGACGGGTCAGTGGCGTCGATCTTGAACTTGCTGTAGGTGTCGGCCAGGTCGTTCAGCGCGGACGCCATCTCGGGCTTGGCCTTGCCGGCCAGCTCCTTGAGCTTGGTGGAGAGGTCGTTCATCACCTTGTCGTAGGAGTTGACGTCGGCCTTGGCCAGGTTCGTGCTGAAGTCCGTGAGGACCTTCGTGGCCTCCATGCAGACGGCGAGGTTGTCGTTGCCGCCCGAGGAGGAACCCGAGTCGCTGGAGGAGGTGCTCGCCTCGGCCGCCGGAGCGCTCGCCTCGGCCGCGGTGTTGCCACCACCGGAGGACCCGCCGCAGGCGGCGAGGCTGAGGGCGGTGAGAACCGAAGCCGCGAGGACGCTGATTCGGCGAATCGTGAGGACGCTAGACATTCATCAGCCTTTGTGAGATTTGAGGTCTATGTTGCAATTGCGACGCAGGGTACCGTAGGGACCGCACCTTGCGAGCGACTTTCATCTCGCTTACAGGCGATGCGATTGCGCGTGAAAACCGCCTCCCGGCCCCGGCTACCAGTACATGACCGCCGTCTGGTTCGACTCCCACGAGGTGTAGAGGCGGACCCGCACCACGTAGTCGCGCCCCTTGAACAGCCGCACCTTCAGCTCGGCGTTGCGCGCCTGGCCCGCGTCGTCGTCGCCCGCCAGGTACCGCAGGTCGCCGTCCACATCCTCGAACAGCACCGTCACCATGTCGGCGGGCCCGAAGGTCCGCACGGTGTACTCCCGGCTCGCGTCCGGCTCGATCAGGAAGTCCGCCTGCTGGCCCGGCCGCAGGGCCAGCGGTCGGGACTCGAACGGCTTGAGCGTCGGCGCGTCGCCCGGGTCGAGCGGCGGGTACCACTCGCGGATGTAGGCGGCGTCGAGGTCGGAGATCGTGCCCGGCGGGTTGATGCCCGAGGTGCCGAACTCCGGCGGAGAGACGATCAGCCCCGGCCGGAACGGGTAGTGCATCACCGACTTGGCGTCCCACACCGAACCGGCCACGCCCTCCAGCTTGCGGATGATGTTGTGGAACGTCTTCTCCCTGTCCCAGAAGTTGGGCGGCCCGGCCAACTCGGCGTAGACGGCCTCCTCGTTCCACACGATCCCGGCGAACGGGTTCTGGTGCTCGTGCATCATGCCGAGCGTGTGCCCGATCTCGTGCAGCGCGGTCCGCCGCGCCCCCGGTGAGGTCAGGTCCCAGCCGAAGTTCATCGTGCGCTCACCGGTCCCGATGCCGAGCACGTCGCGCCCGACGTACGACCAGGACCCGTCGCCCCGCATGAAGCCGATCCGCACCTCGGCCTCGTTGCGGTCGTAGACCTCGGTGAAGTCCAGGCCGATGCCGAGCGCCTTCCACTCGGCGAAGCTCTGGCGCACGGCGTCCTGCTGCTCCTTGCCGCCGACCCAGGTGACGAACTCGACGGTGCCGTCGGGAAGCACGACCCTGCTGCCGTCGGTCTCGGCGTCGAAGAAGTAGTAGCGCAGGGTGGTGCCGTTCACCCACTTGTCGCCCAGTTCGATGATCGCGTCCAGCCGGTTCCTGGACAGCCCGTCGGGGACGACGCGGACGGGTGCGGGGGCCAGCCCGCACAGGGGCACGATGTTCTCGGTCATGGGGGTCCCTCCTGAATGACCGTCTGAGTGCCCCACGACTCTGCGTCCCGTACGTTCTCGCGCGCATGAGTACCCCGCTACTCATGTGAGATGGGAACACCGGTCCCGCCCGCGAGGTTGTCGGCCATATGGGTGATGAGAAACGCGGCCGCCTCCGGCTGGAGCCGTCGGCCAAGAGGGTGCGGGTCTATCTCGGCGGGCGCCCGGTGGTGGACACCGTGCGCGCGCTGCTGGTCTGGGAGAGTCCTTATTACCCGACCTACTACATTCCGCTCGGCGACGTACAGGACGGCCTGCTCAAGCCGACCGGCGAGACCAGGCATTCGCCCAGCAGGGGCGAGGGCCTGGTCCATTCGGCGGGCGACCGGGAGGGGGCCGCGCTGATCTACGCCGACTCCCCGATCGAGGAACTGCGCGACCGGGTGCGCCTGGAGTGGGACGCCATGGACGCCTGGTTCGAGGAGGACGAGGAGGTCTTCGTCCACGCCCGCGACCCGGGCACGAGGGTCGAGGTGCTGCCCAGCTCCCGGCACGTGCGGGTGGAGGTGGACGGCGTGACCGTGGCCGACTCCCGCAGCCCGCGCATCCTGTACGAGACCCACCTGCCGGCCCGCTACTACCTGCCCAAGACCGATGTGCGGCTGGATCTGCTGACGCCGACCGAGACGGTCACCCGCTGCCCCTACAAGGGCTGGGCGGGCTACTGGTCGGTGGCCGGGCACGACGACTACGCCTGGTCGTACCGCACCCCGCTGCCGGAGAGCCAGAAGATCGCGGGCCTCATCTCCTTCTACAACGAGAAGGTGGACATCTATCTCGACGGCGTCCTGCAGGAGCGCCCCAAAAGCCCGTTCAGCTGACGGCGGGCGGATCAGGCGGGCGGATCATCAGTAGGGCAACCGGCGGCCCGACGGGGTGCGCAGGTCAAGGGGCCGCTCCTGGTGCGCGGGCCGGGGCCGGCGCACGAGCACGCGGTTTCTTCTCATCGTCCTCTCCTCTCCGCCGAGCACTGTCCGGTTACCCGGGGGCCCGCGATCTATGTGTCACCGCTCCGGGTGCCGGATGACGTGCATGACGCTCGCGACGCGCTCCGCCGCGGTCGCGACGTCCTCGGCCGGCCCGATGCGCCCGGCCCAGGAGAGCCAGAACCACCATTCGCCGTCCTCCTCGTGGGCGGCGAACACGTCCTCGGTCCTGGCCGGGGCGACCGGATTGATCACATGCAGCCGGGGGGAGGGGCCGCCCCGCGACTCCACCTCGGCCTGGAACGCGTGCGCCTCCAACTGGAGGGCGAGTCGCTGGAGGTGGTCCACGGCGTCCGCCGCGACCACCACGCCTTCTGATCTCATGCAGAACACTCCTGCCTGGGGAGGGGTCCGCCTACCCCGGCAGGTTGCGTCCATCACCGGGGCACCGGCAATCGTCAAGTTTCCGCGAGTTCGGCGCAAGGCAGCGGAAAGTGACGCCAATTCCGTGGAAAATACGCGATTTCCGGGAACAGAGAACGCGAAACCGATTGTGGCGCACTACGCCATTATTAACATGGACGTAATACCAACGGGGAACGGTTGGGGGGCGGGCCATGGCCCGAGGCGAGCATTCGCCGGCGTGCGCACGTCGCTGGCGCGAACAGGCTGCCACCCGGCAGTGGAGCCTGTGGCAGACCGCGCAGGCGATCAACGGTTGCTGCGGGGTCAGCCTCCTCAAGGCGCACCGGCAGGCCAGGGGCTGGTCGGCGCGGCAGGCGATCGAGGAGCTGGAGGAACTGTGCGCCCGGCAGGGCCTCGGCGAGCCGCGGGCCAGCATCGACCTGCTGAACGCCTGGGAGAACAACCGGGCCAGGCCCCGCCCGCAGACCATCGACCTGCTGGCCAGGCTCTACCAGGGCAACGCGGTCCGGCTGGGGCTGGCCGGCGACTACACCGAGGGGCCCGGCGATGGCAAGATCGTCGTGGTCGCCGCGGAGCAGGGGGAGGCGCGTCCCGCGCCGCCGGGGCGCCTGGCGTACGTCGAGCCGGTCCCGGCCGTCACCGACATCACCGTGGACGACGACACCGAGCGGCGGGCGCTGTTCCACCACGCGCTGCTGCGCCCCGAACTCGGTCTGAACGGCCGGATGCTGGCCGAGGTCGAGCGCACCCGCCAGGGCCTGGACCGCACGCTCGCCGCCGCGACCGTCACAGAAGACCAGCTCGACATGCTCGACGAGCAGGTGGTCCGCTACCGCAGGGAGTACATCACCAGCGCCCCGCTGCCGATGCTGTACCGGCTGATGCTGGAGCTGGCCGACGTGCGCAGGCTCAGCGCCGTCCGCCAGCCCGCCGCCGCCCAGCGCCGGCTGCTCAACGCCACCACCATGCTCGCCCTGCTGTCGGCCGACGCGCTGATGAAGCTCGGCGACACCCGCCAGGCCCACGCCTGGTACGGCACCGCCCGCACCGCCTCCGACGACATGGGCGACCTGCGGTTGCGCGCCCTCGTCCGCGCCCAGCAGGCGATGCTGCCCTATTACTACGGCGATCTCGGCGAGACCGTGCGCCTGGCCCGCGAGGCGCGGATGCTCGCCGGTACCGCGCCCAGTTCCCCGGCCGCGCTCGGCGCGGCGGCCGAGGCCCGCGCGCTGGCCAGGATGGGCGAGCACAAGGCGGCCAGGATCGCGCTGGCCGAGGCCGAGCAGATCTTCTCCCGGATGCCCAGGGAGGGCGGTGAGCACCTGGCCTTCCACTTCTCCGAGCGGCGGCTGCGCTTTTATCGCACCTGCACGCTGATCGAACTGGGCGAGGCCGACCAGGTGGACGACTGGGCGACCGGTGCGAGCGGCCCCTACACCATCGACCCGGCGCTGATCATGCTGGACCACGCCACCAGGCTGGCCCGCGAGGGCAACGTCCGCGACGCCTGCGCGCTCGCGGAGAAGGCGCTGGCCGACGTACCGCCCGAGCACCGCACCTCGATCGTGGTCAACCGGGCCCGGGCGCTGCTCGCCGACGTGCCGCCCGACCAGCACGGGCTGGCCTCGGTGCGGCACCTCAACGCCATGATCGAGGGCGCGGGGCCGCCGCTCGCGCTGGTGTGCCGGTGAAGTCCCTGGCCGCGCCGCCGGTGCCGGTGCCGGCGCAGCGCGACACGCTCGCCGCCGAGGCGGCCCATGTGCTCCGCGGGGTGTGCGCGGGCCTCGGTATCGACGCCAGGGGCGCGACGTTGCTGCGGGTGCGCAGCAACGCCGTGTTCAAGCTGCGCGATCAGATCATCGTGCGGATCGCGACGGCCCCCGACGCGGGCACCCGGCTGCCCGTGGTGCTGGCGGTGGCCCGCTGGCTGGCCGACCGTGGCTTTCCTACCGTGCGCCCGGCCGACGAGGTGGGCGAGCAGCCGGTGGTGCACGCGGGGCGGGTGGTCACCTTCTGGCGGTACGTCCCGGCCAGCGGCACCCCGACCACGGGCCAGCTCGGGGCCGTGCTGCGCGACCTGCACCGGCTGCCGGCCCCGCCGTTCGCCCTCAAACGGCTCGCCGACCCGCTGGCCGAGGTGCGCAGGAACGTGGACCGCACGGCGGCCGGCGCGGTGCTCACCCCGCGCCAGCGCGCCTGGCTGCGCGACCGGGTGGCCGAGCTGACCGCCCGCTGGGCCGACCTGGACGACGTCGGGCCGCCGGTGCTGCTGCACGGCGACGCCTGGATCGGCAACCTGCTCCGCCGCACCGACGGTGACGTGGTGCTGTGCGACTGGGACGGCGTGGCCCTCGGCCCCCGCCAGTGGGACCTGGTGCACACCTACCACGGCCAGCGCAGGTTCGGCCTGACCGCGGGCGAGGTGGACGCCTTCGCCGCCGCCTACGGCCGCGACCTGCGCGCCTGGCCCGGATACTCCACGTTGATGGAGATCAGGGACATGTACGCGGTCGGCGTCCACATCCGCAACGCGCCCGGTGACCCGTTCTCCCGCCGCGAGCTGCCGCGCCGCCTCGATTCGCTGACCAAGGGCGACGGGCACGCCAGGTGGTACATGTCGCCCGCCTGAGGTCCGCGTAGGGTGACGTCCGTGAGCATGAGCGTCGCGGCCAAGGTGACGGCGGTCCTCGGCGCCTTCCTGCCGGGCGACGTACGACTGACGCTCACCGAGATCTGCCGCCGGGCCGGTCTGCCGCTGACCACCGGGCACCGGCTGGTCGGCGAGCTGACCGCGCGAGGCTTCCTGGAACGCCTGCCCGAGGGCTCCTACCGGGTTGGCCGGCTGCTGTGGCGGATCGGCGCGCAGGCCGCCGAGCCGCGGGAGCTGCGCGAGCTGGCCCTGCCGTACATGGCCGAGCTGTACGCGACGACCAGGGAGAACGTCCAGCTCGCGGTGCTCGGCGAGGGCCGCGTGCTGTGCCTGGAACGGCTGCGCGGGCCGCACTCGGTGCCGGTGTTCTCGCGGGTCGCGGGCGAACTCCCGCTGCACGCGACCGGCGTCGGCAAGGTGCTGCTCGCCTTCGCCGCCGAGGAGACCGTGGAACGCGTGCTGGCCGCCCCGCTCGCCGCGGTCACCCCCAACACGATCACCGACCCGGGACGGCTGCGCGCCGAACTGGCCGAGGTCCGCCGTACCGGCCTGGCCCACACCCAGGAGGAGATGTCGATCGGCACGCTGTCGGCGGCGGCCCCGGTGCGCGACGGCGATGACCGCGTGGTGGCCGCGCTGTCGGTCGTGGTGTGGCGGCACAGCGCCGACCTGCGCCGCCTGGACCCGGCCGTACTGGGCGCGGCCAGGGCGCTGTCCCGCGACCTCGCCGCCATCTCCTGAAAGCTCTTGAGGCGGGGTCTTCCGCTCAGCGGAAGACCCCGGGGTGCGGGCATGATCGAACAGAGCATGCTCGACTCATGCGAACTCAGGTCGGGATCGTCGGCGCGGGCCCCGCGGGACTGCTGCTGTCCCATCTGCTGCACCTGCGCGGCATCGACTCGGTCGTCCTCGAACTGCGCGACCGCGACCACTGCGAGCGCCGGGTCAGGGCGGGCGTGCTCGAACAGGGCACGGTGGACGTCCTGACCGCCGCCGGGGTCGGCGACCGGCTGCGCCGCGAGGGCCTGCCGCACCACGGCATCGAGCTGCGGTACGGCGGGGCGGGCCACCGCATCGCGTTCGAGGAACTGGTCCCCGGCCGGAGCATCACCGTCTACGGGCAGCAGGAGGTCGTCAAGGACCTGATCGCCGCCCGGCTCGCGGCCGGCGGGAAGATCCTGTTCGACGTGCCGGACGTCAAGCCGCACGACCTCACCGGCTCGCCGTACCTGACCTTCGGCGGCGAGGTGCTGGAGTGCGACGTGATCGCCGGCTGCGACGGCTTCCACGGGGTGACCCGCGCCGCCGTGCCGCAGGGCGAGCTGACCACGTTCGAGCGCGACTACCCCTTCGCCTGGCTGGGCGTGCTGGCCCGGGTGGCGCCGTCCGCCGAGGAGCTGATCTACGCCAGGACCCCGCGCGGCTTCGCCCTGCACAGCATGCGCTCGCCCGAGATCAGCCGGTTCTACCTCCAGGTGCCCAAGGACGAGCGCGAGGACGCGTGGCCGGACGAGCGGATCTGGTCCGAACTGGCCGCCCGCCTTGAGACCGTGCCCGGCTTCGCGCTGAAGACCGGCCCGGTCATCGAGAAGTCGGTCACCCCGATGCGGTCGTTCGTCACCGAGCCGATGCGATACGGCAATCTCTACCTGGCCGGCGACGCCGCCCACATCGTGCCGCCCACCGGGGCCAAGGGGCTCAACCTGGCCGTCGCCGACGTGACCATGCTGACCGACGCGCTGGCCCGGTGGTACGAGACCGGCTCGGCCGAAGGGCTGGACGCCTACTCGGCGACCTGCCTGCGCCGGGTCTGGCGCGCTCAGCACTTCTCGTGGTGGATGACGAACCTGCTGCACACCTTCGCGGATGAGGACCCCTATGGCGAAAGGTTGCAAACCGCCTATCTAGACTACGTGACCTCGTCAACAGCGGCTGCGACCACGCTCGCCGAGAACTATGTGGGGATGGTGTGGTGAACAAACTAGTCGGATCGGCCGCGGAGGCGGTGGCGGACGTCTTTCCCGGGGCCTCGCTCGCGGTCGGCGGTTTCGGCCTGTGCGGAGTGCCCACGGTGCTCATCGACGCGCTGCACGAACAGGGCGCCGGAGACCTGTCGGTGGTGTCCAACAACTGCGGCGTGGACGGCGGCGGCCTCGGCCTGCTGCTCGCCGCCGGGCGGATCTCCCGCGCCACCGGGTCCTACATCGGGGAGAACAAGGAGTTCGCCCGCCGGTACATGGCCGGTGAGATCGAGGTGGAACTGATCCCCCAGGGCACGCTCGCCGAGCGGCTGCGGGCCGGGGGCTGCGGCATTCCCGCCTTCTACAGTCCCGCGGGGGTCGGCACGATGGTGGCCGAGGGCGGCATGCCCTTGCGCTACAACGCGGACGGCAGCGTGGCCGTCGCCTCCCCGCCCAGGGAGACGCGGGTGTTCGGCGGGCGGGAGTACGTGCTGGAGGAGAGCATCACGACCGACTTCGCGCTGGTCCGCGCGGCCAAGGGCGACCGGCACGGCAACCTCCACTTCGCCAAGTCGGCGCGCAACTTCAACCCGCTGTGCGCGATGGCGGGCCGGGTGGCGATCGCCGAGGTCGAGGAACTGACCGACCTGGCCCCCGAGGACGTCCACCTGCCCGGGATCTTCGTGCAGCGGGTGCTGCACGTCGGACAGGTGGAAAAGCACATCGAGAAGCGGAGGACCCGCCGTGCCCTGGACGCGTGACCAGATCGCCGCGCGGGCGGCGGCCGAACTCAGCCCCGGCGACTACGTCAACCTCGGCATCGGCCTGCCCACGCTGCTGGCCGACCACGCGCCGGACGGCGTGTGGCTGCAATCGGAGAACGGCGTGCTCGGCGTCGGCCCCTACCCGGCCGAGGACGAGATCGACCCCGACCTGATCAACGCGGGCAAGGAGACCATCACGGTGCTGCCCGGCGCGTCGTACTTCGACTCCTCGCTGTCGTTCGGCATGATCCGCGGCGGCCACGTGGACCTCGCCGTACTCGGCGCCATGCAGGTGTCGGCGCGCGGCGACCTGGCCAACTGGGCGATCCCCGGAAAGATGATCAAGGGCATGGGCGGCGCGATGGACCTGATCCACGGCGCCCGGCGGGTGCTGGTGCTGATGGAGCACACCGCCAAGGACGGCAGCCCCAAGATCGTCAAGGAGTGCTCGCTGCCGCTCACCGGCGCGGCCTGCGTGCACCGCATCATCACCGACCTCGGGGTGCTCGACGTCACCGGCGACGGCCTGCGCCTGGTGGAGACCGCCCCCGGCGTGAGCGGAGACGAGATCCGCGAACGCACGGAGGCACCCGTACTGATCTGACCATTTGAAGGGACATGTCGTGATCAGCGATCCGCACCCGCCCTATCTGCACCCCCCATACGCCAGCACCGTGCTGCGCGCTCCCTCCCAGCACCTGGTGGCGGCCAAGCTCGACCCCGAGGCCGTCGAACTGGTCGACCCGGTCTACGGCCACCAGACGGTCGCCGACCTGGACCACGACCTGACCAGGCGGCACGAGGGCGAGCCGCTGGGGGAGCGGATCATCGTGACCGGGCGCGTGCTGGACGAGGACGGCCGTCCCGTACGGCGGGCGCTGGTCGAGGTCTGGCAGGCCAACGCGGCCGGCCGCTACTCCCACGACCTCGACCGGCACCCCGCCCCCCTCGACCCCAACTTCACCGGATTCGGCCGGTGCCTGACCGACGACGAGGGCCGGTACCGGTTCGTCACGATCAAGCCGGGCGCCTACCCGTGGCGCAACCACCCCAACGCCTGGCGTCCCGCGCACATCCACTTCTCGGTGTTCGGCACGCAGTTCGTGCAGCGGCTGGTCACCCAGATGTACTTCCCCGGCGACCCGCTCTTCGCGCACGACCCGATCATGGGCTCGGTGCCCGACCCCTCGTCGCTGATCGCGACGTTCGACCTCGCGACCACCGAACCGGAATGGGCGCTCGGCTACCAGTGGGACATCGTGCTCAGGAGAGAGGCGTGATGGGCGCTCAGGAGGGAGGCGTGCTGGCGGGCACGCCGACGCCGTCGCAGACCGTGGGGCCGTTCTTCGGGCACGCCCTGCCGTACCCGGAGGGGCCGTGGGCCGTCCCCGAGGACCACCCCGACGCGATCGAGCTGCGCGGGCGGGTCCTCGACGGCGCGGGCGCGCCCGTGCCGGACGCGCTGCTGGAGATCTGCCAGCCCGGGATCTTCGGGCGCTGCCCGACCGACCCCGAGGGCCGGTACCTCTTCCGCACCGCCCGCCCCGCCACCTACATCTCGATGCTGGTGTTCGCCAGGGGCCTGCTCAAGCCGGTGTGGACCCGCGTCTACCTGAACGCCGACGACCCGTTCCTGGCCACCCTCGACGAGCCACGGCGTGCGACGCTCGTGGCCCGCCGGGAGGATGGGGTCTACCACTTCGACGTGCGCCTGCAAGGTGACGGCGAGACGGTGTTCCTGGCCGTCTAGCCCTATTGCTCGATGGTGGACATGTTCGCGTAGCGGGCGCCGCGGGCGGCGCCCGCCGGTACGGCCTTCTCCAGGGCCGCGAGCTGGTCCGGCGTCAGCGCGATGTCGGCGGCGGCGGTGTTCTCCTCCAGATAGCATCGCCTTCGCTTCGCTCAGCCGCTCTTCCCCTGCCGGGCTCCGCCCGGCGCTCATGGCCCGCTCCGCCCGCCCGCGCCGCTCCTTGATCCATTACGGCGGAGCCCAGTCCCCGCCGCCCGCCGTCGCCAGTAACGCCCTTGCGCCCGGCGTTCCCCGTGTGCTGTGGTACCCGCCGTTCAGCACCGACTAGAACGGCCCCTCCCAAACCGCCGCCACGCCTCCGCCGGGCCCGCGCGCACAATCGCCTTCGCTTCGCTCAGTCGCCCTTTTCCGTGCCGGGCTTCGCCCGGCGCTCGTGGTCCGGTACGACCGCCCGTGCCGCTCCTTGATCCAGTACGGCAGAGCCCAGTACCCACCGCCCGCCGTCGCCTGTAGCGCCCTTGCGCCCGGCGTTCCCCGTGTGCCGTGGTACCCGCCGTTGCAGCACCGGCTGGCCCGGCAATTTCCAGCCCCCGCTGTCCGATGCCCTCCCACCGTCACTCACACAAACCCCCGTCACCCCTCCGTGGTGCCGCCCCGCCTCCGGCGGGCCTGCGCGCTCCGCGCGCCCGATCGTCTTCGCTTCGCTCAGCCGCGCTTTCGATGCCGGGCTTCGCCCGGCGTAATCGGTTGCGCTCTTGTGCTCGGCGTTTCCCGTGCGCTGTGGTGGTGACCCGCAGCACGGCTTCACAGCGTCAGTCCACGTGCGGGTACCGGCCGTTCAGATAGTCATTGAGTTGCCGCCACTGCGTCGGGTGGATGTCCAGGTCCTTCAAATCCTCTTGAGCGAACCAGCGGGCATCGCTGGCTTCGTCGTTCGCCCCGGGAACACCGGAGACCGGGCGGGCGAGCAACATCACCTCGTACTCCTGGCGGATCTCACCATCCGAATAGGCGACGATATGACCTGGATCGGAGTAGACGCCGAGAAGGCCGACCGGCTCGACCAGAACGCCCGTCTCCTCCTCCGTCTCCCGGACGGCGCACTGTGAAGGGGTCTCCCCGATCTCCATCTTCCCGATCGGCAGCGCCCACTGCCCCGTGTCCCTCCGGCGCTGCAACAGAATCCGCCCCTGATCATCAACGGCCACCGTTCCACAGGCGGGCACGAGGCTGTTGGCCTGCGGCGCATGCTCGTCGTTCCAGTATTCGACTCGTCCCACCAGGGCTCCTGCACCTCGTTGCCCGACCACGGCATGGCCAGGAACCGTACCCGCTCGAACGACGCCAGGTCATGATCGCTGATTGTCCCGCACGCCGATGCCCGCTATGCCCTCTGTCTGGCGTTTCGTGAGGCTATGGCCGCGCCTACGGTGAGACCGTGGCCACAGCATGCTTGCGCCCCTACCGGGAACGGCAGGGGCACGGTCAAGTGATCGAATACAACGACAATGGGCTATGGAGCCGGGGTTTCGCCGCGCGCAACTGCACCTGTGAACGCTCGCCAGTCCTCAGTGGGGAAGATCAAGACGGGACCGTCAGGGTTCTTGCTGTCGCGTACCGCAACGTGCTGGTGGAGCGTGGCAGCCTCAACGCACGCTCCATTCTGCTGCGAGCGGCTGCTCTTACGCCACACTGCATCCGACAGGTCAAATCGGGTCATCGCCACCTCCTGGTGCCTGGCGGCCAGAGCTCTGCGAGCTGCGATAAGCGTAGCGTTCACAACAGCTCGTTACCGTGGCCCGCACGGAACCCGAGGTAAGGTCGTTGCTGTCCGTCGAGCGTTGGGGCACGTGCGGGCCGTATACGCCGTACTGGAACTCCGCTCGCGGGCACTGTGGTGGTGGGATCTTCTTCTGGGTGGCGCTCACCCAGGCCAAGCCGTGGGTGTAGGAGATGGCGCGCACGAGTTGGGCGTCACACAGCGCACAGGTGATGGCGGTGGGTCGGTCGTTCACATGGCCGCCTTCTCGAACCACACGAGCGCCCCACCAGAGGCGGTCATCGTCACACCCCAACGATCAACGTACGCCCGCACGACATACAGCCCGCGGCCTCCCTCCTCGTCAGGACCGGGTTCCTTGAGGTGAGGCTTTGTGTCCCCGCCATAGTCCGTGACCACGCCCCTGATCAGGCCACCGTCGTGCCGTTGGAGCGTAAGCGTGATCGGCCCGGAGGCGTGGCGCAGCGCGTTCGTCACCAACTCGGAGACCACGACGGTCACGTCGTCGATGATCGATGCCATGCCCCACTCGCCCAGGATCTCCTCGACCAATCGCCTGGCCTTGCCGACGACGGCCTCTTCTGCCGGAAGCGCATAGGTGACCTCCATGGAGGCTGTCGGATTCTCCGGATGGGTGGGGTAATGCCGAGACATGTCCAGAATGGCGTCTTGCGGGGCCATAGGGTTGGTCATGGGTCAGGACCTCGCTTCCTGATCAAGCCCTCGGGCGGGTGGTGGAGTCACCGCGCCCGGGGGCGAAGCCGTTGAAGATCAAGTGCCGTGCCGTCGGCTAGTTTCAAGGTGTCGGGTGACGCCAGCCGAGCAGTTCAAGGCACCGGCGGCGCCACTTCTCCAGCGCTAGTGCTTCGCTTTGGTGGATCTATGTCGGGCTGCCGCACAGGGCTCGCTCGGCCACGTGGGCGGTCTCATTCGATCGTCGATAACAGTCGCGATCTCCACCTCTGGCCAGTAGGCGATGACCAGACGCGCGGGCTCCGAAAGGATGCTCCACACCACGCTGTCCCAGACGGCGTGCTCGGCGGTTTTCGCCGATTCGTGTATGCGCCCCTTGCGGATCGTGTCCGAGATCAGGATCACTATGGATCGTGGGCGATCGAGCAAGTGCCACTGCTCGTCTCGCCAGACGTACGAGAGTCGCGCGGTATGCGCCCGATCGTGCGGGACAAAAGCGCCCACATTGGCCACCTTCGTATGCGCTAAGTAATTAACGTATACGACAATGGCCAAGGAGTATGGTGCATGTCAACCAGAACCGAAAAACGATCACACAGAGTGAGGGAGCCCCTGTGGTGGGCCACGCCTACGAGCACATCGCTGAAGAGCTGCGTGGCGCGATTCTCACCGGCACGTACCGGCCCGGTGACCGGCTGCCCCGGCATGAAGATCTCGCCGCGCGGTTCGAGGTCTCCGCCATAGTGATCCGTCAGGCGATCGGCCGGCTCAAGGCCCAAGGGCTCGTGGAGACGGCAGGGCGTGGCGGGACCGTCGTACGCGACCGGCCGACGGTACGGCGGATCACGATGGGACGCTACCTCGCCGATGCCGGGCGGCAACATCCCGACCGGCCCCGGACGAGCTTCACGCACGATGCCCGGATCACCTGGAGCCAGTACCGGCTGGACAAGGCGTTCAGGTGGATCAGCGCCGATGAACGGCTGGCCGGGCTCTTCGGTGTCAGGGTCGGTGAACGCGCGCTTGAGCGCCGGTTCGTGTTCTATGCCGATGGGGTGCCGGGGCAGATGTCACGTTCGTGCCTGCTGGCGGCCGACGTGGAGGGTACGCCGGTCGCGGACCCGCACAATGAGCCATGGCCGGGCGGGAACATCGGCCAGCTCCGTACTCTCGGCATCCACATCGACCGGATCACCGAGGAGACCGGCACTCGCATGCCGACACCGGAGGAGGCGAGCACGCTCGGCATCGGCACGGGTGTGCCCGTTTTCGTGATCACCAGGTTGATGTACTCGGGTGATCGGGTCGTTGAGGTCGCCGACCCGATCGTCATTCCAGGGGATCGAGCGGTCCGGTTCGATGAGCTTCGGCTGGATCGCTGACCTGTCAGCGGTTCTCCAGGGCCGGGCGGGGCTTTCGGCGGAGGTCGATGCAAGGCGGATCGGCGGATCAGGGGCATGGTCTCCTGGACCGCCATTTCGGTTGCCAACCTGTCTGACCGGGCTTGCGGGAAGTGTGTTCGGTGGCGCCGGCGTCGGGCGGAGCCCGACGTGAGGAAGAACGGTCCGAGCGTCAGCGAGGGCCATTGTGCGCCGCCGGAGGCGGGGGCGGTGTTCTGGGGCTGGCCGAGCGCCGCCGGCCGCTGAGGCGCTATTGCTCTGGCTCGTCCTCATTTTCGGGGAGCGGGCGGACGGTGGCCGTGTACTCGATATAGCCCTTGCTGTCGCAGTAGGTGCAGCTTTCCACCACGACAGCGGTCTGGATCGTGCCCTTCAACGCCACCGCCCGTGGTACCTCGCGTGTGCCTGAACCGCCGCACATGCCGCAGAAGTGGCGTTGCGTGATCTCCCTCACGGCGTTACCCCCGCTCCCTCGCCCCTTCGTCCCGATCGATTATCGCTCGTCGATTTCGATCAGGGCACGGGGCGGGACGAGCTGTGCAGGGGTTCGTCTGCGGGTATGGGCATCGGCGACCTCCGCCTGACACGGTACCGCTCCCAGGGTGCGGGCGAGGGGTGAACCCTGATGAGGCTGGCCCTACCCCCGAGGGGAAAACGGCAGGTCACAGGCGCTTTGCGGCATGTGCCCCGGTATGGCTGTCCCTATCTTCCCCGGAATGCCTTAAGGGGGCGGTCAGGGCCGGTTCTGGGGCGATCTCCGATACCCCGGTACGTTCCTTCCCGCCAGCCTTGTGAGTCATGGGGATTGAAGTACAAATCCGGACGAAGGGACTGGTCGTCGCCGGGTTCGCGGCGGTGGTCACGGGGGCCGTCGCGATGCTCGGGCTGCATGTGACCGCCGGGCTGGACCCGATGCACGGGTTGATCAGTGAGTACGCCTTCGCGCCCGCCGGCTGGTTGCTGGGCGTGTCGCTCACCTGCTTCGCGGCGGGGGCCGCGTTGTTCGCGATGGCGATGGTCCGGGCCGCCGGGTCCAGGCGGGTGGCGTTGCTGGTCGCGGCATGGGGGGCCTGCATGATGCTGGTGGGAGCCTTCCCCACCGACCGGCCGGGGGTGCCGCTGTCGATGTCGGGGGGCATCCACAGGTACGCCGCGCTGGTGGCGTTCGTGGCCATGCCGCTGGCGGGGCTGATTCTGGCCCGGCTGGTGACCAGGGACCGCTGGGCGACGGCCATGCGGGTGCTCTGCGGGGTCGCGCTGGTCTGCCTGGTCGCCGTGGTCGTGCCGTACGCGCTGCGGTTCGTGGGCATTCCGGTGAGCAACGATGACATTCCGGCGGGCCTGACGCAGCGGCTGGTCGTGGTGACCGAGCTGGGCGTGCTGGTACTGCTCGGCCGTAGCCTGCTGCTGCGCTGCCGGGACAAGGCCGCCGCGGTACGGCGGGGCGCGATGGGGGAGCGGGCCGCCGACAAGGCTCCGGCCCTCGCCGCTTGAGACCGACGCATGGCTAATGGGACAGGTGTCCCAGTGTCCGGGCGCTCAGCTCTTCGCAGAGGGCCCAGACCCGGTCGCGTACCCGCTCGTCGAGCACGCTGGACGGCCACGGCCTGCGCCGGCCGTCCTGCCCGAAGTACGCGCCGGTGACTCCCTCAAGGGCCGGGTCCGTGGCCATCCGGATGCCGGAGCGTGCGGGCTTGGTGAGGTCCGCCATGAAGATCGGGGCGAGCAGCTTCACCAGCGGGGCGATCGGGCGGTAGACGTACGGGAAGCTCCGTACCGTCATCGCCCGGTTCATCGGCGTGGACCCGTGCCCGGGGTAGACCACGTTGACCGTCACCCCGGTGCCGCCCACCAGCTCCGCGAACCGATGGCTCATCGCCATCTGGATGGTCTTGGTGTGGTTGTAGTGGCTGAACGTCCAGCCCAGCAGCCGCCGTTCCGCTTGCAGGTTGGCCAGGTCGATCGGCCCGCCGGGGATGCCGCCGGTGACGTTGACCACCCGGGCGGGCGCGCCCGCGCGCAGCAGTGGCAGCAGCAGGTGGGTGAGCGTGAAGGGGGCGAGTACGTGGGCGGCGAACATCGTCTCGACGCCGTCAGGCGTGAGTTCGCGCCGCGCGCCCGCCGTACCGGCGTTGTTGATCAGTACGTGCAGGGCGTCGTGCCGCTCGCCGACCCGCTCGGCGAGGTCGCGCAGGTCGGCGAGCCGGGTCACGTCGGCGGTGAACGCCTCCACCCGGTCGTTGCCGGTGTCGCGGGTGATCCGGGCGGCTGCGTCCAGGGCGCGGCCCTGGTCGCGGCCGACCAGCAGCACCCGCGCGCCCAGCCGGGCGAGGCCCCGGGCCGTCTCGCCGCCGATCCCGCCGGTGCTGCCGGTGATGAGTACGGTCTTCTCGCTGAGATCCATGCTCTGAATGTGACATCGAGTGCCACACATGTCAACCGGTGTAGGGTGACGGACGTGACAGGACTACGCGAGCGGACCAAGGCGGCGGTGCGGGCCGAGGTGACCGAGGCGGCGATGCGGCTGTTCGCCGAACGCGGGTACGACGAGACCACGGTCGACGACATCGCCCGCGCGGCCGGCATGTCCAAACGCAGCTTCTTCCGCTACTTCCCGGTCAAAGAGGACGTCGTCCTCGGCCGCGTGGATCTCATGGGGGAGCGGATCGCGGCCGAGATCGCCGCCCGGCCCGAGGGCGAGGACGTGTGGGACACCCTGCACGCCGTGCTGCGCGGCTGGGAGCGGCGGATCGACGCCGAACGGCAGGCGCTCGACGGCCTGCGGCTGATCGAGGCCACCCCGGCGCTGCGCGCCCGGTTCATGCAGAAACGCGAGGAGACCCGCGCGCTGATCACGCGTGCGCTGCTGGCCCGGCCGGGCCACGGTCTCGACACGTTCACCGTGGACCTGGTCACGGCGGCGGCGGGCGCGGCCCTCGACGGCGTGTCCCGCGCCTGGGCCGACGCGGACGGCCAGGCCGACCGCCTGGCCCTGGTCGACCGCGCGTTCGCCCTCCTCCGGCCCGCCTGCCTGCCCCCGCCCGACTGACCTGCATACCGCCGCCCGGTGTTCACCCGGCGTTCAACGGGGGAAGGCAGGCTTGCGGTTCTCGACAGGGATGGAGGGCGGGTGAACGGAGAACTCGCGCGGCGGCTCGGCACCGGTGACGCCGTCGTCGTGGGGCTCGCGGCGATGATCGGCGCGGGTGTGTTCAGCGCCTTCGCGCCCGCCGCCGGCGCGGCCGGTTCGTGGCTCCCGCTGTCGCTCGCCATCGCCGCCCTGGCCGCCTACTGCAACGCGGTCTCCTCCGCCCGGCTCGCCGCGCGCTACCCCGAGTCCGGCGGCACCTACGTCTACGGGCGGCGGCGGCTCGGCGACCTGTGGGGCTACCTGGCCGGATGGGGGTTCATCACCGGCAAGACGGCCTCGTGCGCCGCCATGGCGCTGACGTTCGGCATCTACCTCGCGCCCGAGTACGGCCGGTGGGCGGCGGTCGCCGCCGTGGTGGGGCTCACCGCGCTCAACCTGTTCGGTGTGCACAAGTCCGCCCTGGCCGCCCGGATCATCGTGGCCGCCGTGCTGCTGGTGCTCGCCTCCGTCGTGGTGGTGGGCGCGAGCGGGGCGGTCGCGCTGCCGGTCTTCCAGGACACGCCCTCCTGGGGCGTCCTCCAGGGGGCCGGGCTGCTGTTCTTCGCCTTCGCCGGGTATGCCCGGATCGCCACGCTCGGCGAGGAGGTACGCGACCCGGCGACCACCATCCCCCGGGCCATCCCGATCGCCCTCGGCGTCACGCTCGTCGTCTACGCGGCCGTGGCGGGGACCGCGCTCGCCGTACTCGGACCCGCGGGGCTCGCGGCCTCGCCCGCGCCGCTCGCCGACGCCGCCACGGCGGCCGGGGCCGGGTGGCTCGCGCCGGTCGTCCGCGTGGGCGCGGCGGTGTCGGCGCTGGGGGCACTGCTCGCGCTGATCCTCGGCGTGTCACGGACCGTGCTCGCGATGGCCCGCGACCGGCACCTGCCGGTGGGCCTGGCGGCGGTCGAACCGGTCAGGCAGGTGCCGCGCCGGGCCGAACTCGCGGTCGGCGTGGCCGTGATCGCCCTGGTGCTGGTGGCCGACCTGCGCGAGGCGATCGGGTTCTCGTCGTTCGGGGTGCTGGTCTACTACGCCATCGCCAACGCCTCGGCCCTCACGCTGTCGCGCGAGGAGGGCGCGCCGCCCAAGGTCGTCCCGGCGGCGGGGGTGGTGCTGTGCCTGGTACTGGCGTTCACGCTCCCGCTCACATCGGTGGTCGCGGGAGTCGCGCTCTTCTGCGTGGGCGCCGCGCTCTGGGCGGTACGGCGACACCGCCCCGGCCGGTAGCCGAGGCTTGCCAGGCCCGCCCCGGGGCAGGCGTTCGCCATGGTGAACTTCCTGAAACTCCTGCTCGCCCGCCGTATGATCCGCACTCCGCTCGGCCTGGCCGTCCTCGCGGCAGGCTGCTCGGCCGTCGCCGCAGGCAGCGCCGCCGGCAGCAGGCCGATCCTTCCCGTAGGCCGCAGAACACCCCGGAACACCCCACCGTCCTCTGGTAGGCAGGCCCGCGCCGACACACGTCCTTATGCGCCCTTAACCTCCATACCTCTAAAGTACTAGGTACCTAGATAAATGGAGGTAGGGTGATCGAGTTCCATCTGGACGCCCGGTCCGGGGTCTCGCCGTACCTGCAACTGGTCCATCAGGTACGGCACGCGCTGCGGCTCGGCCTGCTGCGTGAGGGGGACCGGCTCCCCACCGTCAAGGACGTGGTGGCGCGGCTGGCGATCAATCCCAACACCGTGCTCAAGGCCTACCGCGAACTCGAACACGAGGGACTGGTGGCCGCCCGGCCCGGGGTCGGGACGTTCGTGACGCGCACGCTGGCCAACGCCTCGCTGGCCGCGCACGAGCCGCTGCGCCGCGAGCTGCGCCGCTGGCTGGCCAAGGCGCGGCTGGCGGGCCTCGACGACGAGAGCATCGAGGCGCTGTTCTCGACCACCTTCCGGAGCGCGGCGGAGGAGGACATAGCGTGACGCCGATATTGCAGAGCCAGGAACTCGGCAAGAAGTACGGCAGGCGATGGGCGCTGCGCGACTGCACCCTTGAGATCCCCGCCGGGCGGGTGGTCGGGCTGGTGGGCCCCAACGGGGCGGGCAAGAGCACGTTCCTCAAGCTGGCGGCGGGTCAGCTCGCGCCGACCTCGGGCGGCATCACCGTGCTCGGCGGCCGTCCGGCGGACGGCCCGGCGCAACTGGCCAAGATCGGGTTCGTCGCCCAGGACACCCCGGTCTACCCGAGGCTGACCGTCGCCGACCACCTGCGACTCGGGGCCGGGCTCAACCCGGGCTGGGACGCCGGCCTCGCCAGGCAGCGGATCGAACGGCTCGGACTGGACCCCGCGCAGCGCGCGGGCGGCCTGTCCGGCGGGCAGCGCGCCCAGCTCGCCCTCACCATGGGCCTGGCCAAACGCCCCCGGCTGCTGCTCCTGGACGAGCCGGTCGCCTCCCTCGACCCGCTCGCCCGCCGCGAGTTCCTCCAGGGCCTGATGGAGGCCGTCGTGGAGTACGAACTCAGCGTCGTGCTCTCCTCCCACCTGCTGTCGGACCTGGAACGCGCCTGCGACCACCTGATCCTGCTGACCGGCTCGCGCGTGCGGGTGGCGGGCGAGGTCGAGCGGCTGCTCGCGACCCACCACCGGCTCAGCGGCCCGCGCCGCGACCCCGGCCGCCTGCCCGCCGACCAGCACGTCATCACCGCCCGCCACGCCGACCGGCAGAGCACCGTCATCGTCCGGGCCGACGGCCCGATCCTCGATCCGAACTGGTCGGTCAGCCGCCTCACCTTGGAGGATCTCGTCCTGGCCTACATGGACCGGCAGACAGATCAGCACACGGACGAGCCCGCCCGCGCGATCACCCTGGAGGGCCGGCGATGATCTGGCTCACCTGGCGGCAGTTGCGCGGCGGAGCCGCGATGGTGTCCGGGGCGCTCGTCGTACTGGCCGCCGCCCTGGCGCTGACCGGCCCGGGGCTGGCCGCAGCCTACGCCGAAGGCATCACCGGCTGCCTGCGCGACGGCGACTGCACGCGCTTCTTCGACCGGTTCTTCGACGAGTACCAGACCCCGTTCCTGGGCGTCACGGTGATCGTGCTGGTCCTGCCCGCGGTGGTGGGGCTCTTCTGGGGAGCGCCGCTGATCACCCACGAGCTGGAGGCCGGCACCCACCTGCTGGTGTGGAACCAGACCATCACCCGCACCCGCTGGCTGGCCGTCAAACTGGGGATCACCGGCCTGGCCGCGATGGCCGCCGCCGGGATCGCCAGCCTGGCGGTGACATGGTGGTCCGGCCCGCTGGACAGGTCCGCCGAGCCGGGGTTCACGATGATGGACCCGCTGGTGTTCGGCGCGCGCGGGATCGCGCCCGTGGGGTACGCGGCGTTCGCCTTCATCCTGGGCGTGACCGTGGGCATCCTGGTCCGCCGCACACTGCCCGCGATGGCCCTCACGCTGCTCGTCTTCGCGGCGGTCCAGGTCGCCATGCCGTCCCTGGTCCGGCCGCACCTGATGCCTCCGGTCCGCTCGGTCGTCGAACTCGGCCCGGTCAACATCGACCAGTTCCTCGTCCCCGACGACGGCTCGCCCAGGCTGCTCCTGGAATCGGCCGTTCCCGGGCAGACCGGGGCCTGGGTCCTGTCCAGCCGCCTGCTCGACCCCGCCGGGCGGCCGATCGACGACGGCACCGGTGAGGCCACCCTGCCGATCTCGGTGGCGTCGGGGGCGTGCGCCCGCCAGGAGGGGGCCGGGAACCCGAAGGGGCACATGGAGGCGTGCGTCGGCGAGATCAACCGGCTGGGTTACCGGCAGGCGGCGACCTACCACCCGTTCGAGCGGTTCTGGGCCTTCCAGTGGATCGAGACCGGCGTGTACGCGCTGCTCACGCTCGCCCTGACGGGTCTTTGCCTCCGCTGGGTCCGCAGGCGGCTGTCATGAGCGGCAAAGGCGTCGCGGCCGGGCTCGCGCTGCTGTTCCTGCTGACCGCCTGCACCGGGCAGACGCCGCCGCGCGCCGAGGCCGTCCGGGCGACCGAGGCGGGCACGTCCGCCTGCGCGCACCCGCCGCGGGGCACCGATCCGGGGCCGCAGACGCCGGTCACGATCGACGTCGTCGAACAGGCGTACTTCTGCATCCTCGCCTACCACTACAGCGGGGCCACCCTGGACGCCCGGTCGCTGCTGCTCGCCGGATTCGCCGCCTTCACCCAGGAACTCAACCGCGCCGGGCACGACCTGCCCGAGGCCACCATGCCCGCGCTGGGCGGTGACCGATCGGCCGACTGGGCGGCGTTCGAGGCGGCCTACCGGCGGGTCACCGAGCGGCTGCCGGACGACGGCGAACTGCGCGAGAAGCTGGCCGCCGCCACCCTGCGGGCGGTCGTGGCGGCCCTCGGCGACAACCATGCCCGGTGGGCGCCGGGCCGCCGTCCTCCGCCCGGCTACTACGACGGCGACCAGTACGGCCTGGGCCTTCGGGCCAGCCTCCGTGCCCAGGTCGGCGAGAACCCGGGTGTCGCGCTGCCCCCGCTGTTCGTGACCGCCGTGCTGGGCGGGGCGGCCGAGAAAGCGGGGCTACGGCCGGGCGACGTCATCGAGTCGATCGACGGGTCGGCCCCCTTCATCGGCGGCCAGGTCACCTCCGCCGCCATCGCCGCGCTCTATCCGCAGTACCCGCAGGCCGACCCGGTCCGCCTCCAGGTGCGGCGCGGAGGTTCCAGCCGGACGGTGACGCTGAAGCCCGGCCTGTTCCAGCCCGACCCCGACGCCGTGCGGCCGGTGACCGCCAAGATCCTGCACGACGACGTCGCCTACGTGCGGCTGGGCGGTTTCGGGCCCGACGCCGCCGACCGGGTGCTCAAGGAGATCGCCCGGCTGCGCGCCGGACGTACGCTGACCGGCCTCGTGCTGGACCTGCGCGGCAACGGCGGCGGCAGCCCCGATGAGGTCAACCGGCTGCTGGGCGGGTTCGCGCACGGCAAGGTCACCGCCTACCTGTGCCGGGTGGACGGCAGGTGCGACACCATGCGGACCGATGACACCGTCCCGCTGGTCGGCCTGCCGCTGGTCGTGCTCATCGACCGCGCCTGCGCCTCGGCGTGCGAGCACTTCGGCTCCGTCGTGAAGGACCTGCGCCTCGGCACACTGGTCGGCACCCGTACGGCGGGCGCGATGCCCGGCCCCGCCCAGCCGTACCTGCTCGGCAACAACACCGTCCTGACCCTCCCGAGCCGGCGCCACCTGGCGCCCGGCCGCGAGGTGATCGACCGGATCGGCGTCGCGCCGCACCACCATGTGCCGCCGGCCGCGAAGGACGCCGCCGCCGGCCGCGACGCCGCGCTGGCCAAGGCGCTGACCCTGTTGCGCGGCTGACCACCCTGAAGCATCACCGAAAGGCGGACCGTTCGATGAGTCATGCCGTCAGATCGAGGCGGATGCCGCGCGGCGTGCTAGCCGTGGGAGTCATGGTGCTCGCGGCGGCCTGTGCCGCGCCCGCCCCGCCCCGGACCGTCGCCGCGACCTCCAGCCCGTCGCCCACCGGCCCTCCCGTGCTGCCCGCACCGGCGGGCCCGCACCGGGTGGGCAGCACAACACTCCACCTGAAGGACGCCTCCCGCCCCGACCCCTGGGTGCCCGAGGTCAAGGTGAGGGAGCTGATGGTCACCCTGTGGTACCCGACCCAGGCGCGCACGGGGAAACGGGCCCCCTACATGAGCGCGCGGGAGTCGGAGCTGACGCTGAAGGGCAAGCGGATCACCGGCGTGCCGTACGACCTGCTGAGCGGGACCCGCACCAACGCGTTCGCCGGGGCGGAGCCGGCCGGGCGGGCGCTGCCGCTGGTCGTGCTCTCCCCGGGGTTCACCATGCCGCGCGGCACGCTCACCGCCCTGGCCGAGGGGCTGGCCGCCGCCGGGTACGTCGTGGCGGGCATCGACCACACCCACGAGAACTACGCGACGACCTTCCCGGACGGGCGGGTCGCCGAGTGCGTCGCGTGCGACAGCGACACCGACCCCGGGTTCGGTACGAAGGTGGTCGGGGTCCGGGCGGCCGACGTCTCCTTCGTGCTGGACCGGCTGACCGGGCCGGGCGCGCGGTGGCAGGGTCTGATCGACCGGACGAAGATCGCGATGGTCGGCCAGTCGATCGGCGGGGCGAGCGCGGTGGCGGCCATGCTGGCGGACCGCCGGGTACGCGCGGGCGTGGACATGGACGGCACGACGTACGCGCGGATCCCGAAGAAGGACGGCCTGGCCCGGCCGCTGCTGTTCCTGGGGTCGGCGGGGCACCGGCCCGGCGGCCGGGACGGCTCCTGGGAGCGGGACTGGAAGCTGCTGACCGGCTGGAAGCGCTGGCTGGTGCTGCCCGGCGCGGATCACCAGTCGTTCACCGACGTGCCGCTGTTCGGGGACGCCCTCGGCGTCGGCGCTCCCGGCGGAACGCCCGCCGCCCGCTCGGTGGAGATCACCCGCACGTACGTCCGGGCCTTCCTCGACCGGCACCTGCGCGGCGAGCCGCAGCCGCTGCTGGACGAACCGTCGCCACGGTACCCCGAGGTCGAGCACTGCGCCCTGAAGGGGTGCGCCTAGCCGTTGTCCTCCCGCCCGGCGGGCACGAGGTCATGATCTCCAAGAAAGGCGGTCACCGAGGTCTAGGCCGGCTGGGCGGTGACGCGTTGCTGGATGCGGTCCAGGACGTGGTGCGTGGCGCGGACGGAGCCCTCCTGCCAGCCGTTGATGTGGCTCATGTGCTCGCCCGCGAACCAGTAGGGGCCGTCCGGCGGCAACAGCACCGGGTAGACCTCCTGGCGGGTGCCGGGGTGTTCGTCCCATTCGGCCCACGCCCCGCCCTGGAAGGGCATGTTCGCCCACGCCACCGACACCGGACGCCCGACCAGGCCGCCGTAGCCGGGGAACAGGTGCTCGCCGTCGGCCACCGCCGCGGCGGCGCGCCGGGCGGGCGTCATCGCGGTGAAGGACCGCCCGATGTCGGTGGTCCAGATGTAGGCCCCGACCACGATGCCGGTGCGCCCGTGGAGACCGGTGCTCGGGTACCACACCTGCGTGATGTCGCGGTCGGTGAAGGAGATGCCGCCGTAGATCCGGTGGTCCTCCTCCCACCAGCGCCGCGCAGCCTGGAACGCGATCTTGACGCCGGGCAGGTAGACCCGCGCGCCCTCCCGCACGGCCTGCTTGACCTTGGCGGAGAAGTCGTTGTCGATGGCCTCGACGACCGGCAGGGCGGCCGTCACGATCACGTGGTCGGCCTCCCAGGTCCGCACCTGCCGGGTGGTGCGGTCGCGCCAGGTGACCCGCGCGCCCGAGGCGGTCCGCCGCAGCTTGGTGACCTGCGCGCCGAGCGTGATGAACCGCCGGGTCCGCCGGTAGAAGGCGCGGGTGACGGCGTCCATGCCGCCGGTCGGCTCCATGACGGTGGCCTGCTGGTCGTAGTCCTCGGCGAACAGGCCGTACCAGGACGTGATGGTGCCCTTGGCGATCTCGGCGAGGGTGAGCGGTTCGAGGATGCGGCCGGGGGTGGGGCCGCCCGGCGGTTCGGCGAAGCCGGCGTCCCGTGAGCCGCGGTAGCGGTAGTTCTCGTCGAGCGTGCCGAAGGACCGCAGGAACTCGCGGACCCGCGCGAGGTCGTCCTCGGAAAGGCCGTGGTCGAGGTCGCGGGACAGGGCGTGCGCGGCCAGCTCGGCGACCGCGCCGCGGGCGTCGGTGACCACCCGGCGGCCGGGCACGGGCCGCCCGCCGAAGGCCGCGGTGTCGTGCAGGTAGGCGGCGCGGTTGTCGTTGACGATCACCTGGAGCGGTACGCCCAGGTCGCGGCAGTAGCCGAGGATCGCGGCGTGGTGGTGCGGGATGCGGGCGGCGCCGGCGTTGAAGTACAGCGTGGGGTCGTCGTCCCAGGTGACGCGCTGGGTGGAGTCGTTCTCCACGACGGTGTCGCCGCCGCGATAGGTCCTGATCCGGCCGCCGGGCCGGTCTTGCGCCTCGAAGACCCGCACCTCGTACTCCGCGGCCGACAGCTCCAGCGCGGCGACCATTCCGGAGACGCCCGCGCCGATCACCGCGACCTTCGTGCCCCGCCCGCCGCCGCGCCGGGCGAGTGGGGGCGGTCCGGAGTACGGCTCGGGCACGGGTAACAGCCCCATGGCCGACAACGTGCCATAGGCGGCCCCGACGCCGCCCGCGCGGCCGACCAGGTTGACGAACGTACGGCGGGACGGCCGGCCCGATGGGTGGCGGTTCACCTGACCTCCAGGTGGAAAAGTCGGCATTTCATGACAATTCCTGATTTCATGCGCGGCGGCATACGACAAGGCCGGACGGTGTCATCGTTACGCACAGGAGATCGGGTAATGGCGCGTTCTGCTCAATGGCCGAGTAAATCGGTTGCCGTCGCGGGCCCCGGGTCGTTAGTAGTCGGTGCATGGCAGATGTGCGGGTGTCCGACGGGGTGGTCACGCTGTCGCCGTTGTGTCTCGATGACCTGGAGGCGCACCTGGCGGGGGAGGACGAGGAACTGGTGCGGTGGCTCAACGGGGGGCCGGGCACGCGGGAGGGCACCGAGGCGTACATCCGCGAGTGCACGCGCAACTGGGCGGCCGGCGGGCCGTTGCTCGCCTTCGGCGTTCGCCTGGAGGCCGAAGGCGCGCTGGCGGGCACGATCGACCTGCGGTTCGAGGTGAAGGCGCGCGGCCGGGTGAGCCTCGCCTACGGGCTCTACCCGGCCTTCCGGGGGCGCGGCATCGCGACCCGTTCGGTTCACCTGGCCTGTGGCTACGCCGCCGCACGCGGCGCCGGACTGGCGGAGATCAAGGTCGAGCCGGCCAACACCGCGTCCGTCGCGGTCGCCAGGCGGTCCGGCTTCACCTTCACCGGGCGCACCAAGGACGAGGACGGCACCGAACTCGACCGGTACGCCCGCGACCTGTGAGCCCCGGATCGGTCAGGCGACCCGCACGTCCGAGGCCGGAGCCGTACGCCCGGCGACCGTCGCCATCGCGGCCATCCCCAGCACCGCCACCGCCGCGAAGAACCAGAACCCCCACGGGTAGGCGACACCCGCCGTCACCAGCATGCCGGTGACGAACGGCCCGAGGATGGAACCGAGCCGCCCCACCGCCGAGGTGAGCCCGAGCGCGGTGCCCCTGGCCGCCGCGGGGAAGTAGTGCGCCACATAGCCGAAGATGAGCACCTGGGCGGAGAACACGAACACCCCGGTCAGCAGCACCAGCACGTTGAGCAGCAGTTCGCTGTCCACGCGCAGGCTCAGCGCGGCCAGCAGCAGCGCGGCGGCGGCGAACCAGATCACCGCGACGCGCTTGATGCCGAACCGGTCGGCGACCGCCCCGGCGACCAGCAGCCCGGCGATGGCCCCCACGTTGAGCACCAGCAGCAGCGCGATCGAGGTGGCCAGCGGGTAACCGGCGGTGGCCATGAGCTGCGGCAGCCAGGTGTTGAGCCCGTAGACCAGCAGCAGCCCCATGAACGAGCCCGCCCACACGGTGAGGATGGTCCGCCGGAACCGCGGGCCGAGCAGGTCGCGCGGCCGTACCCGGTCCCGCTCCGGGGCCTGCCGGGCGGCCAGGAAGGCGGCCGACTCCGGCAGCCGCAGCCACATGACCGGCACCGCCAGCAGGCCGACGATCCCGCCGCCGTAGAAGAGCACCCGCCAGTCGCCGGCCACCGCCAGCGCCAGCAGCGAGGTGAGCACCGCGCCGACGTGGTAGCCGGTCATGGTGACGGTGTTGGCGCTGGCCCGGCGCCGCTCCGGCAGGCTCTCCGACATCATGGTCAGCGCGACCGGCATGCACGCGCCCAGGCCCAGCCCGGCGGCGAACCGCAGCACGCCGAAGACGGCGACGTTCGGCGACAGCGGGATGGCCAGGGTGAACAGCGAGAACAGCAGCACCGACCAGATCAGCATGCCGCGCCGGCCGAACCGGTCGGTGAGCGGGCCGATGCAGGCCGCGCCGATGCCCACGCCGACCAGCGACACGGTGGCCACCGCGGTCGCCCCGGCCGGGGTGAAGCCCAGCTCGTGAGTGCGCAGCAGCGTGGGGATCGCCGCGCCGAGCGCGACCAGGTCATAGCCTTCGATCAGGACGGTCAGCCAGCACAGGGCCGCGGTCCAGGCCGGGCGTTGGGGGGATGTGGTCAAGGCCGTACTCCTTCGGGCTCGCGGGGCCGTGGGGGGTGCTCGGGCGACCTACGGCCCTGTGGTCGCCCGGGGCTCGTCACTCCGGTGTGGTGAGGTGGGTGTCGACCTGGATCAGCCGGGGGCCGTCGGCCGGCCGCTTGAGCCGGGCGCGCAGGTCGGGGAGGTCGGCGGCGGTGGTGGCCGGCACGCCGTACCCCTCGGCGATGCGGGTGAAGTCCAGGCCGGGGATGTCGGTGCCCGGCACGTCGGGGGTGCCCAGCAGGTCACCGAACCACCGCAGCGCGCCGTAGCTGCCGTTGCGCAGGATCACGAACGTGACCGGCACCCCGTAGTGGGCGGCGGTCCACAGCGCGGTGATGCCGTAGTTCGCCGAGCCGTCGCCGATCACGGCGACCACCGGCCGTTGCGGGCGGCCCATCGCCATGCCCACCGCGGCGGGCAGGCCGAAACCGAGCCCGCCGGCCGCGGGGAAGAAGTAGGAACTCTCCTCGCGCAGGTCCGCCTGCCGCCACCAGGCGGCGTTGGTGGAGGTGGACTCCACCACGTACGTGGTGCCGGGGGCCTGCGTCTCGCGCAGCGCGGCGAACACCTGCTCGGGGTGCAGGTTCTCGGGCGCGGTCGCGGGCTCCTCGTTGGGCACGAACCGCGGTCCCTGCCCGGCAGGCCGCCCGGCGACCCGGCCGAGCAGCGCCTCGATCACCGTGCCGGGGTCGGCGACCAGCGAGCGTCCCATCGGGGCGCGGGCGGCGGCCTCGGCGTCGTCGGTGACCTGCACGAGGGTCGCGCCCTCCGGCAGGTACGGCCCCGGGACGTTCTGGTGGTAGCGGAAGACCGGGGCGCCCAGCACCAGGACCAGGTCGTGCCCGGCGAGCCGGTCCGACAGCGCGCCGATCCCGGCCGGGAGCACGCCGCGGAACAGCCGGTGCCGGTTGGGGAACGGCAGGCGGAACGGCGAGGGCGCCACCCACACCGGCAGCTCCAGGTGCTCGGCCAGGGCGACGGCGCGGGTGAACAGACCGGCGGTGTCGATGTCGCCGCCGAGCACCAGGACCGGGTTCGCGGCCTCGGCGACCTCGGCGGCGAGGGCGGCCAGGTCGGCTTCGGCGGGGGTGAGCGCCCGCCGTACGTCGCGGTCGAGGGTGACCAGCGCGTTGCCGCCGAGTTCGGCGTCCCAGTCGTCGTAGGGGACCGACAGGTAGGTGGGTCGGCGGCGCAGCTCGGCCTCGAACACCGCCTGCGCCAGCGACCTCGGCACGTCGGCGGCGCAGGCGGGCTCGCCCGCCCAGCCCACCAGCGGGCGCATGAGCTGGGTGGCCTCGACGTTGGCGAGTATCGCCTCCGGGCCGATCGCCTGCCGTACCTGCTGGCCGGCGGTCAGCACCAGCGGCGAGCGGGAGTACACGGCGTTGGTGAGCGCGCCCATCGCGTTGCCCGACCCGGCGGCGGCGTGCAGGTTGACCAGTACCGGGCGGCCGGTGGCCTGGGCGTATCCGTCGGCCATGCCCACCACCGCGCCCTCGTGCAGCCCAAGTATGTATCTGAACGAACCGGGCAGCTCGGCCAGGAACGGAAGCTCGTTGGAGCCGGGGTTGCCGAAGATCGTGGTCATCCCACGGCGTTCCAGGAACTCGTGGACGATCCGGCGGGCGGTTGGCATCGGACGAAACCCTCCTCGGAGCTGTGACACAGGGCACCTTGTGACACAGACACTAGGAAAGCGGTGGGGTCGTGTTCCAATAGATGTTCCGGCGAGGTGTTATAGACAGGATCGATAATGCGTGATTTCGACCTCAACCTCGTTCGCACGTTCGTGCTGCTGTACGAGACCCGCAGCGTCACCGCGACCGCCGAGTCGATGCACGTCACCCAGCCGACGATCAGCTACGGCCTGCAGAAGCTGCGCAGGAGGTTCGGCGACGAGCTGTTCCGCAGGAGCAGCGGCGGGCTCGTGCCGACCACCACCGCAAGGCAGCTCTATGAGCCGCTGCACGCCGCGCTTTCCGGCATCGAGGCGGCGGTCAGCGGGGCCCGCACGTTCGACCCGGCCGCGCACACCACGTTCACGCTGTGCCTGTCCGACCTGGGGGAGGTCTCCCTGCTGCCCAGGCTCATGGCGGCGCTGCCGCGCCGGGCGCCGGGGGTCACCCTGCGGGTCCGGCCGCTCGACGTGGTGAACGCGCCCGACCAGGTCGGCCGGGGCGAGATCGACGCGTTCATCGCCTCGCCGCTGATCGGCTCCCGGCGGGTGACCCGCATTCCGCTGTTCACCGAGGACTACGTGGGCATGGTCTGCGCCGGCCATCCGCGGCTGCGCGGCGATCGGGTCTCGGCGGCCGAGCTGGCGGCCGAACGGCACGTCACGGTCTTCGGGCCGACCGGGCACGAGGGGCCGCGCCGGGCCCTGACCGAGCAGGGGCTGCTGCACCGGGTGGCGCTGGAGGTGACCAGGTTCGCCGCCCTGCCGTACCTGGTACGGCAGAGCGACCTGGTGGCGATGGTCCCGCGCAACGTGGCCGGGGTGTTCGCGGCCGAACATCGGGTGCGGCTGCTGGAGCTGCCCCTGGAGATCGAGCCGGTGCACGTGTCGGTGTACGCCCGCCACTCCCACGCGCGCAGCCCCGCCCAGCACTGGCTGGTCGCCTTCATGCGCGACGTCCTGGGCGACGGGTCCGCCGTCACGGACAGGTGAGGTCGCGGCCCGGCAGCGGCCAGCCCGCCAGGGTCGGCGTAGTCCAGCGGCACCCGGACCTTCCCGCACCGCGCCCCGGCCTCCCGCAACTCCTTGTGCGCGGGCGGGCACGCTCCCCACCGCACGCTCTGCCGCCCATGGCTCGACAGCAGATCCTGGCCAGAGGCCGCGACCGCCGGCGTACCCCCCGCCAGCAGCACGAGCCCCACCCCGATCGCCGAGACGATTCGCATCTTCTCCCCCTGCTTCGACGACGACCCAGCCGAGGCTAGAAGCGAAGGACCCCCCCGATCATCGGCCGGACGGCCGGTATCCCCCGGCCATCCGGCCGAGTCAGCGGGGGATCTCGGAACCGTCGCGACGACGCTTGACCGTGACACGCATGCGAACGTGCGGCCGCTCGCGAACGGTGAGGGCGGGGCGGGACGCCAGGACGGCCGCGCCCGCGGCCAGTGCCAGGCAGGTCGCGGCCACGCCGGCGATCAGGCCCCACGGCACGACCAGCGGGACGTGCCTGCTGATCAGCTCGCCGTAGCCGGAGCGGAGGCCGAGCAGCGCCGGGATGGCGACCACCAGGCCGAGGCCGGTGCCCAAGATCACCGCCAGTGCCGACTCGGCGGCCACCGTGCCGAGCACCTGCCGGCCCGTGGCCCCCGAAAGGCGCAGCACCCGCAGGTCCCGCAGCCGGCCGCCCGCCGCCATCATCAGCGTGTTGGCCACGGCCACCGCCGCGTACGCCGTGGACACCACCACCAGCAGCAGCGTGAACGTCCACACCAGCCGGTCCTCGTCGGCGTCCGCCTGCGCGGCGTACGCGTCGAGGTCCGCCGGTCGCGCGCCCATGCCGGGCGGCACGGGCGTCGCCCGCGCGACGTACGCCACGTCCGCCAGCGCGGCCTTGTCGTGCGCCCTGACCGTGTCACGCGCCAGCAGCACGTCGGCCCCGACGCCCTCGGCCACCCCCTCGACCCGCAGCGTGCCCGGCGTGCCGTCCTCGAACGCCACCCGCAGCGCCGCACCGGCCCGCAGGCCGCGCTCCTTCGCCAGCCACGGCGAGACGAACACCCGATCGCCGCCCAGCGCCGCCAGCGAACCCGACACCGCCCGCACCTCACCGGCCCGCTCCAGCAGCGCGGGCGTCGCCCCGATCGCGCTCAGCGCCTCGCCGTTCGCCTCGTACAGCGCGCTGAACAGCGAGGACTCCCCGCCAGAGGCCGCCGCCGCCGCGTCCGACAGGCCGGGCACGCCGTCCGGCATGATCACCGTTTCGGTCCTGATCGTGGTGGTCCGCGCCGCGGCGAACGACGCCGCCGTGGTCTGCACCATGCCGGTGATCAGCACCGTGAATCCGACCGTGACCAGCACCGGCGTGGCCGTGGACGCGGTACGCCGGATCGCGGTCAACGCGCTCTCGCGCACCAGCATCCCCAGTGCGCCGCGCCCCCGGTTCATCGGCCAGGTCAGCGCCCTGGCCACGAACGGCACCACGGCCGGGGCGAGCAGCGCCACACCGACGATCATCGCCATCGCCGCGTACAGGCCGCTGGTCACCAGCCCCTCCGGCCCCGCCACCGCCGCGCCGAACGCCGCCGCGACGCCCAGGGCGCAGAACCCGGCACCGGCGATCCACCGGCCGCGCGGCATCGGGCGGTCGTCCACCGCGGCCTCGCGCAGCGCTTCCAGCGGGCGCACCCGCGCCGCCCGCCGCGCCGCCGACCACACCCCGAGCAGCGCCACCAGCACACCGACCGCGAACGCCCCCGCCAGCGGCGGCGCGGACACGCGCACCTCGAACCCGACCGGCTCGAACCCGGCGGTGACCAGCAGCTCGCCCAACACCGGCGCGAGTACCGCGCCGAGCGCCACCCCGCACGCCGCCGCCACGCCGCCGACCACCAGCGCCTCGCCGTACACCATCAGGCGCACCTGCCGGGGCGTCGCGCCCACCGCGCGCAGCAGCCCGAACTCACGCCGCCGCTGCGCCACCCCGAACGCGAACGTCGAGGCCACCACGAAGACCGACACGAACGCCGACAGCGCGGCCATCCCGGTGAGCACCTGCATGCCGATCCAGCGGGTCCGCTCGTCGTCGCGGGATTCGAGCGCGCCGCGCGCCTCGCCCGTGTACGCCCGCCCCTGCCCGCCCGCCGCCGCCCGCACGGCCGAGGCGACCGCCCCGACGTCCGCGCCGGGCTCGGTGACCACCCCGATCACCCGCACGCCCTCGGCCAGCGCCGCCGCGTCGGCGTCGTTCAGGTACACGCCCGGCCCGTCCACCGTGCCCGACACCCGGAAGTTCTCCGGCCCGCGCACGGTGAGCACGGTGGCCTCGGTACCGGCCGCCACGCCGAGCGCGCGGCTCACCGCGACCTCCCCGCGCCCCGGCGCCGCGCCGGACACCAGCCGGTAGGCGCCCAGCGCCGCCGTGGACCAGGCGTGCCCGTCCCGCGCCGAAGCCGGCCGGCCGCCGATCACCGGCTGCGCGTAGAACGACCGGTCCGGTACGGCCCGCGCCACCCCCGGCAGCGCCCCCAGCCGCTCGCGCAGCTCCTCCACCGCCGCGGGCGACCACGGACGGTCCGGAGTGAAGTTCCCGTCCGGCCGGTCGATCATCGGGACGGACACCAGCACCTGCGCCGCCGCCAGCCGGCCCGGCACCTCCGGGCCCGCGGACAACAGCGCCAGCCCCGTCATCGACACCATCGCCACCCCGAGAAAGAGCGCGACGAACCCGCCCGTGAAAGCCGTCCACCCTTCCCGCACGGACGCCACGCTCAGCGTCTTCAGCACGAGGCCACCGCCTCAAGGTTCGCCATCCGCGCCGCCACCGTCTCGGCCGTGACACCGGTGGTGAACTCGTCCACCACCCGCCCGTCGGCCAGGAAGAGCACCCGGTCGGCGTAGGAGGCGGTCACCGGGTCGTGCGTCACCATGATCACCGTCTGCGCCTGGTTGTCCACCAGGTCGCGCAGCATGCCCAGCACCTGCCTGGAGGTCTTGGTGTCCAACTGCCCGGTCGGCTCGTCGGCGAACAGCACCGCCGGCCTGGTGATCAACGCCCGGGCGATCGCCACCCGCTGCTGCTCCCCGCCGGAAAGCCCGCTCGGCCGGTGCCCGGCCCGTTCGGCCAGCCCGACCTCGGCCAGCGCGGCCCGCGCCTCCGCCGGGGCGATCGGCCGCCCGGCCAGCTTCAGCGGCAGCGCCACGTTCTGCTCGGCGGTCAGCGCCGACACCAGGTTGAACGCCTGGAACACGAACCCCACCCGCTCACGCCGCAGCAGCGTCAGCCCGGTCTCGTCGAGTTCCCCCAGATCGGTCCCGTCGATGACGACCTTCCCCTCGGTGGGGCGGTCCAGGCCCGCCGCGCAGTGCAGCAACGTGGACTTGCCCGACCCCGACGGCCCCATAACCGCCGTCAGCGTGCCCGGGTGGAAGGACGCGGTCACGCCGTCGAGCGCTCGCACGGTCCGGCCGGCGGTGCCGTACAGCCTGCGTACCGACCACAGCCGGACGGTCTCTTTGACGACCTCTTTGACATCCATGCGGCCAAGCCAACCGGCCACGGCGCGGCGGCACATTGGCGCTGGAACGAGGATCGGGGCTATACCCAGCACTACTGCCGCACCCGGCACGGTCGGCTACCGTCGAGTGCGTGCCACCCCGTACCGCCCTTTCCGCGCTGACCGGCAGGCCGTCGGCCTTCCTGCGGTCGTCGTGGCCGTGGCGGTCGCTGGCCTACCTGCTGGTCAGCGGGGTCTTCGCGGTCGTGGTGATCGGCGTGATCATGATCGCGTACCGGTTCGGCGTCCCGCTCGCCTGCGGCGCGGCGGTGCTGGCCGTGGCCCTGCTCGGCCTCCCGGCGGCCCGGCTGGAACGGCGGCGGCTGCGGCTGGTCGATCTCGCCCCCGCCGCCGACCCGCGCCGGGAGCCGCCCCGGCGCGGCCCGCGCGCCTGGTTCGCCACCCGGCTGCGCGACCCGGCGACCTGGCGCGATCTCGGCTTCACCCTGCTGGCGCTGCTCGCGCTGTGGTGGATCGACCTCGGCTTCGTCGGGCTCGCCACGTGGGTGCCGCTGCTGCTGATGTCCGCGCCGCTCCAGCCGAGCGGCGAGGCCCCCACGAGTTACCTGGTGGCCCTCGGCGGGCTGCTGATGATCCCGCTGTCGGCGTACCCGATCGCCGCGTGGGCGGGCGCGCGGGCGCTGATGACCCGCGCGGTCCTCGCCCCCGGCGACGCCGAGGTCATCCGCTCCCGCGCCCGGCTCGTGGACGCCTTCGAGGCCGAACGCCGCAGGATCGAACGCGACCTGCACGACGGCGCCCAGCAACGACTGGTCGCGCTCAGCATGCGGCTCGGCCTGGCCCGGCTGGACCTGCCGCCGGGCTCACCGGCCGAGGCCCAGGTCGCCGAGGCCCACGAGGAGGCCAAACGCGCCCTCGCCGAGCTGCGCGAACTGATCCGCGGCGTCCACCCCAAGGTCCTCACCGACCGCGGGCTGCGCGCCGCCGTACTCGACGTGGCCGGACGCTCGCCCGTACCCGTGGACGTCGATGTGGACCTTCCCGGCCGGCTGCCGCCCCTGGCGGAGGTCACCGCCTACTACGTCGTCTCCGAGGCCATGGCCAACCTCGCCAAGCACAGCGGGGCCCGGCGCGGCCTGATCCACGGCCGGCTGCACGACGGCACCCTGACCATGGAGATCTGCGACGACGGCGTGGGCGGGGCCGACCCCGAGGCCGGGTCCGGCCTCGCCGGGCTGGCCGACCGCGTCGCGGTGGCCGACGGCGTCATGACCCTGTCCAGCCCGCGCGGCGGGCCGACCTCACTGCGGGTGGAGATTCCGTGCCCGGGCTGCGAATAGTTCTCGCCGAAGACGCCGTACTGCTGCGCGAGGGCCTGGTCGGGCTGCTCGACCGGTTCGGCCACCGGGTCGTCGCCTCGGTCGGCGACGCCGAAGCGCTGATCACCGCCGTACGCGAACACGAACCCGACATCGTGGTGGCCGACGTCCGCATGCCGCCCGGCTACTCCGACGAGGGCCTGCGCGCCGCCCTCGCGCTGCGCGCCGAACGGCCCGGCCTCGCCGTGCTCGTGCTCAGCCAGTACGTCGAGCAGACCTACGCCGCCGAACTCCTCGACGGCGGCGGCAGCGGCGGCATCGGCTACCTGCTGAAAGACCGCATCGGCGACGTCTCGGAGTTCGCCGGGGCGGTCGAACGGGTCGCCGCCGGCCACACCGTCGTCGACCCCGAGGTGGTCAGGCAACTGCTCGGCCGCCGCCGCGACCCGCTGGCCCGGCTCACCCCCCGCGAACGCGAAGTGCTCGGCCTGGTCGCCGAAGGACGCTCCAACGCCGCCATCGCCCGCACCCTCGTGGTCACCGAGGCGGCCGTCTCCAAGCACATCGCGGGCATCCTGGCCAAACTCGACCTGCCCCCGGCCGCGGACGACCACCGCCGGGTGCTCGCCGTGCTCGCGTACCTGCGCGGTTAGTCGGCGAACCCGCGGTAGACCGGGCGCAGGATGTCCAGCAGCGGGATGTGCCGTACCCGCACCTGCGGCGGCTCCAGCGCGCGCAGCAGGATGTCGGGCGCCGCCGTCGCGGCCGGGCGGGGGCGCAGCCGGCCCAGCGGCACCGCCGGGGAGTAGAAGTCGCCCAATCGCTCGGCCAGCGGCTCGTCCGGCACGTGCAGCGGATCGGCGGCCTCCTCCTCGGCTTGCCCGCGCAGCGCGCCCAGCAGGTCATCGCGCGCCCGGCCGCGCCAGGCCAGCACCAGGAACGGATCGTCGTCGAACGCCTCGGCCAGCAGGTACAGCACCGCCGACAGGTGCTTGCACGGAATCCCCCAGTCCGGGCAGGAACACTCCATCTCCAGCTCGTTCGGGAACAGCGGCAGGTCGAGGGAGTCGAAGACCTCCTCGATCTCCACCGGCATCTCCCCGGCCAGCAGCTTGGCCCGGTACAGCGCCTGCCCGGCGAGGGCCCGCTCGACGTCGGCCCACATCGCCTCGTCGTACGCCTCGATCTCCACCACCACGTCGTACGGCTCCGGCCGCGACCCCTGCACGCTCGCCCGCACCTCGCCCGGCAGCAGGTCCAGCGAGATCACCTGGCCCTTGCGGGCATAGGACCGGCCACGGGTCAGCCGCCCCGGATCGCAGATGTCCTCCAGAATGTCGATGAACCGGCGCGACCACCACTGCGCGCCGATCGACCCGCGCTTGCTGCGCGCCCGGATGCCGCCGTCCACCCGGATCGGCGCGGTCGCCTCGTACCACCCGTCGGTCCCCATCGGCACCTCAGCTCACCGCCTCGGGACCCAGCGCGAACAGCTCGCGCAACTGATCGGTGGACAGCTCCGAGATCCACTCCTCGCCGGTGCCCACCACCCGCTCGGCCAGCGCCTTCTTCCGCTCGATCATCTCGTCGATCCGCTCCTCCAGGGTGCCCGCGCACACGAACTTGCGCACCTGGACGTTCTTCGTCTGCCCGATCCGGAAGGCCCGGTCGGTGGCCTGGTCCTCCACCGCCGGATTCCACCAGCGGTCCACATGGATCACATGACTGGCCGCCGTGAGGTTCAGGCCGGTGCCCGCCGCCTTCAGCGACAGCAGGAACAGCATCGGCTCCTCGTCGGTCTGGAACCGCTCCACCAGCTCGTCGCGCTTCTTCTTGGGCAGCCCGCCGTGCAGCCACAGCACCGGGCGGTCCAGGTGCGCCGCGAGGTACGGCTGGAGCAGCGACCCCCACTCGGCGTACTGGGTGAACACCAGCGCCTTGTCACCCTCCTCGACGATCTCCGCCGCCAGCTCCTCCAGCCGGGCCAGCTTCCCCGACCGCCCGGCCAGCCGCGAGCCGTCCTTCAGCAGGTGCGCCGGATGGTTGCAGACCTGCTTGAGCCGGGTCATCGTGGCCAGCACGTTGCCGCGCCGCTCGATGCCCTCGCTCTGGTCGATCTTCGCGATCATGTCGCCGAGCACCGCCTGGTACAGGCTGGCCTGCTCGGGCGTCAGCGTGCACCACACCTTCATCTCCTGCTTGTCCGGCAGGTCGGTGATGATCGTCCGGTCGGTCTTCAGCCGCCTGAGCACGAACGGGGACGTCGCCCGCTTCAGCGCCCTGGCCGCGTCCTCGTCGTTGCGCGCCTCGATCGGCTCCTGATAGCGCTGCTTGAACCGCCGCGCCGGGCCGAGCAGCCCGGGGTTGCAGAACTCCATGATCGACCACAACTCCGCCAGGTGGTTCTCCACCGGCGTGCCGGTCAGCGCCAGCCGCGTCCTGGCCGGCAGCGAACGCACGGCCTGCGCCTGCCGCGCCGCGCTGTTCTTGATCGCCTGCGCCTCGTCACAGACCACCCGCCCCCACGCGAAGGCCCGCAACGCCTCAAGGTCCCGCCACGCCGTCCCGTACGTCGTGATCACCAAATCCGCCCCCGCCACCGCCTCATCCAGCTCCTCCGCCCGCTTCCTGCTCCCCCCGTGATGCACGTACACCCGCAACGACGGCGCGAACCGCCCCGCCTCCTTGTGCCAGTTCGTCACCACCGACATCGGACAAACCAACAACGTCGGCGCCACCGGCTCTGCTGGATGTCCGTTTCGCTCGTTAAGCAACAAAGACAACGTTTGGGCAGTTTTACCCAGGCCCATGTCGTCCGCGAGGATGCCGCCGAGGCCGAGGGTGGAGAGGAAGGAGAGCCAGGACAGGCCGCGTTCCTGGTAGGGGCGGAGGGTGCCGTGGAAGGTGGGTGGGGTGGGGACGGGGGTGAGGCGGCGGTCGGGTTCGCCGGACAGGAGGTCGCCGAGCATGCCGTCGGCGTCGACCTCAAGGAGGGGGAGTCCTTCGTCTTCGCCCTCGACCACCTCGTTGAGCACGTCGGAGACGGTCATCTCGCCGCTGCGGCGGCGTTCGACGACCTTGAGGGCGGCCTTGAGCTGCTGGTCGTCCAGCTCCACCCATTGGCCGCGGATGCGGACGAGAGGGACCTTCAGCCGGGCCAGCTCGGTCAGTTCCTCCTCGCTGATGGTGTGGTCGCCGACGGCGAGGTCGATCTTGAAGTCGACCAGTTCCTTGAGGCCGAAGCCCTGGGCGGCGGCGGCCTTGGGGCCGGTGCGGGAGCGGGTGGTGAGCTTCAGGCCCAGGCCCTTGCGGCCGGCCCAGGCGGGCAGTTGCACGCCGTAGCCGGCGGCCTGGAGGAGCGGGGCGGCGTGGCGCAGGAAGGTGAAGGCCCAGGCGGTGTCGACGATCATGCCGGTCGGGCGGGGGGAGCGCAGCGCGGAGTACAGCTCCGGGCACAGGCGTACGGCGCGGCCGAGACCGGCGAGCAGTGTCTCGTCGGGGCGTCTGGGCAGGCCGGGGAGGCGTTCGCCGTCCCAGACCCGCTCGGCGGGGATGTACAGGCTCGGGTCGTCGGTGGACTGCAGGGCGAACTCGATCTCCCAGGACTCCTCCTCGCCCACCGGCTCCATGAGCCGGAAGCAGACCCGGACCGGGCCCTCCAGCTCGCGGGCGGCCTCGAACCAGGCGCGCAGCTCGCCGTCCAGCTCTGCGGCGGCGGCCGGAGCCGCGCCGGGGAGGGCCGCGTCGTCGCCGGTCAGGGCGTGCAGCCAGCGGTCGGGCAGGGCGCTCCTGCGGCCCGGCCGCGTCCCGGCGAGCAGCCGGTCGGGCAGCAGGGTGCGGGTCGCCGCGTCGGCGAGCCCGCCGAGCGCCTCGCGCAGCACCCGCGCCGCCGTGCCGTCGCCCTCCGCGGTGGCGGCGCGGCAGACGGGGGGCATGGCGCGGGCCAGATCGCGGAAGGCGGTGGCGTCGCGGCCGGTGAGGACCGGACGCCAGCGGCCCGCGCGCTCGCCGTCCTCGGTCACGAGCTGGGGCAGCACCCGGCCTCGGCGTACCAGGTCGCGGGCGGTCTCGGCGAGTACGGCCAGGTAGCGCAGGGACGGGCCGGGGCCCCAGTCGGGGGAGTCGTCGGCCGGGGCGTCGGCGGCGTCGGCCAGGTGGCCGAGCAGTGGCAGCGCGGTGGCGGGGGTGAGCAGCAGCGCGGGGACCCGCCAGGCGGTCAGCCGGGGCCGGCGGGCGGCGCTGGTCAGGCCGGACTCCGGTGAGGGGATCGGGCCTTTGGCGGTACCGGGCAGGGCGATCTCCAGCTCGGCCTGCTCCGCGCCCGTCGCGTGGCCGCCGAGCGCCGCGAAGAGGGCGCCGGCGTCGGCGGCGAACGGATGCCACCGCACCCGCCCCCGCCCGCTTCCTCTGGGACCCGCGGCGGTGGCACCGGCGGTGCTCGCGGTGGGGGTGGGCTGGGGGGCGGTGTCTTCTGCCCAGAGGGCGACCCGGCCGCCGGACCAGACTCCGTGCACCACCAGCAACGCGACCACTCCCACTCGCCCCACGACCCTGGGCCGGAACGGCCCGCAGGGGTCAGGGGCCGGCGGGCTCCGGCCTTTGCACCTTATCTTCAGGCGCGGCGCCGCAGGCACAGCTCACGGTGTCCCAAATCTGGGCGAACGCCTCTCCGGAGATCTCCGTCATGCCGAACTCCCACAGCTCCAGCGCCTGGTCGGTGAGGAACCCGTGGGCGTCGTCGAGGTGCCGCCACCAGTATTTGTGGACCCGGCGGTGCGGGTCGATCTCGATCTGCTTGACCGCCCACTGCTCGCCCGCCTCCTCCACGGTCTCGAACAGCCAGATGCCGCCCTCCTCGTCGTGGCCGTGCCAGTAGCGGCGCGGCTCGGCCGAGGTGTCCAGCCCTTTGATCATCGGGCCACGTTGGTCTCCAAGCACGCGCCAAGCGTGTCATGTGCCTCCGACGGTTTCCGCCGGAACCGGCCCGGGACGGCCGAAGCGGATGGCGTGCACCCGGTCGGCGTCCGGGCGGGAGAGGACGGTGACCCCGTCGGCGTGCGCGACCCTGCCGGTGCGGGCCTGGCGTACCAGGACCCGCCAGCGGCGGCAGTGCCGCACGAAGGTGGCCGCCGTGACGACCCGCCCCCGGGTGTGCTGGCCGGCCCAGGCCACGCGCGGCTCGACGTCCAGCATGACCAGGTGCATCTGGGCGCCGTAGCGGTGGGCGAACCAGGCGAAGCCGTACAGGATGTGCGGCCAGGTGCCGCGGCTGTGCGCGACCACGGACCGCCCGCCGCTGACGGCCTTGGCGATGCGCCACACGTGCGTGGCGTGGACGAAGGGGGTCTGCACGCGCGCCGGCAGTGGGCTCAGGTAGCGGGACCACCAGTTGCGGGCCTGGTAGGTGTCGATGACCAGGACGCCGTCGCCCGCGACGGGCCGGGTCTCGTCGCCGCGGATGCCGTACAGGCGGCGCAGCAGTGTGCTCTTGCCCGCGCCGGGCAGGCCCGTGAGCATGACCAGCGAGCCGGCTGGATAGCGAAGCTCACCGGTGGAGGCGTGGGCGGCCGGTTCGGCGGCCATGCGGCACCTCACTGGGTCGGGGCGGCTGTTGGGGGCGTTGTGCCGCCGGGATGGACATGAGGCGTGCGACCCAGGGTAGGCGACTCCGGCATGAGCCATGAGAAAAAGCCCTCCTCGGCGGATCGGGGACGGGATGACGACCGCATACCGGACAACGAGCGGGAGCCGGCGAACGTGCCGCTGGCCGACCGCCGCCGCGACCCGGAACTGCACGACGTACCCGACTTCGGCGAGGAGATGACGCCGTCCGCCACGGACCCGGCCGGCCAGCCGCGGCGCGACCCGCACAAGAAGCGGGTCCATGGGGAGAGCGAGGGGTACGAGCCGCCCACCCGTGGGTGATGCCCGCCAACACCGAACGGGTCGGGATGATCAGCGTTCGGGTGTCCATATCAGCACGTCGGGTGGCTTGTGGGGATTGGTCGTGCCTGGGTGAGGGCCGACCTCTTTACGCGTCTTGATAGGTTGCCTACGGTGTGCCGGGAAGTCTGGTCGGCGTTCTCCCGTCACGACTCCGACCGAAGACGAAGGTGACACGGTGCGACCGAGTGAACTCGACTCATGACGCTGATCGCCTGGCTGGCGGTCGCGGTGTTCCTGGGGGCTTACGCGTTCATCGCGACGGAGAAGATCCACCGGGTCGCCGCCGCCCTGGGCGGGGCGGGGATCATGCTCCTGGTCCACGCCACCGACGCGCACGCGGCCTTCTTCGACGAGCGCACGGCGATCGACTGGAACGTCATCTTCCTGCTGCTGGGCATGATGGTGATCGTCGGCGTGCTGAAGCAGACCGGCGTGTTCGAGTATCTGGCGATCTGGGCGGCCAAGCGGGCCAGGGGCCGGCCGTTCCGGCTGATGGCCCTGTTGGTGATCATCACCGCGGTGGCCTCGGGGTTGCTGGACAACGTCACCACGGTGCTGCTGGTCGCCCCGGTGACGTTCCTGGTTTGCGAGCGGCTGGCGCTGCCCTCCACGCCGTACCTGATCGCCGAGGCGATGGCCTCCAACATCGGCGGGACGGCCACGCTGGTCGGCGACCCGCCGAACATCATCATCGCCAGCCGGGGCGGGCTGAGCTTCAACGACTTCGTCGTCCATCTGGCGCCGCTGATCGTCGTGCTGCTCGTGGTGTTCGTCGGGCTGTGCCGGGTGCTGTTCCGGCGGGCGTTCCGGTACGACCCGGAGCGGGCCGCGCAGATCATGGCGCTGAACGAACGCGAGGCGATCGCCGACCGGCGGCTGTTGTGGCAGAGCCTGGTGGTGCTGGCCGTGGTCCTGCTGGCCTTCGTGCTGCACCCGGTGCTGCACTACGAGCCCTCCGTGGTGGCGATCCTGGGGGCCGGGATCCTGGTGGCGGCCACGAAGGTGACCACCGAGCAGGCCCTCGCCGACGTGGAGTGGCCCACGCTGGTGTTCTTCGCCGGGCTGTTCGTGATGGTGGGCGCACTGGTCCACACCGGGGTGATCGGCCTGGTCTCGCGGGCCGCGGCGGACGCGACCCAGGGGCATCTGGGGCCGGCCACGATGGTGCTGCTGTGGGCGTCGGCGGGGCTGTCGGCCTTCGTGGACAACATCCCGTACGTGGCGACCATGAGCCCGATCGTGGCCGACCTGGCCCAGGCCGCCGGTCCGGACGGCCAGGTGCTGTGGTGGGCGCTCGCCCTGGGTGCGGACCTCGGCGGCAACGCCACGGCGGTCGGGGCAGCCGCCAACGTGGTGATCCTCGGTATCGCGGCCCGCAACCGGGTGCCGATCAGTTTCTGGGAGTTCACCCGCTACGGGATCGTCGTGACGTTCGTGATGATCGCCCTCAGTACGCCGTATCTGTGGCTCCGCTACTTGATGTGAGGAAGACGTGAAACGGGAAGGCAGATGCCCAGAGCGGTGAAGCGGACGTGGGGTACCGCTCTCCTCGACCGGTTCCAGCGCCCCGCGCAGGTGGTGGTGACCGGATTCGGCGTGGTGATCCTGATCGGCACGGCGCTGCTCGCCAGCCCGGCGGCCACCACGTCCGGCGCCCCCGCCGGACTGCTGACGGCGCTGTTCACCGCCACCTCGGCGGTGTGCGTGACCGGGCTGGTCGCGGTGGACACCGAGACGCACTGGTCGATGTTCGGCGAGGTGGTGATCGCCGGGCTGATCCAGGTGGGCGGGCTCGGGATCATGACGCTCGCGACGCTGTTCACCGTGCTGGTGTCCGGCAGGCTCGGCCTGCGCGCCCGGCTGTCGGCGCAGGTGGAGACCAAGACGCCGAGCATGGCCGACCTGCGCGCGCTGGTGCGCAGGGTCGTGCTGTTCAGCCTGATGTGCGAGATCGTGATCGCGGCCGTGCTCACCACGCGGTTCATGGCCGGGTACGGCCAGCCGTTCGGCCGGGCCCTGTACCTCGGCTGGTTCCACGCGATCTCGGCGTTCAACAACGCCGGTTTCGCGCTGTGGCCGGACAACCTGATGCGGTTCGTGAGCGATCCGTGGATCACGCTCACCATCGCCGCCGCCGTGGTCGCCGGCGGGCTGGGCTTCCCGGTGATGTTCGAGCTGTACCGCTCGTGGCGGCGGCCCTCCCGGTGGAGCGTGCTCACCAAGATCACTATCGTGGTGACGGCCGGGCTGCTGCTGATCGGCACGCTGATCTTCCTGGTGACCGAGTGGCGCAACCCGCGTACGTTCGGCCCGCTCGACGACGCCGACAAGCTGCTGGCCGCCTTCTTCGCCGCCGTGATGCCGCGCTCGGGCGGGTTCAACACGGTGGACATCTCCCAGATGAACCCGTCGAGCTGGCTGGCCACCGACGTGCTGATGTTCATCGGCGGCGGCAGCGGCGGCACCGCGGGCGGCATCAAGGTCACCACGCTCGGCGTGCTCGCCCTGGTGGTGTGGGCCGAATTGCGCGGCGAGAGCCGGGTCAACGTCGGGCACCGGCGGCTGCCGGAGTCGCTGCAACGGCAGGCCGTGGCGATCACGCTGATGGGCGTCTCCCTCGTGGCGGTCTCCACCTACATCCTGCTCGTGCTGACCCCGCACTCCCTGGACGAGGTGCTCTTCGAGGTGATCTCGGCCTTCGCCACGAACGGGCTGTCCACCGGCATCACGGCCCACGCCACGCCGGCCGGCCACATCCTGCTGGTCCTGCTGATGTTCATCGGCAGGGTCGGCCCCCTGACCCTGGGTTCCGCCCTCGCCCTGCGGGAGCGCACCCGCCGTTATGAGCTACCCGAGGAGCGGATCATCGTTGGCTGACACGAGGAACGACCCGGTCGTGGTGATCGGGCTCGGCCGGTTCGGCAGCTCGCTCGCCCTTGAACTGACCAGGCGCGGCACGGAGGTGCTCGCCGTGGACAGCCGCCAGAAGATCGTGCAGAGCCTGTCCGGCCAGATCACCCAGCTCGCCGTGGCCGACTCCACCGACCCGGAGGCGCTGCGCCAGCTCGGCGTCCCCGACTTCTACCGGGCGGTGGTCGGCATCGGCGGCGACATCGAGGCCAGCATTCTCACCGCGTCGCTGCTGGTGGAGATGGAGATCGACGACATCTGGGCCAAGGCGGTCAACCGCCAGCACGGCCGCATCCTGGACCGGATCGGGGTCCACCACGTCGTGCTGCCCGAGCACGACATGGGGGAGCGGGTCGCGCACCTGGTCTCCGGGCGGATGCTGGACTACCTGGCGGTGGACGAGAACTTCGCGCTGATCAAGACCCGGCCGCCGGGCGACTACGTGGGGGTGCCGCTGGGCGAGTCGGGGCTGCGCCGGAAGCACGGGGTGACGGTGGTGGCGGTCAAGCGGCGCGGCGAGGAGTTCACCTACGCCACGGCGAGCACGGTGCTGTCGTTCGGCGACATCATCGTGGTGTCCGGCCGTACCGAGGAGGTCGAGCGCTTCTCCGAGCTGCCCTGACCCTGCCCGCGCCGGGCCGTCATCCGTGCCGCTCGCCGGCTGGGGCGCCGGCCTCGTCGAGCGCCGCCCGCAGCGCGGCGGGTTCGGCCGGACCGGCGGCCAGGCGGGCGATCACCGCGTCCACCTCGCGCAGGCCCGCGCGGTCGAGCAGGGTCTTGTCGTTGGTGATCCACTCGCCGCGCGCCGCCAGTACGGCGTGCCCGGCCCGGCACGCCGCGACCGCGATGGCCCCCGCGACCTCGGTGCGCTGCCCGCGCGGCGCGTTGTTGGCCGCCGCATAGGTCAGGCCCAGCCTGGCGGTCTCCCACCAGCGCTCCCGCGCGGTACGGCGCAAGGCGTCGGGGTAGCCGTCCGGCCGGGGCGGCGTGCCGGAAAGGACGCGGTTGATCGCCAGCTCGGCCACCACCAGGTAACTCGGGATGCCCGCGAGGTGGAACATCAGCGGCTCGATGTGGAACCGCCCCGCCCTGGCCTCGGCGAGCTGGTCCTCGACCACGGCGAGGTCACGGTAGTGGACGTCCACCCTGTGGCCGTCGATCTCCAGCCAGGCGCCGCCGTTGAAGACGCCGCCGCCCCAGTCGCCGATCTGCGACACCTCGCCGGGCCAGCCGATCGCGCGCAGCGCGTCCGGGTGGAACCCGTCGCGGTAGTAGAGGCCGAGGTCCCAGTCGCTGTCGGGCCGCGCGGTGCCGAGGGCCCGCGATCCGCCGAGGGTGACGGCCCGGACGCCGGGCAGTGCGGCGAGGCGCCGGGTCACGTCGTGCAGGAAGTCCTGATCGGCCATGGTCTCAGCCTAGGGGGGCGAGCGGTCAGGATGGTGGGGTGCGGGTACGACCGATCACTCCTGGGGCGCTCGTGGCGGAGCTGGCCGAGCGGATCGCCGCGGTGCGGCCGGGGTCCTGGGCGCGCGTCGCGCTGGACGGCGCGCCCCCGGCCAGGCCGGGCGCGCTGGGCGATGCCCTGGTCGATCCGCTGCGGGTGCGCGGCAGGAGCGTGGTCCGGGTGTCGGCGAGGGCCTTCCTGCGGCAGGCGTCGCTGCGGCTGGAGCACGGCAGGACCGACCCGGACGCGTTCCTGGACGAGTGGCTGGACACCGGGACGCTGATGCGCGAGGTGCTGGGGCCGCTCGCGCCGGGGGCCTCGGGGCGGGTGCTGACGGCGCTGCGCGACGCGGCGGCCGACCGGGCGGTGCGCGTGCCGCATGAGACGGTTCCGGCGGGCGGGGTGCTGCTGCTCGACGGGGCGGTACTCCTCGGCCGGGGGTTGCCGCTGGACCTGTCGGTGCACCTGTGGCTGTCGCCGGGGGCGCTGGAGCGGACGCTCGCCGCCGGCGAACGCTGGACACTGCCCGCCTACGCGAGGTACGAGCACGAGGTACGGCCTGCGGACGTGGCGGACGTCGTGGTGAAGATGGACAACCCCGAGCGTCCCGCGCTGGTGGAGGCGGTCTGAGCCGCCGTCCCGCGCGGGGGCCGGGTGTTACGCGGGACGGCGGGCGCGGCCGGGGTTACTTGAGCCGGCTCCTGGGCTTGCGTTCGCCCTTGGCCTGCGAGGGCCCGGAGCCGGGCCGCCCCAGCTCGGCGGAGAGGTCCGCGTCCAGCTCGGCGTCGAGTTCCGCGTCGAGTTCGGCGTCCAGCACGGGATCGAGTTCGGAGTCCAGGCCGAGGGCGTCGTCCCACCGCGGGATGTGGATCAGCCCGCCCCGGTGGTCGCGCCCGTTGATGTCGGGGTCGTCGAACCAGTGGCCGTTGTGGGCCAGGTACCGGAAGCACACGGTGATCCCGGCCGGGAACCTGATGACCGCCACGTGAGCGCCGTCCGTCTGCTCGGCCATCGGGTGCGCGTACGGGTCCCAGTCGTTGAAGTCGCCCACCACGGAGACCGGCCCCTCGGTGACGTGCGCAGGGACCGTGAAGGTCACGTCAACCATGGCCCGTCCGGCCCCGTCCTCGATCAGTTCGCTTCGTCTGATCATGCCCTGCCCCCTCGCAGTGAGTGTGTACCTGTTCGCAAAGATGCACAGTGGGGGGCTGCGCGGTCATCTCGCCACACCGCGCCGCAACGCGGCGAGACCGAGACAAAGCGCCATGTTGGCTGAAAGGAGGGGCACGAACGGAAAATGTCTTCCCGGGCTTTGCCCCGCTGCGCGGCGGGGCGAGAACCGCAACCGGCAGCCGGATCTCTGGCAGATGTCCACATCTGGACGCAAGTTCAGTGCAAATGATGTTGGATTACGCAAGCGACTTGCGCTGGTGAACGTTATGATTGCGCTGTGACACGACGGCTTGCGGAAGTAGCGAAGAAGGTCGGCGTCAGCGAGGCCACGGTGAGTCGCGTTCTCAACGGCAAGCCGGGAGTGTCGGAGGCGACGCGCGTCGCCGTGCTGACCGCGCTCGACGTGCTCGGATACGAGCGCCCCACGCAGTTGCGCGGCGAGCGGGCGCGGCTGGTCGGGCTGGTGCTGCCCGAGTTGCAAAACCCGATCTTCCCCGCGTTCGCCGAGGTGGTCGGCGGGGCCCTCGCCCAGCAGGGCTTCACCTCGGTGCTCTGCACGCGCACGGTCGGCGGGTTCTCCGAGGCCGACTACATCGACCTGCTGCTCCAGCAGCAGGTCTCCGGCGTGGTCTTCGCCGGCGGCCTGTACGCCCAGGCCGACGCCTCGCACGCGCACTACGAGCGGCTGCTCGAACGCCGCCTGCCCACCGTGCTGGTCAACGCCGCGGTCGAGCACCTGGGGTTCCCGCAGGTGTCGTGCGACGACGGGGTGGCGGCGGCGATGGCGTTCGGCCACCTCGACTCGCTGGGCCACCGCAAACTCGGCCTGCTGATCGGCCCGGCCGACCACATCCCCTCGCGGCGCAAGGAGGCGGCCTTCACCGCCGCCGTGGGCAAGGCCGGCCACGAGGTCGTGACCGAGCGCACGATGTTCACCCTGGAGGGCGGGCATGCCGCCGCGTCCAGGCTGGTCAGGGCGGGCGTGACCGGCATCGTGTGCGCGAGCGACGTGCTGGCGCTGGGCGCGATCCGCGCGGTACGGCGGGCCGGCCTCACCGTGCCCGGCGACGTGTCGGTCATCGGCTACGACGACTCCGCGCTGATGAACTGCATCGACCCGCCGCTCACCACGGTCCGCCAGCCCATCGAGGCCCTCGGCAGGGCCGCGGTGGACCTGCTCGTCGCGCAGATCGGCAAGGCCGCGGTGCCCACCGACGAACTGCTCTTCGAGCCCGAATTGGTCGTCCGCTCCTCTACGGGCCCCGCGCGCAGGAAAGAGAAGTGATTCAGTCGATCTTTTTCATGTAGCTATCAGGATATTGCAGCTCTCTGCCTCTGATGCCTGTCGTGTGGCTACCGATCGCGTCAGAAGGGTCAGTGCCATGAAGGGTTCCGGCCGCCGCAGGGCCGTCGCAGGGCCGTCGTACCGCTGCTCGTGCCCGGCCTCCCCCTGATGACCGCGGCCTGCGGTCAAGGCGGCGATCTCGATCAACTGAGGGCCGGCTCGGTTACGCGCGCTCCAAGCCCAGGCGCTGCCGGTGGACCCGGCGCAGATGCCGCGGAACGTGCTGATCGCCTCGCTGGTGATCGCCGGTCTGCCGACCATCGTCGGCCTCTTCGTTCACTACTGCAGGAGTTGTGGTCCGCATGGCGGGAACATGGTGGCGGGGAGCCGCGATCTACCAGGTTTACCTGCGTAGTTTCGCCGATGGCAACGGCGACGGGATCGGCGATCTGGCCGGGCTGCGGGCGCGCCTGGACTACTTGGGTGGTCTCGGCGTGGACGCGATCTGGCTGAACCCGTGGTACCCATCGCCGATGGCGGACGGGGGCTACGACGTTGCCGACTACCGGGACATCCACCCGGCGTTCGGCACCCTGGCCGAGGCGGAGCGGTTCATCGCCGAGGCTCACGGACTCGGCATCCGGGTGATCATCGATGTGGTGCCCAACCACGGGTCCACCGCTCAGGCGTGGTTTCGCGAGGCGCAGGCCGCCGACCCCGGCTCGATGCTCTCTCTGTACCGGGCGGCGCTGCGCATCCGCCGCGAACGCCTCGGCGACGGCACCCTGACCTGGCTCCCGGCACCGGAGGGGGTACTGGCCTTCGCCCGCGACAGCGGCCTGACCTCCCTGACCAACCTGGCCCCCGAGCCCATGCCACTACCCACCGGCACCCGGCCCCTCCTGTCCAGCGGCCCCCTACCGGACGGCACCCTGCCCCAGGACACCACCGCCTGGCTGGACCGGCGGCCCGCATAGGCCCGGTCATGGCGGCGGCCCGTATAGGGCCCGCCTCCCGGCGGGAACGGCGGTGCTGCCGAGCCGCCGCCGTCCCATTGGCGCGCGCCCCCCTGTCCCCGGACGCCACCGTCTGGCTGGACCGGCGGCCCGTATGGGTGCCGTGCCGTGTGGTCGTGGGGGTGGGGGTTGTGCAGGGGGGCGGATAGGGTGCCGGGCATGGGTGATGTCGCCGCTCTTCCCAAGGCCCACCTGCACGTTCATCTGGAGAGCACGGTCAGGTGGGACACCCTCGCGCAGATCGCCGCCGCGAACGGCATGCCCGTGCCCGAGCGCGGCGACGGGCCGCCGGTCTTCGCCGGGTTCCGGCCGTTCGCCGACCGCAACGCGCTGGTCCGTGAGTGCCTGCGCACGCCCGCCGACTTCCGCAGGGTCGCCCGCGAGTTCTGCGCGGACGAGGCGGCCTCCGGCACCCGGTACGCCGAGGTCACCTTCACCGCCGCCTCGCACGGCGAACGCCTCGGCGACCTGCGGATGCCGCTGCTCGCCGTGCTCGAAGGGCTGGCCGAGGGGCGGGAGGAGCACGGCGTGGAGTGCCGGGTGATCCTGGACCACTCGCGGCGGCGTTCGGTGGAACGCGCCTGGCGCACCCTCGAACTGGCCGTCGCCCACGCCGCGGACGGGGTCGTCGGCATCGGCATGGCGGGGGACGAGTCCTACCCGCTCACGCCGTTCGCGGACGTCTTCGCCGCGGCCAAGGACGCGGGCCTGCGGATCAGCCACCACGCCGGGGAGATGAACGGGGCGGGCAGCGTACGCGAGGCGATCGAGGCCGGCCGGGCCGACCGGCTCGGGCACGGCATCCGGGTGCTCGACGACCCCGACCTGGTGGCGGAGGTACGCGAGCGGGGCATCGCGCTGGAGGTCTGCCCATCGTCCAACGTCGCGCTGGGCCTGGTGCCGTCGTGGCCCGCCCATCCGCTGCCGCGGCTGCGGGACGCCGGGCTGACGGTGACCATCAACACTGACATTCCAGTCATCATCGGCGTCACCTTGGCACAGGAGTACGCCAGGGTGCGCGACGGGTTCGGCTACGGCGACGACGCACTGGCCGGCCTGGCCCGGGCGTCGGTCACGGCGTCGTTCGCGGACGCGGCCACCAGGCAACGGCTGCACAAGGAGATCGACGCCTGGGCGGCCACCGGCTGAGATCCGGAAAGCCGTAAACACCCACAGAATCGTTAAGAAATTCCGGCCACCTGGATATATCACACGTTGGTCCCGAATTCCGGTACGGCTGGCACTGAATGCCCTTTGACTTCACATTTACTCACATGTCCCGTGACACACGGAGGTATGTGTGAGACGCAGCATTCTGGTCGGCGCGACCGCCGCTCTCGCCCTGGCCGCGGCGCTGGTACCGGCTCAGGCCGCCCAGCAGCAGGCCCAGGAGTCGGAGTACGTGGTCCTTTACAAGGACGGCGCCGACGCCAGGACGGCCCACCAGGCCATCCAGGCGGCCGGTGGCACGCTGGTGGCGGAGAACACCGCGATCGGCCTGGCCACGGTGACCACCACGAACGCCGATTTCCGGCAGGCCGTACAGGCCGGTGGCGTGATCGAAGGCGTCGCCCACAACCGTTCGATCGGAACGGCGCCCACCCGCGCGGCGCCCAGTGGCGCGGTGCGCAGGGCCATCGAGCGCAGGGCGGTGGAGAGGGCGGGCGACGGCGCGCCCGCGGCGACCGGCCACGGCGGGCCGTCCCGCCGCGGTGAGCCGCTGTCGCACCTGCAGTGGGATCTGAAGCAGATGCACGCCACCCCCGAAGGGTCCTACAAGTACGAGCAGGGCGACCGCGGCGTGCTCGTCGGCGTCCTGGACACCGGCGTGGACGGCTCGCACCCCGACATCGCGCCCAACTTCGACCGCGCGCTCAGCCGCAACTTCACCACCGACATCCCGGTGGACGCCGACGGCGCCGAGGTGGACGGGCCGTGTGCGGAGGAACCCGACCGCTCCTGCGAGGACGCGGCCGACGTGGACGACAACGACCACGGCACGCACGTGGCCTCCTCCATCGCCGCCCCGATCAACCGGCTCGGCATCTCCGGCGTGGCCCCCAAGGTCAGGCTGGTCAACCTGCGCGCCGGCCAGGACTCCGGCTACTTCTTCCTGCAGCCCACCGTGGACGCGCTGACGTACGCGGGCGACCACGGCATCGACGTGGTCAACATGAGCTACTACGTGGACCCGTGGCTGTTCAACTGCACCGACAACCCCGCGGACTCCCCGGCCGACCGCGCCGAGCAGCGCACCATCATCACGGCGGTGCAGCGGTCGCTCGCATACGCGCACGACCGGGGCGTCACGCTGGTCTCGGCGGCGGGCAACGAGGCCAGCGACTACACCAAGACCCTGCTGGACGCCTCCAGCCCCGACTTCGCCAGCGAGCCCGGCGAGGTGCCCCGCCAGCGGACGATCCCGCCGAGCTGCCTGTCCCTGCCCGGCGAGGACCCGCGCGTGCTGGCCGTGTCCGCGACCGGGATCAGCGGGCGCAAGGCGTACTACTCCGACTACGGCAACGGCTATGTGGCCATCGCCGCCCCCGGCGGCGACGTGTACGACACGCCGGGCGGTACGCGGGACGTGTCCCTGGCCACGCTGGCGGCCTATCCCAAGGCGCTGGCCGAGGAGCGCAACCAGCTCAACCCGGACGGCACGCCCAACGTGCCGCACATCCTGCGCGACTGCCGGGGCGGCACCTGCGCCTACTACATCTACGCGCAGGGCACGTCGATGGCCTCGCCGCGGGCCGCGGGCGTGGCGGCGCTGATCGTGAGCAAGTACGGCAAACGGGACCGCAGGCACGGCGGCAAGACGCTGAGCCCCGCCGTGGTGGAACGGGTGCTGAAGGCGACGGCCACCAGGGCCGCCTGCCCGAACCCGCCCGCCCACACTTACACCCGGCACCTGCCGGACGGCAGCACGGAGGTCGACACACACGTGTGCGAGGGCGGCAAGGGCCGCAATGGCTTCTATGGCGCGGGCATCGCGGACGCGCTGCGCGCCGTGCGGTGACCTGACCGATATTCACCAAGTGCCCGGCCCTTTCAAAGGGCCGGGCACTTTTTCGTGCGGGGGCCCTCGCGGCGGCGGGCCGGAGGGTTAGCATGACGATGTGACCCTATGACCAGAAGGACTCATCTGGTCATGCAGTCGGAAAGGATCTCGATCGTGGCACCTGAGCCGTCGGAGCGTTCGGTATCGGAACGTTCGGTATCAGAGCGTTCGACGTCAGAGCGGGAACGGCGAGCCGAGCGCATCATCGACGCCGCGGGCGAGCTACTGGTCGCCTGGGGCTACAGGCGCGTCACGGTGGACGATGTCGCCCGCCGGGCGGGAGTCGGTAAAGGCACCATCTACCTGCACTTCTCCACGAAGGAAGGGTTGTTCCTCTCGGTGCTGATGCGCGCGCAGAGCCGGCTGATGGCCAATCTGGTGGACCTGCTGCGCCTGGAGCCGGTCACCGTCATGCCCAGCGAGCTGATCGCGCACATCTACCGATGGGCCCACGAGGAGCCGGTGGTGCGCGCCGCGCTGATCGGCGACCCGGAGACCCTGGGCGTGCTGGTGCGCAGCAGCACCGAGCTGGTCGGCGACCTGCTCGCCGAGCGGCTGCGCGTCATGGAGACCTACCTCGTGCTGCTGCGCGAGCACGGCCTCGTGCGCACGGACCAGCCTCCGGAGCTGGTGCGGTACACCATGGTCTCGATCTTCGTCGGCTTCCTCAGCATGGAGCCGATGATGCCCGCCGAGGCCAGGCCCGACCCCGCCGCCTGCGCCGGTGCGCTCGCCGACGCCATCCGTTCCTCGATCGAGACCGCCCGCTCCCCCGAGGCGATGCGGGCCGCGGCCGACCTGGCCGCCGAACTGTTCGACCGCCTGCTCGACCGGCTCAACCAGGAGATTCGCAGGCGGCAGTCCATCTGACCCAGCGGAGGGCAGACATGAGCACTTCCGGTATCACGGAACCCATCGACCTGATGGATCCCGATCTGCTCCACGACCCCTTCCACGGCTTCGCCCGCATCCGCGAGGAGGCGCCGGTCGCCCGCGCCGTCTTCCCCGGCAAGGTCGACCCGATCTTGCTGGTGACCCGGTACGACGACGTCAAGACGGTGCTGAGCGACCAGCGCTTCGTCAACAACCCGGCGAACGTCCCCGGCGGCGACGTCGGCAACGTCCGCGAGCAGCTCATCAAGATGCGCGGCATTCCGCCGGAGTACGCGAAGTACATACTGGAGAGCATCCTCGACGTGGACGGCGCCGACCACATCCGGCTGCGCCGCCTGGTCTCGCGCGCCTTCACCGCGCGCCGCGTCCTCGAACTTCGGCCCCGGGTCGAGGAGATCGCCGGCGCGCTGCTCGACGAGCTGCCCGGCAAGGCCGGCCCCGACGGCGCCGTGGACCTCATCGAGGGCTTCGCCTACCCGCTGCCGATCGCCGTGATCTGCGAGCTGGTGGGCATCCCCGAGGAGGACCGCCCGGCCTGGCGGGACTGGGGCCGGTCACTGGTCTCCCTGCAGCCGAACGCGATGAACGAGCCGCTGATCGGCATGGTCCACTCCATCGAGAACCTGATCCTGCGGCGGCGCGCCGAGCCCACCGGCGACCTGTTGAGCAGCCTGATCCGGGTGCACGACGAGGACGGCGACCGGCTCAGCGACCAGGAGATGGTCACCATGGTGCTCACGTTGGTCCTGGCCGGGCACGAGACCACCGCCCACCTGATCGGCAACGGCACCGCGGCGCTGCTGACCCACCCGGACCAGCTCGAAAGGCTCCGGGCCGAGCCGGAGCTGATGCCGCTCGCCGTACACGAGCTGATGCGCTGGTGCGGTCCGGTGCACGGCACGCGTATCCGCTACGCCGCCGAGGACGTCGAACTGGGCGGAGTGAAGATCGCCCAGGGGCAGCCGGTGATGGCCATCCTGGTCGGGGCCAACTACGACCCGCGCAGGTTCGCCGACCCCGACCGGCTCGACATCACCCGTGAGTCCGAGGGCCACCGCGAGACCCACGTCGGCTTCGGCTCCGGCCTGCACTACTGCCTGGGCGCGGCCCTGGCCAGGCAGGAGGGCGAGGTGGCGTTCGCGGGGCTGCTGCGCCGCTTCCCCCGCCTCGCGCTGGCCTGCGATCCGGGCGAACTGCAGCGGCACTACCTCCCCGGCTCCTGGCGGCTGGCGGGCCTGCCCCTCCGGCTGAACGGCTGAACGGGCGAACGGGCGAACGGGCGAACCGTTGAACGGCTGAACCGTTGAACGGCTGAAGTTCGCGTGCCGCGCCGCCCCGTCTCCTTCCTTTCCCGGATGGAGTCCGGGGCGGCATCACGTCCGTCGTTCAGTCGTCACCGACATGGGCCAGCGGCCCCGACGCGCTCGACAACGCCGACAGCGTCTCGTCATGGCAGTTGCAGCTTCCGCAGCCAGGAATCATGCCCTCGCCTCCGATCGGGGGTCATCGTCTCACTACCGAGCGTGAGGGCCGCCGTAAGCTGCCGTCAAGGGGCGATTGCCCTATCTATCCCCGAGGGACATGGCGACGGCGGATTCAGTCGCGACGGTCGCCGGGGGACAGGCGGGCGTGCTCGGCACGGGCCCGCTCTCCGGCGGACCGCTCCGCCGTACGGGCCCGCTGCCTGGCCATCTCCGCCGACTTCCAGCCGACGATGCGCATCAGGTTGAGCGGATCGCCCCCGGCCCGCAGGTAGTCGTCGGCCATCGTCTCCCTGAACCGGTGCGGGTGCAGCCGCCCGCGTACCCCGGCCTCCCGCCCCCGCCGCTCCAGCATCTGCTGGATCCCCGTGGAGGTCAGCCGGCGCTCGCCGGCCGCCATGCCCCCGCGGATCGGCAGCCACAGCCACGGCGACCCGGCGTGCGGATGCCGCGCCCTGGCCCGCACGTAGCGGTCCACCGCCGCCGCGGCCTTGTGGCCGATCGGCGCGAGCAGCACGTCGTCGTCCTTGAGCGGGACCCGCAGCCGGTGCTCGGCCGGCCACACGTCGTTGGCCTCGGCGTCGTCTCTGCTGTAGCGCAGCCCGGCCAGCCAGGACAGCCGCATCCCGTTGTCTATCAGGATGCGCACGATCGCGGTGTCGCGGCGGCACTCGAAGGTGTCACCCGAGCACACCGCCAGCAACGCGGCCAGCTCGTCATCGTCCAGCGCCCGCGTGCGGGCCCGCGCCCGCGCGACCACCGGCCCGGTGAGCTGCGCCATCGGCGACCCGGCCGCCCGCTCGCCGTCCGCCACCAGCCAGCCGAAGAACACCCGCAGGTTGCGGAAGTGCTTGTGCGCGTTGCCCGCGCTGGTCGCCGCCGCGCTCGCCGCCAGGAACGCCCCGACGTGCCGGGCCTGCACGCCTTCGACGTCCACCGGCATGTCATGTTCGGCGAGATAATGGGAAAGGACGCGTACCGAGTCGACATAGCTCCGCACGGTGCCGTCCGCCTTGCCGTCCGCCCGCAACCGAAGCTCCCACGAAGCGGCCACGTCGAGCAGAAGCGGCGCCTGCGCCGCCCGTCCGCCTGCCTTGGCCACGGTACGCCTCCGCAAAATCCGATGCTGTACGCCCGGTGTGCGGATATGCTACCGTCTCAGGTGGTCACCGGAACCTCCGGTCAGCGGCTAAATCCCAGCGCCCTTAGCTCAGCCGGATAGAGCATCGGACTTCTAATCCGACGGTCGGGGGTTCGAATCCCTCAGGGCGCGCCCTTCCGGATCAGTGGAAAACTTTGGGCCGATAGCCTGCCTCGGTGACCGGCGAACTGCTGCGAGAACAACAGGCGCTCCAGGCGGGCGGCGGATGCCGTATATGACGATCTGGGGCTGGCCACGGCCTTGGCCGAGATCGGCGCGCCGACGCGGGTGGGCAGCGTGGCGCTGGATGATCGGGCCTTCGCCGGCATCACGCGTCTCGGGGCGGGCCTCGTCAGGCATCCCCGGGTGCGGCAGGTGCAGATCCGCGACGACACGGGGGCGTGGAACGTCGATCCGCTGTATCCCGACGGTGTCTATCTCGGCGTGCGATATCGATGCCCGGACGGGAACGACTGGAATCTGGACATCTGGTTCATTGACGAACCGGGCCGCCAGCCGAGTACGGTCCACCTGCGCACGATCCGGCCCCGCCTGACCGACGAGACCCGGGTCGCGATCCTGCGGATCAAGCGCGCCCTGGCCGCGCGTGGCGGGCCGCGTGTGAGCGGTTATGAGATCTATGTGGCGGTGCTGGACGAAGGGGTCCGCACGCCCGAAGAGTTCGACCGGCGCAACAGCGGCGCCTGAGGGCGGGCGGCGGTTCCGGTACGGCGGGGCGTCCCACTCGCCGTCCGCCGCCGCCGGTGGTGGAGTCCCGGTGGCCGGGTTTCGCGGGTGTCGTGGTGGCCCGCCGTTCCAGCGCCGGGACCTATCGCTGACCCGGCGTGGGCGCGGGCTTCGTCCGGTGGAGTGAACCTTTTTCAACCTCAAGCTCCCTGGTCAGAGGCGGTAAACGAGACGCCGTAGCCGCATGACCAGGCGCCCTGCCGGGGCACCGGCCTCAGCCTGAGCCCGATGGAGACGCCTTTGACCTGGTCCAAGCGACCGGTTGAAAAAGGCTTAGTGTGTACAAATCCGGATAAATGTGCGGCAAGTGACTGATGCCGCTTTAATGGGATGGCGCATGATCGAATAGGCGGTCATTCCGAATGATCATTTCCCTAGTTGCCGCACGATAAGTCTCTAATGCGTTGTTGCTGGTGAGATGTCCGGTGCGCCAGAGATTGCGATTCGCAAATTGCGCGTGAGGGGTCCCGGGGCTGACTGGGATAGTTGCGTAGATGTAAGGGACTTCGGCGCTCAAAGCGACTTTGCCGCCCCTAGGATCTCTTTACACGGGGGGACGTCCCGTCAAGGGCATGTCCGGTGGGTTTCAAGAGACGGCCGTACGGATGAGGAAAATTTCAAAGGCCACTTGTGAGTTTTGCGAATAGCAACGCTACACCTGCGAGGAAAAGTGCATGTTAGGGCCCTTTGTGCGCTGTTAGTGATGTTCGTTCTTACCCTGCTCCCCATCGCCATTATGCCCGGTTCCGCCGTCGCCGACCCGGACTCCGAGGTCAGACCGGTGCGGGCCGTCGTCCTGGTCGATGAATCGGGCAGCCTCACCGACAAGGACGTCCTCCGGGAGCGTGACGCGGCGCGGACCATCGTGCTGAGTGAGCTGTCGCCGCTGTCCCAGGTGGCGGTCGTCGGGTTCGGAAGCTCCAACGGGCCCGGTCAGGCGCCCGTGACCCTCGTCTGCCCGCTCGCGGAGGTGACGACCGCGCAGGACCGTGAGTCCCTGGGCAAGTGCGTGGACAAGCTGCACCGCCGTACCGAGCGGGAGGGCAACGACACCGACCACGCCGCGGCGCTCGACCAGGCGATGGCGATCATGAACGAGCCCGACGACCGGGAACGGGCCAAGATCGTGTTCCTGCTCACCGACGGCAGGCTCGACGTGGCGGAGAGCGTGCGGCACGGGCCGGACCCGCAGGCGCGCAACAGCAACGCGCAGCGCGAGATCGAGGCCACCCTGAAGGAGGCCCAGACCGCACGGGTGCAGGTCTGGCCGCTGGGGTTCGGTCAGGCGGACAGGGCCGCGCTGGACGCCTTCGCGGCCGGCGGGTGGCGGCAGCCGTGCGGGGAGCAGGAGTCGGCCCGGCCGAAGGCCAGGGTGGTCAGGACTTCCGCCGATGTGGAACGGTCCCTGCTGGAGGCGTTCGCCTACGCCCGCTGCGCGGAGCTCTCCTATGCCGACACCGGTTCGCTGGAGGAGGGCGGCACCACCGACCTGCACGTGAACATCCCGATCGTGGCCACCGACGGCTCGATCGTGGTGTTCAAGCGCGACAAACGAGTGCAGGTGGCCTATCTGGACCCGAATGGCGAGCCGGTTCCCAAGCAGGGCGAACGCCACGAGTCCGTCTTCCAGGCGGCCGGGGAGTCCGATCCCGTGGAGTCGCTGCGGATACGCAACCCGCTGCCCGGCCGGTGGACGGTACGGCTCACCTCCCCGGCCGGGGTCCAGCGCCAGGAGGTCAGCACGACAGTGATGTGGCAGGGCGCGCTGCGCGCCTCGATCGGGCTGAGCAACCCGAGCCCGCGCCCGGGCGAGCGGGTCACCGTGCGGCTCCGCCTCCAGACCAGGTCCGCCGTGATCACCGACCCGGCGGCGCTCAAGCCGCTGCGGTTCTCCGCCCAGATGTCCGGCGATGGCTTCAGCACGATTCCGGTTGAGCTGTCCGACGGCGGCACCAAGCCGGACCGGGCCGCCCAGGACGGCGAGTACTCCGGCGACGTCATCGTCCCCACCACGGCCACCGGCAGGCTCTCCTTCCTCGGCCGGGTCTCCGGCCCCGGAGTGACCAGCGACGAGCGTCCCTACGACGTGCTCATTCCCGGCCCGGCGGACACCCTGCGCGCCAAGCTGGTCCTGCGGGAGGCGACGGTGGAGCCCGGGGGAGAGGTCTCCGGAGCGGTCCAGGTGACCAACGACGGCGCGCCCGCCCGGCTCACGCTGCGCCTGCTCGACGCGCCGGAGGCCACGATCGGCCGGGCCACGCTCACCGTGCCGGCGGGGGAGTCCGAGCACACCTTCACGTTGCGCGCGGGGCGTCCCGGCGTGTCCGCCGACGGCCCGATAGGCGGCCTGGTGCAGGTCCTGGATCCGGCGGGGCGGCCCGTCGCGGAGGATTTCCTGCGCGTCACCCTCCGGCGGCCGATGTCGCTCTGGCAGTGGCTGCTGATCGCCGCGGCGGTCGTGCTGGTCTTCGCCGCCGCGATCGGCGCGTGGCTCTGGGGCAGGCGGCGCGCCGCGCGCCGCGCGGCCGACCCCAGCGACCTGACCCTCCACCTCTACGGCCCGGACGGCGTCAGGCGCTCCCAACTGCGCGCCCCGGTCGATGAGGGCCCCGAGTTCACCTTCGTCATCAGCGGTGACCATATGACCCGCACCCACGACGGCCGTGGCTACGCCGTGCGCCGCGGGGGCGGCCAGTCCGTGGTGGTGACCGACCCGGGCGGCCGGCCGCTGGAGCCGGCGCTGCGTCCCGGCCGCCGGCTGGAGCTGCCGGGCGGGCTGCTGCTCGGCGTGGACGACGCCAGGGGCGGCGGCGCGGTCGGCGGCGCGCCGGAGCACCCCGCGTACGGCATGACCCAGCCCACCGAGACCACAAGCCGGCGACGACCGATGCCAGGAGATGATCTGTTGTGAGGATCTTCGATCCGATTATGTTCGTGGGGCTCGGCGGCACCGGCTGCCGGGTGGGAGTCGAGCTGGAGCGCCGGCTGCGCGACGAGCTGTGCGGCCCGGACGGCATGGATCTGATCAAAAACCTGAGGTGGCAGAACTACCAGCCCTATGAGCTGCCCTCCTGCCTCCAGTTCGCCTACGTTGATCTCAACGAGGACGAACTGGGCCGCACCCGGCGCAGGGTGGTGCCGTCGGAGAAGGACTTCGCCGCGGCCGGGCGTACCGCCCATCTGATCCACGACGTGGTGCCGAGGTTCGACTCATACCCGGAGGTCGCGCGCAGCCTGCGGGCGACGCTCGGCGACTACGTCAAGGAGTGGCTGCCGCCGCACGAGGGCGAGCCGCAGCTCGCGCCGCTGATGCGCGGGGCCGGGCAGTTGCCGACGGTCGCGCGGGCGGCGCTGTTCGAGCGGATGCGGCAGGGCGTGCAGCCGGTGGTGCAGGGCATCGACGACGCGATCGGGGCGATCGCCAACTCCGCCAGCGAGCTGGCCGCGCTGGGCGGGCGGCTGCGCCGCGCCTGCGACGTGTTCGTGGCCTTCTCCGTCGCGGGGGGCACAGGAACCGGCCTGTTCTACGACTACCTGCACCTCATCGGCGACGCCTTCGCCCGCAGCGGCTTCCAGGCCAGGATCTATCCGCTGGTCGTGATGCCGTCGGCCTTCACCGAGGGCAAGGGCGGCGGCAGGCGGGCCAGGCTGAACGCCGGCGCGGCGCTGCTCGACCTGTTCCGCCTGGTGGACGACCAGAACGCGCCGCACGCCGGCACCCACGTCGACGAAATGGGCATCGCCGGCGAACTCGGCGTCCGCTACCCGGTGCGCGGCGACACGCGGCTGCGTACCGGCACCGTCCAGACCGCCTTCCTGTTCACCCTGCCGCCCGGCGTCGAACGCGAAGACCTGCACCGCTCGATCGCGTCCCTGGTCGTGTCCCTCGCGGGCACCCAGCCCCGGCTGCCCGGCGACGGCACCGAAGACCGCGGCGACTCCTCCTTCGCCGACGACTTCATCAACCGGGCGGTCGAGCGCGAGGTCCAGGCCGCCTCCGGCATCGGCAACCGGGGCGTGTCCACCTCCTACGTCTCCTCGATGACGGTCCCCGTGGAGGAGCTGGCCGACCTGGTCGCCTCGCGCCTGCTGGCCCGCGCGGTGACGCAGTTGGAGTCGGTGCCCTCGGAGAGCAACATCGAGCACATCCGGCGGCTGTTCACCACGACCAACCTGGAGGAGCTGTACACGCGCGAGCCGCTGCCCACGCCCGAGCCGCGCCCGGCGAGCGGCGTCACGGAGATCCAGAAGGCGCTCGGCAACCGGCTCCGCGCGATGGAGGACAACCTGGCGTCGCTGGAGCGGCGGCTGGCACGGACCGTTCCGGAGATGGCCGACCAGATGGACGTGCGGCGCGGGATGCTCGAAGCGCTGGGCGAGGTGGACCCACTGCGGTTGCGCCGGGTGGTGATGGGCCGGGGCGGCGGTGACGTTCACGAGGCGGAGCGGATCGGCTTCGCCGGGCTGATCGACCAGCGCAGGGCCCAGCCCGTCAGGCCGTACGAGAACATGACCGAGGCCCCGCCGCACCCCAGGCCCATGCGGGACAGGCTGCTGCGCAAGGTGCAGTGGTCCGACCCGGCCGTGCGGGCGTCGATCAACGACCAGGACGAGTGGTACCGCTGGCGCAGCCGGGTGCTGTGGCACAAGGCGTGGTCGGACCAGGTGGCGCGCTGGGAGACGCAGCGCCAGCGCCTCATCCGCGAGGTGCGGGAGTTCGCCGAGGTCTTCGTGGAGCACGCGGCCACCGACGCCGACCGCTTCCCGCAGCGCGCGGCCGAGCTGTACGAGACCCGGGTGGGCGTCTACCACCTGCTGCCCCCCGCGGGCGCGGACGCCTTCTACGACGCGGTGCTGCGGCGGCTGATCGACATCTTCGTCGCGCGCCAGGTGCTGCGCCCGACCGATGGGGAGGCCGCGGTGGTCAGGGTGCTGCTCGGCCCCGAGGGCTGGCAGGACGCCTGCACGGTGGCCCGGCGGGCCGGCAAGCCCGCCGGAGCCCTCTCCTGGGTGCGCGACCGGCTCAAGCTGGAGGTCAAGAAGTACTTCAAGGACCAGGACGAGGCGGCGGCCCTCGGCGAGGGGCCGCTGCTGCCGCCGCTGGCCGACCTGCTGGCCCGGGCGGCCGCGGGCGAGGCCGACGACCCGCACGTGCGGCAGTTCCAGCTCAAGCTGGCCGACCTGGTGCCCGGCGGCTTCACCCCCGACGGCACCGGCGACCTGAAGGTCCTGGTCTCCTACCCGGCCGCGGCCAAGGATCCGGAGCTGGAGCGCTACCTCAAGGAGCGCATCTACCTGCCCGGCGTGGCCGACTTCCGCAACATCGACGCCGACTCGGTGACCGTCGTGCAGGTGCGCACCTCGATGAGCGTCACCCAGGTGCGCGAGCTGCGCGAAGTACTGCACAGCTGGGCCGACGCGCTGCGCGACGAGCAGCCCCAGGACAACCTCAAGTGGCGGCAGCGGCTCGGCTACGACTTCGGCTACCTGGCCACCACCGAACGCCACCGGGTCCGCATCCTGCACCGGCTGCTGGCCCTGCTGTGGAACGGGCAGGTCGACGTGGCCGAGGGCGAGCCCGAATCGCCGTCGCGCATCCGGATCACCGTGGACGGCGGCTCGATGACGTTGCCGCTGACCGGGTACGCCAGGGCGTCGTCCTGGGCGAGCATGCTGCGCGCCTACGAGCAGTGGGTGATCGGCGGCGACGAGGAGTTCCGGGCGCTGCTCAGCGAGCGGATCATGAACTCCACACCGAACGGCCTGGCCGCCACGCCCACCCGCCCCGACCCGCTCTACACCCTGGTCAGCGGCATGGCGGCGGATCAGCTCGGGCTGCTGGAGATCATGATGCCGAAGCTGCCGTCCGGGGCCCGCAGCCGCGCCGAGCAACTGACCGCGTTCTGGGCGCACACCCTTCCGGCGGCGCTCGACCTCCCCTTCGAGCGGGTGTCCGACGCGGTCGCCTACAACCTGCGCGAGCTGACCACGATGGTGGAGGGCTGACCATGGTCGAGGTTCTCGACCTGCGCAAGGGCGCACCCGAACGGCTGGCCGCGCGCATGCTCGTGGTCGCCGACACCGATCGGCTGGCCACCGCGCAGCCGGAGCTCCAGCAGGTGCTGGGCTCCCGCATGGTCCGCTCGGTCCTGGTGGTCGCGATGGGACCCGACCTGCGCCTGCCCCCGGCGCTCTACGGCGAGACCCGCAGGGTGCTGTGGGTGGGCGACCCGCGCGGCATCGTCTGGGGCGCCGAGACCGGCGAGGCCGCGAGCGGCCCGGGCGCCAGCGCCGAGCCGGTGCTGCTCGATCTGCTCACCCAGCCGGAGCTGTTCGACGCGGTGGCCGGGGCGCTGCGCGAGATCCCGTACGGCACCGCCTCGCCCGGGTGGCGCATCGTGGCCGGCCGCGTCGATCCCGCGACGCTCGCCCAGGTGTTCCGCGAGGTGGCCGAGGTCTTCGCCGCTCCCCAGCAGGCCGGTCCGATCGGCTCGGGCCCGCCGGGGGCCATCGCGCTGCCGGTGCTGACCGGCGCGGCCGAGCTTCCGGCCGCGCCGGGCGACGCGCTGGTCGCGGGCGGCCGGATGGAGGGCCTCTACCAGCGGGCCGCCGCCCGGATCGACGCGGCGGAGCGGGCGCTGGGCGCGCTGAGATACTTCAGTCCCGCCCCGGCCCGTGCCGCCGTCCTGGACAGGGTGATGGCGGCCGGGCAGGCGCTGGCGGAGTTCCGCGACGCCATCGTGCGGCTGTTCCAGGAGATCGACCCCGCCGAGGAGGACACCGCCGACAAGCTCGCCGAGCACGGGATCAAGTACACCGTCCCGGCGGGAATGGACGACCGTGAGATCGTCGCCGAGCTGCGCGCCGAGGTGGAGACGGCGCTCGCCGAGCGCAGGAGTCCGGGCAGGCTGATCGCGCGGCTGCTCGCGCTGGCCGACCAGAGCGCGCCCATCGGCAGCGCCGCCTTCATCCTGGATCCCGGCCAGATCTGCCCCGACGTGCTGCTCGACGTGCTGCACGAGCCCGAGCGGTTCCCCGAACGCCCGCTGGAGCGATGGATCTTCTGGCGGCGCTCGATGCTGCGGTGGCGTACGGCGCTCGCGCTCGGCCCGGCCCGTGTCGCGCTGGAGGGCCTGCGCGCCAAGCTGGGCGCGGTGGCGGTCAGCGAATGGCGGCTCGGCCGGGCGCGGGCGCACGCCTCCGACTCCGCGCGCACCCTGGCCGACGCGCTGGGCGAGCTGGCCGAGCGGGTGGCGGGCACGCTGCGGCGGTGGAACACGCAGGAGACCGCCCTCCGGGGCGCGGCCCCGGTGCTCGCGGAAGAGGTCGTGGTACGACTACGCGACCGCGCCGGGCGGCTGCGCGAGATCATCACCGGCGACCTGCACGACGCGGTCGGCCGCTGGCTCGAACCCGCGTGGATCTCGCTGGAACAGGGCGTCTACCGGGAGGTGCGCGACGGCCTCGCGGACCGCGTGGAGGAGACGCTGCGGCAGTACCGTCACCACCTGGCGCACCGGGGCGTGCAGGAGCGCCCCGACTTCGCCACCGGCGACACCGGCCGCCAGGACCTCATCGACGCGGTGTGGCGGCAGTCCCAGCAGGTCGACCGCGCGCTGCGGGCCCCATCCGGCGGGCCCATGCTGCAACTGTGCGGTGACCGGGACCTGGCGCTGCTGCTGCACCAGGCCCATGCCGTGCGGTTCGCGCCCAGGGCGGTGCGCGGCGGCAACGCGCCGCCGGGGGTGGTCTGGACGGAGTCGGGCCAGTACGCGGGCACCCTGCGCTTGGTGCCGTTGCGCCCGGGGGCGGTGGACGATGGGGTCTGAGCCGTTGCGCTTCTTCAGCCCAGAAGGTCACGAGGTGACCTGGGAGGTCGAGGCCGAGCCGTACACCGACCCGTTCGAGCGGCGGATCACCACCGTCGTGGACGGCACGAGGCTCATCGAGCGCCGGGTGCCGAGCTCTGAGGGCCACGACCACCTCTACGACCTGCTGGAGAACGAGGCCCGGATGGGCGCGCGGCTGCTGGCCCTGCTGCGGCGCGGCTACCCGGCCGAGCTGCCCCGGCTGATCGGTTACAACCTGGACGTCGCCGAGCCGATCGTGCTGTGGTCCGACCACCGGGGCGAGCCGGTCGGCCGATACGCCGGCCGGCTCCTCCTCGCCGAGCAACGGGAGCTCGCGGCCGGGCTGTTCCGCGCGGTGCGCATCCTGTCGGCCTGCGGCATCGTGCACCGGCGGATCGAACCGGGCACCGTGCGCTGGGACGGCACCGCCGTGCAGCTCACCGGGTTCGGTCAGGCCGCACTGGTCGGCGATCGGCGCACCCGGCTCGGCGAGGCCCCCTACGCCGCGCCCGCCCAGCGCGAGGGCCATGGCCGGGTCGCCGCGGCCGACGACCTGTGGAGCGCGGCCATGGTGGTCTACCGCACGGTCACCGGGCGGGAGGTCTCCGACCGGCCCGACCTCGGGCCGGTGCCCGCGCTCCAGCCGATCCAGGACGTCTTCTCCGGCGATCCGCCGAGCGCGGCGGAGGTGCTGGCCAGGCTGCGGATGCCGGACCCGCTCCAGGGCGCGCCGGTCGAGCCCGATCCGGGGTTGGCGGAGGCGCGTGCCGCGTTCGACCGGGCGCGCCGGCTCAAGACCGGCGGCGAGCCCGCACCCCGGCCGGTGTCCCAGCCTGCGTCCCAGCCTGTGGACCGACCGGAACCCGCCGCCCCGCCGTCCCCCGAACCGCCGGCCGCGCCGCGGGCGCGGCGGGCGCGGCCCGCGCGCTGGTGGGAACGCCGGTTGCCGCTGCTCGCGGCGATCGTGCTGGTCGTGTTGGTCGCCTTGGTCGTGGCCCTGTTGATCCGGGTGGTGAGCTGATGATCCTTTGCCCGATCTGCCTGCACGAGTTCTCCTGGCAGGAGGACGACCTTTTCGAGCGGACGCCCTCGGGCGCGTACCGGCCGCTCGATCTACGTGAGACCTCCGCGGTCCGGCGTACCGACCTGCTGCGTGCCGCCCACATACGCTGCCCCGCGCCGGTGGACGACCCCAGCCTGGAGCACCACCTGCCCTACTCCTACGTGCGGCACGGCAGGCCGCTGGTGATCGGGCTGGTCGGCGGGCCCGAGACGGGCAAGTCCCACCTGCTGGCGGCCATGATCGGGGCCATCGAGCAGGGCGGGCTGCGTCCCTACGGCCTGACCGCCGACGCCGTGGACATCGAGCGCCACGCCGAATACGTCGAATCCTTCGTACGCCCGCTGCTGGCCGGGCACCAGGCGCTCCCGCGCACCCCCGAGAACGAGAGCGCCGAGCTGTCCGACGCACTGCTGATCAACGACGGGGAGCACACCACCGCCGTCGCGTTCTTCGACATCGCCGGCGAACTTCTGCGCGGCATCGCGCACGAGGCGACCAGGTTCGTCCCCGCGGTCGGCGCGCTGCTGTTCGTGGTGGACGCGGAGGCCGGGCAGGGCCGGATGGGGGATGAGTCCTTCCGCGCGGTGCTCGACCGGCTGCCCAAGACCGGCGGGCGGCTGGACATCCCGGCGGCCGTCGCCGTCACCAAGAGCGACGCCGTGCGGTTTCACTCGCCGGTGGACACCTGGCTGTACGGCGAGGTCGAGGGCCTCGATCCGCAGGCCGTGCTCGCGGAGAGCCGCGACGCGTACGCCTTCCTGTGGCGCAGGGGCGCGCAGGCGTGGCTGTCGCCCTACGACAAGTGCCGTCAGTGCACCCTGCACTTCGTCTCGGCGACCGGTGGCGCGGCGACCGAGGGACGTTTCCCCAGAGGCGTCCGGCCGCGACGAGTTCTCCAGCCTCTGGTCTCGCTGTTCGCGATGACCGGCGTGCTGCGTGGCCATCCGGAGGTGGGACGCTGATGAATTCCTGGTCGCCCGTGGACTGGATCCAGTACGAATGGGACGAACACCGGGGCCTGGTCGGCCCGGTGCGGACATCGTTGAGCGATACGCGTGGCTGGGATCACAAGCTGGTGCCCTGGCTGGACCCGGGCAGCAGGCCGGGCGTGAGCGTGTGCCGGTTGGTGATCGACGGGCGGGTGGTGGTGCTGGCCCGGTCCCGCGCGGGTGCCGACAGCAGGCGCGGCCTGCGGGTCGTGGCCTACCTGGGCGGCGATGCCGTGCGCATGCCCTGGCCCTCCATGCGGGAGGCGCTGGCGCTGGCACCGCTGTGGGTGGGCGAGCCGCCGCCGATGGATCACGAACCGGTCGATCTGGCCGAGCTGACCGGCCACTTCGCCGAATACAGTGAGGCGCTGGAGGTGCGGGCCCGCGAAGGGGCCGGTACGCTCGCGCCGATCGTCTTCACCGCGCTGCGCCACCCCGGCATGCGGCTCGCGGTCGTCTCCCAGGGCGATCCGGCGGCCCAGATGTGGGCGCTGGCCGACATCCTGCGAAGCGTGCTGGGCGTGGCCCCGGAGACCTTCTCCACCTATGAGAGCGAAGATTTCAGGCCGGGCCCGGAGATCGTCTTTCTGCCGGCGTGGCCGGGCCCGTCCTCGCGCGCGCCCCGCCGGTTGCGGGTGGACCTGCGGGAACCGGTCGGCGACGACGCCGACGGCGAGCTGGCCGAGTGCCTGGTGGCGGCGTACTCGGCGGGGACCCTTGAGGGGCTGGCCGTGCGGGCCGGCCTGACCGAGGACATGCCGTGGAGCGAACGGCTCGCCCTGCTCCGGGCGGCGCTGACCACCCCCGTCCCGGTTCTCGCCGGTCCGGCGCACCCGTCGGATCATCCCGAGCCGCCGCAGGCCGAGCCGCGCGCGTCGCCGGAGCCCGCCGAAGCAGCAGATCCCGATGACCGGGCGGAGGAGCCCGGCGAGGCACCGGAGCACGTGCCGCAGCACGCCGAGGCCCAGAGGCCGCCCGCGAACGCGGCCGTGCACGACATGGTGGCCGAGTACGAGGCGTGGATGGGCGATGCCACCACGCGGGAGCAGGAGCGCCTGATCCTGATCGAGTTCCGGGAGTGGATGCTCGACCGCGCCCCCGAGCTGCGCCGCCCGCTGTCCACCTACGCGGGCTACCACGCGCTTCGCTCGCTGCTGCGCTCCGGCGAGCCGCCGCCGCCGGTGCGGCGCGAGCCGGAGCGATCGCCGTGGCTGGACCCGCGCTGGCTGGCCCTGGCGGGCCTTCTGGCGCTCATCCTGCTGTTCCAGCTCGCCGTGCTCCTACGCTGAGCGGGCGCCAGGGCCGCGGCCCTAGGAGCGCTGCCCGGCGAGCCACTGCTCGAAGGTGGTCGGCGCGATCCGGACGCGCTCGCCGGGCAGCAGCACCTCGCCCGCCATCGACGGGCCGAACGGCCCCGACCACGTCGGCACGAGCTTCACCTCCTGGCCGCGGGCCTGGTAGGTGCGCCGGGCCATGTCCACCAGGTCGTGCCGGTCGGGCCCGGCGACGTCGGCGTAGCGGCCCCGCGGCTCGCCCGTGCCGATCTCGGCCAGCACCTCGGCCACGTCGGCGGGGGCGATCGGCTGGATGAGCAGCGGCGGGACGGTGGCCACGCCGTCCTGCTCGAACCAGGACGCCACCATCGCGGCGAAGTCGTGGAACTGGGCGACCGGGACGATCGTCCACGGCACCGGCCCCTCGGCCACCAGCCGTTCCTGCTCGCGCTTGCCGTGGTAGTGCGCGTTGCCCTCGACCCGGTCGATGCCGATGATCGAGAGCAGCACGTGGTGCCGGACACCGGCCCGCTGCTCGGCGGCGAGCAGGTTGGCGGTGGTGGCGCCGAAGAAGGCCACCGTCTCATCCGTGCTGACCGGCGGGGAGCTGATGGCGTCGATGACGGCGTCCACGCCGGTGAGGGCGTCGTCGAGCCCGTCGCCGGTCAGCAGGTCCACGCCCAGCGAACGGCTGATGCCCACGACCTCGTGCCCGTCCCGCCGCAGGATGCCCGCGGTCAGAGAGCCGATGTTGCCGGTCGCTCCGGCCACTGCGATACGCATGATGATCTCTCCTTCTCCTCGCTGCGCCCTGACACTATCTCGGACTTAATAGATCCTCAATATCTGCGATAGACTGGGACGCGTGAAGCTGCCCGTTAGCACCGAATGGCTGTTGCACTGCGCCGCGTCGCTGGCGCAGTTGGAGCCCGGGGCCACCGCCTCGGCGGCGCAGCTCGCCGACTACTACGACCTGCCCGCTCCCTACCTCGCCAAGCAGCTTCAGTCGCTGGTCAAAGCGGGGGTGCTGGCCGCCACCACCGGGCCGCGGGGCGGCTTCCGGCTCGCCAGGGCGGCCACGGAGGTCACGCTGCTGCAGATCGTGGAGGCGGTCGACGGGGCGTCGGCCCCGTACGAGTGCCGGGAGATCCGCCGGCAGGGGCGCGGCGCGCTGCCCCCCGAGCAGTGCCAGGAGACCTGCGTCATCGCCGCCAAGATGGCCGAGGCGCACGAGGCATGGCGGGGGAGCCTGGCCGGTGTCACCCTGGCCGACATCATCGCCTCGATCCCCGAGTGGGTCCCGGCGCGGACGCGTTCGCTCCTCACGGCCCAGCCCCGCTGAACGCGCGATGGCCCGGCAGGCGCGCGCCTGCCGGGCCGTCGCCGATCCCTCGCCGGGGGGCGCGGCGGAGGGGGTCCGGGATCAGGCGTGTACGGGGCGGTCCTCCGAGGGTGCCGAGGCCGATCGCGGGGCCGGGTCGAGCCTGGCCGGCCACCAGATGCGCCCCTTCAGCAGCAGCGCGAGCCCGGGTACGAGCACGGACCGGACCAGCAGCGTGTCGAGCAGCACGCCGAAGGCCACCAGGAGCCCCAGCTCGATCATGAAGACCAGCGGCAGCGTGGCCATGGCCCCGAAGGTCGCGGCGAGCACCACGCCCGCGGACGTGATCACGCCGCCGGTCGTCACCAGCGCCTTGACGACGCCGCTCGCCGTACCGGCCTGCGCGCTCTCCTCACGGGCCCGGCTCATCAAGAAGATGTTGTAGTCGACTCCGAGCGCCACCAGGAACAGGAAGCCCAGCACGACCAGCGTGGGGTCCAGTCCGGGCAGCCCGAGCACCTGGGTGAACAGGAACATCATCACGCCCAGCGCGGCGGCGAACGACACCACCACCGTCAAGATCAGCAGCAGCGGTGCCACGATCGAACGCAGCAGCACGCCGAGCACCAGGGTGACCACCAGCAGGATCAGCGGGATGAGCCTGCGCTCGTCGGCCGCCGCGGCGTCGATGGTGTCCAGGTTCTGCGCGCTCGGGCCGCCCAGCCGGGCGGTGGGATCGACCGCGCCGAGCTTGGACCGCAGCTCCTTGATGGCGGCGTACTCGGCCGGCGTGTCCGGCTTCTGGCGCAGCAGCACGGTGAACTCGACCAGGCCGTTGCCGACCTGCCCCTTGGTGAGTTGGGTGACCCCCTGCACGGTCTGCGCGGCGGCCCGGAGCGGGTCGGTCTTGGCGGCGTCGCCGATCACGATGATGGGCTGGCCGCCGATGTCCGGGAAGTGGTCGGGGATGACCTTCAGCCCGCTGATCGACTCGGGCGTGTTGCGGAACTGGTCCATCTGGCGCAGCGGGCTCGTGGGAGTCAGCAGGCCGAGGGCCATCACGCCGAGTACCAGCAGCGAACCGGCCACCGCCGGGACCCGGCGGCGCTCCACCAGCCCGGCGATGCGGGACCAGAGGCTGGAGGCGCCGGGCCCGGGGTCGCCGTAGTGGGGGATCCGGGGCCAGAACGCGGGCCGGCCCAGCAGGACCAGGATGGCCGGGAACAGGGTCAGCATCGCCAGGAGCGCGGCGAGGACGGCCACCGTGGCGACCGGGCCGAGGCCCTTGAGGCTGTTCATGTCGGCGGCCAGCAGGCAGATCAGGCCCGCGATCACGGTGCCGGCGGAGGCCACGATGGCGGGCGCGCTGCGCCGCCAGGCGACGGCCATCGCCGTCCGAGGCTGGTGGTCGCGGCGCAACTCCTCGCGGTATCTCGCGACGAGCAGCAGGGCGTAGTCGGTCGCCACCCCGAAGACCAGGATGATCAGGATCGCCGAGTTCTGGTCGCTCACCGTCAGGCCGAACGCCTTGACCAGCAGGTACGCCCCGGCCTGCGACAGCACGACGGCCGCGCCCGCGCACAGCAGCGGGATCAGCCACAGCAGCGGGCTGCGGTAGGTGAGCATCAGGATCACGGCCACCACGAGCGCGGCCGCGATCAGCAGGGTCTCGTCGATGCCGTCGAAGACGGTGTCGATGTCGGCCTCGATCCCGCCGGGACCGGTCACCCAGACGTCGAGCCCGGCCGGGCGGTCGGTCACCACGGCGCGGAAGTCCTCGACGTACGTCGCGGGCACGCCGCGCTCGACCGGAACCGAGGCGACCGTGTAGGCCGCCTTCCCGTCGGGGGCGAGATCGACCTTGCCCTCGTTCGGCGGGGCGACCCCGGGCTTGCCGAACTTCGCGACGAGCGTGGCGAGGTGCCGCGTCGCGGTGTCCTTGTCGGCCTGGGTCAGCCCGCTCTGCCGGACGTAGACGACCACGAACTCGTAGTCGTGCCCGCGCGGGAGCTTGCTCTCCAGCTCGGTCACCTGGGTGGACTGGGCGCTCGACGGCAGGTAGTCCACGACGCTGTCGCTCTTGACCCCGTCGAGCTGGGCCGCCAGCGGCAGGGCTCCAGCGATCAGGCCCACCCAGATGGCGATCACCACCCACGGTAACGCCTTGCTCATGCGGCTCATCAGGGTTCCGGCGCCGAGCCCCCGCCCCCAGGACGGGGACACCCCGCGCCACCCTCCCTTCCGTTGGTCGGTTCTCGATCGGTCGAAGACCGGGTGCTCACCCGGACTTGGTGCGGAAGCGCCGGATGGACAGCGGCGCGAAGACGAGGGTCAGACCGGCGATCCAGACGACCGACCACAGCAGCGGCCGGGCCACCTCGCCGCCGAGCAGCAGCCCGCGCAGCGTGTCGGCGATCGACGTCACCGGGTTGATGTTCACCCAGACCTGGAGCCAGTCCGGCATGGTGTCGGTCGGCACGAACAGGTTGCCGGTGAAGGCCAGCGGCAGAATGATCAGGAACGCGAACTCCGACGCGCTCTCCGCGGCGCGCATGGTCAGGCCGAGCAGCGCCGACCCCCACGACATGGCGAAGCCGAAGCCCAGCAGCAGCAGGACGGCGGCCAGGGTCGCGACGATGCCGGTCTGGATGCGGAAGCCGAGCAGCGCGCCGACGATCAGCAGTACCACGATGGACAGCAGGTAACGGACCATCTCGCCGAGGATGGCCCCGGTCAACGGGGCGAACCGGGCGATCGGCAGGCTGCGGAAGCGGTCGTAGACGCCCTTCTTGAAGTCGGTGCCGAGCGCGGTGCCAAGGCGCATGGTGGCGAACAGCGTGGCCTGCACGAGCATGCCCGGCAGGGCGAACTGGAGGTAGTCGCGCCAGTCACCCTTGATCGCGCCGCCGAACACGAACGTGAACATCAACACGATCACGATCGGCTGGACGACGAGTTCGATGATCTCTTCGGGATTGGTCTTCAGGTGCAGCAGGCTGCGCCTCGTCAGCGCCAGCGTCTCCCGGGTGCCGGCGAAGGGCCCGGTGACGGGCCCGGCGGCGGGCATGGTGGTCATGAACTCTCCTTCATCGGTTCGCGGGGGCGCTCACGCGCTCCTGCCGCCCACGGCCTCGCGGTGCCCGGTCAGGGTCAGGAACACCTCGTCCAGGCTGGGACTGCGCAGCGCCAGTTCGGCGACCGCGATGTCGGCGAGGTCCAGCCGCAGCACCGCGGCGCGCAGCCCGTCCCGGTCGGCCATCGGCACGGTCACCCGCCGGTCCTCGACCGTGGCCGGGGTCCGCGCGATCTCGCCGAGGATCGCGGAGACCTCCTCGCGGTCGCCCGGGTCCACCGGCCACACCTCCAGCACCTGGCCGCCCAGCTTGCTCTTCAGCTCGTGCGGGGAGCCCTCGGCGATGACGTGCCCGTGGTCGAAGACGACGATGTGGTCCGCGAGCTGGTCGGCCTCCTCCAGGTACTGGGTGGTCAGCAGCACGGTGGTGCCGTCGGCCACCAGGTCTCGGATGACGTCCCAGAGGTCGTCGCGGGCGGCCGGGTCCAGGCCCGTGGTCGGCTCGTCCAGGAACAGCACCCGGGGCCGGCCGAGCAGGCTGGCGGCCAGGTCGAGCCGCCGCCGCATGCCGCCGGAGTAGGTGCCCGCGGAGCGCTTGGCCGCGTCGGTCAGCCCGAACTGCTCCAGCAGCCGGGCCGCCCGGCTACGGGACTCCTCCCGGGACATGCCGAGCAGCCGGCCGATGAGGAACAGATTGTCGAAGCCGCTGATGATCTCGTCCACGGCCGCGTACTGGCCGGTCAGGCCGATGACCTTGCGCACCTCTTTGGCCTGCCGTACGACGTCGTGGCCGCCCACTTCGGCGACACCGCCGTCGGGCTGCGCCAGGGTGGCCAGGATGCGGACCGCCGTGGTCTTTCCGGCGCCGTTCGGCCCGAGCACGCCGAGGACCTGCCCTGATCGTGCGGCGAAGCTGACCCCGTCGAGCGCGCGCGTGGAACCGTAGGTCTTGCTGAGGTTCTCAGCTCTGATGGCGTAGGACATGGCCACCTCCCTCTCTTCGTGTGTCGATGGTGTTCCACGGCCCTGTTCCGGGCCGCACCACGCGCTGACGCGCCCCTGTCACGATCTGACGGAGCCGAGCCGGTGGAATGCGCGGTTGAAGTAGATGAGCGGGTCGCCGCTGTGGAAGTGCACCCAGTCGACCCGGCCGAGCAGCAGCATGTGATCACCGGCGTCGTAGCGGTCCTGGATCGAGCACTCGATCCCGCACAGCGCCGAGTCGACGACCGGCAGGCCGGCCGGGGTCTGCGTCGCGACGCCCGCGCCGAACTTGTCCGCCCGGGTGTCGGCGAAGCGCAGCGCGACCTCGTCCTGCCCGTCGCGGAGCATGCTGACCGCGAAACGGCCGCAGGAGGCGAAGACCGGGTAGCACTTGGCCGACTGGGCCAGGCAGACCAGCAGCAGCGGCGGGCTCAGCGAGACCGAGCAGAAGGACGTCGCGGTGAAGCCGTACGGCTTGCCGCCCTCGTCCATGGTGGTGACCACGGTGACGCCGCTGGCGAAGGCGGACATGGCGGTACGGAACGCGTCCGGCGAGGTCATGGCAGGAGCACGACCTGACCGGCGTAGTTGAGGCCCGCGCCGAAGCCCAGCAGCAGGGCCGCCCCGCCGGGCGGCGCGAGGCCGTCGCGGAGCAGCGCGTCCATGGCGAGCGGGATGGACGCGGCCGAGGTGTTGCCGCTGACCGCGACGTCACCGGCGACCGCGACGTGATCGGGCAGCTCCAGCTTGGCGGCCAGGATCTCGATCATGCGGATGTTGGCCTGGTGCGGGATGAACGCCGCCAGGTCGTGCCGGTCGATCCCGGCGCCGGCCAGCGCCCGCAGCCCGGCGGGCACCATGTGCTCCACGGCCCAGCGGAAGACCCTGCGGCCGTCCATCTTCATCATCGGCGGCGGAAGCGTCGGATCGGCGCGGAAGGCGTCCCATGTGGTGTTCATCCGCAGCGCCTCCCGGGAGGCGCCGTCGGCCCCGCGGACCGCGGGGCCGATGCCCGGCCGGTCGGACGGGCCCACCAGGACGGCGCCCGCGCCGTCGGCGAACAGGAAGGAGATCGTCCGGTCGTTGGGATCGACGATGTCGGTCATCCGCTCGGTACCGATGACCAGCACGTATGTGGACTGTCCCGTGGAGACCATGTCGGCGGCGACGGCCAGGGCGTGACAGAAGCCCGCGCAGGCCCCCGACACATCGAAGCCGCCTGCGTCGAGCGCCCCCAGGTCGTGCGCGACCCTGACGGCCAGCGGCGGTGTCTGCACCAGGTTGGACATGCTGGCCACCACGACGCAGCCGACCCGGTCGGCGGTGACGCCCGCGTGCCGGAGCGCCGCGCGGCCGGCGGACACGGCCATCGCCTCCAGGGTCTCGTCCTTGCCGGCGAACCGGCGCGAGCGGATTCCGGATCGGCTGACGATCCATTCCTCCGACGATTCGATCCACTCGCATATCTCGCTGTTGGCGACCGCGCGCGGCGGCCGGTGCACGCCCAATCCGAGAATGCGGCAGTGTGTTCGCGGGGCCGCCAGAAGCTGGCTGGTCATGGCAGTCTCGGACCTCCTTGCGTCGGCATTCGGGCCATGGTCGCGAGGCGCGTTTGAAGGCGCTTCAAAGACGGCTTGAGAACGCGGCCGTCTTGAGTCCTTCTCAAGGGTTCTTCCAATGCCGCGGGCGATCGTGGCGGACATGCAGAAGTTCACGCTCGATGACCTGAAGCGCGTTGTCGGTAAGTGCCTGGGCGCCTCGGAGGCGGCCGAGCTCACCGAGGAGTCCGCGGACACCCCCTTCGAGAAACTGGGCCTGGATTCACTGGCCAGATATGAGGTCGTCACGGTTATTCAGGAGGAACTACGGCTGCCGATCCCCGATGACGACGTGGACCAGATGGCCACGGCACGGATGGTGCTGGATTATGTGAACGGAAGGCTGGCCGGCGTAGCGCCGTGACCACCCCGGAAGTGCTTTAAAGTCGCCCTGTGGAGTTTCGGATCCTCGGTCCCCTCGACGTGTGGCGCGACGGCCGGTCGATCGAGGTCAGAGGCGCCCGGCTCCGGGCGCTACTGATCATCCTCGGCCTGAACACGGGCCAGGTCGTGCCGGCCGACCGGCTGATCGGTGACGTGTGGCCCGACGGCGCTCCGGCCGACGCCGTCAACGCGTTGCACTCTCTGGTGTCGCGGCTGCGGGCGGTGATCGGCCGGGACGTGATCGATTCCCGGCTCGGCGGCTATCTGCTGGCGGCCGAGCCGGACGACCTCGACGCCAACCGGTTCGAGCGGCTGGCCGCCGCGGGCCAGGCCGCCCTCGCCGCGCGCGACCACGCCCGCGCGGCCGAACTCCTCGGCGCGGCGCTGGAACTGTGGCGCGGCCCCGCGCTGCTCGACGTGGCCGAAGCCCTTTTCGCCCAAGGCCCCATCGCCCGGCTGGAAGAACTTCGGCTGTCGGCGACCAAGGACCGCATCGAGGCCGACCTCGCCCTCGGCAGGCACGCGGCGCTGCTGCCCGAACTGGAGACCCTGCTCGCCGCGCGCCCGCTGGACGAACGGCTGCGCGCCTTCCAGATGCGCGTGCTGTACGCGTCGGACCGGCAGGCGGCGGCCTTGGAGGTCTACCGGCAGACCAAGCAGGCCCTGGCCGACGAGCTGGGCGTGGACCCCTCGGCCGAGCTGGAGACGACCTACCTGGCCGTGCTGCGCCGCGATCCGCTGGTCCGCGACGGCGGGCACGGGGGCCGGCGTACCAACCTGCGGGCGTCGCTGACGTCGTTCGTGGGCCGCGACGCCGAGATGGAGATGGTCGAACGCCACCTGGCCGAACACCGCCTGGTCACCCTGGTGGGCCCCGGCGGGGCGGGCAAGACCCGGCTGGCCAGGGAGGTCGGCGCGCGGGCCATCGAGCACACGCGCGATGAGGTCTGGCTGGTGGAGCTGGCCGCGGTCACCGAACCGGCCGACGTGCTGGGGGCCATGGCCGCGGTACTGCACCCGCCGGAGGGCATCCTGCTGACCGGCGCGCGGGACGGCGCGCCGCCCGCCTTCGACCTGGACCGCCTGGTGACCATGCTGGCCACCCGCCGCTCACTGCTCATCCTCGACAACTGCGAGCACCTGATCGAGGAGGTCGCCCGGCTGGCCGAGGTGCTGCTCGGTTCGTGCGCGGGCCTGCGGGTGCTGGCCACCAGCAGGGAGTCACTGAACATCGCCGGGGAACGGCTCGCCTGGGTGCCGCCGCTCACGGTGCCCGCGGACGCGACCCGGCCCGCCGAGGCGCTGGAGGCCCCCGCCGTGCGGCTGTTCGCCGACCGGGCCGCGGCGATCGTTCCGGGTTTCACCGTCTCCGAACGCAACGTCGCGGGCGTGGCCCGGATCTGCCGCAGGCTGGACGGGATGCCGCTGGCCATCGAGCTGGCCGCGGCCCAGCTTCGGGTGTTGTCGGTCGAACAGCTCGCCGAACGGCTCGACGACAGGTTCCGGCTGCTGGTCGGCGGCAGCCGTACGGCCTTCGCCCGCCACCAGACGCTGCGCGCGGTCGTGGACTGGAGCTGGGAGCTGCTGGAGCCGGCCGAACAGGTGCTGCTGCGGCGTCTTTCGGTGTTCGCGGGCGGGGCCACGCTGGAGTCGGCCGAACAGGTGGCGGGCGCCGACGTGCTGCCGCTGCTCGGCGCGCTGGCCGACAAGTCGCTGTTACAGGTGTCCCGCGAGCCCGCCGGCATCCGCTACCGCATGCTGGAGACCGTGCGCCTGTACGCCCTGGAACGGCTCGCCGAGTCGGGGGAGCGGGAACGGCTGCGACGGGCGCACGCCGCCACGTTCCTGGCGCTGGCCGAGCGCGCCGAACCCTGCCTGCGCGGCCCGGACCAGGTCACCTGGCTGGACCGGCTCACCGCCGAACACGACAACCTGCGCGCCGCGCTGCGCCAGGCGATCGACGACCACGACGCCGGGAGCGCCGTCCGGCTGGTGGCCGCGCTCGGCTGGTACTGGCGGCTGACCGGGGCGCGCGGCGAGGGCGCGGAGTGGGCCAGGCAGGCGCTGGCCGTGGCGGACGGCGCGCCCCCGGACGCCACCGTGCTGGCCCTGCTGCTCGGCGGGCTCGACCTCGGCCGGGAACCGGCCGGCCGGGCGCGGGCGGCGGTGGCGGCGTGGCGGGCCGCCGGCGAGCCGGGCCGCCACCCCTACCTCACCCTGGCCGGCCCCGCGCTGGCCATCGCGCTCAAGGAGCCGCCCGGGCACATCGCCGAGCTGGCCTCCCGGCACGTCGCCGACCCCGACCCGTGGACCAGGGCGACCGCGCTGCTGTGGCGGGGCATGCGCCGACTGGACGACGCCGACCGGCAGGCCGCCGCCGACTTCGACGCCGCCCTCGCGGCGTTCCGCTCGGCGGGCGACCGGTGGGGCATGGCCTCGGCGCTGCGGGCGTCGGCCGAGATCGCCTTCGTCCGGCGCGAGTACGACCGCGCCCGCACCGCGTACGCCGAGGCGCTGCGGCTGTCCGACGAGCTGGGCGCCCGCCACGAGCGTCCCGGCCTGCTGTTCTACCTGGCCACGATCCAGATCGAGCACGGCGAGCGGGAGGCCGGGCTGGCCAACCTGCACGAGGCCAGGGCGCTCGCCGAGGACATGGGCCAGGCGTCCACGGTCGCCGGTGTGCACCTGCTGCTGGGCAACCTGGCCCGGCGCGAGGGCGACGCCGACCGGGCGCACGAGCACCTGACGGCCGCCGCCGCCATCGTCGAGGACGCCGACGCGGACCTCATGGAACTGCGTTCGATGGTGCTGACCTCGCTGGGCCTGCTGCACGCCGGGCAGGGCCGGCTGGAGCAGGCGGAGGAGTCGCACGGCCGTGCGCTCGGCGCGGCCGTGCGCAGCGCCGACGTGCCGGTGATCGGGGCCGTCCTGATCGGCCTCGCCGACCTCGCGGCCCGGCGCGGGGCCCACGAGCGCGCCGCGGTGCTGCTCGGCGGGGCGGCGGCCATGGCGCCGGGGCCGGGGCTGTCGCCGGAAGACCTGTCCGCCATCACGCGTGCCGCGGTCGACGGGCTGGGGCGGGCCGCCTTCGACCGGCTGTCCGCCCGCGGGCGCACCATGGGCCGCCAGGAGCTGATCGCGTACGGCGGGGCGGCGTCCTGACCTCAGGCGGCCACGATCTCGCACAGCACCGCGCCCCCCGCGACCGTCTGCCCCACCTCGGCCGCCAGCCCCCTGACCACGCCGGCCTTGTGCGCGGCGAGCGGTTGTTCCATCTTCATGGCCTCCAGGATCAGCAGGCTGTCCCCTTCCTGGACGGCGTCCCCGTCGGCGACGAACACCCGCACGATCGTGCCCTGCATGGGGCTCACCAGCGTGTCGCCCCCGGCCACCGGCTTGCGTCCGGCCTTGCGCCGCCGGGCCTCGGCCGGGCGGGCGGCGGTGGCGGCCGGCGCCGCGAATCCGGCGGGCAGTGAGACGGCGACCCGCCGCCCGCCCACCTCGACGGTGAGCAGTTCGCGCCCGGCCGGGGCCTCCTGCTCGGGCTCGGCGTCGTACGGGGGGATCAGGCCGGCGAATTCGGTCTCGATCCACCGGGTGTGGACGGTGAACGGCTCGGCCGGGCCGGCGGGCGCGAACGCCGGGTCGTTCACGACGGCCTGGTGGAAGGGCAGCACGGTGGGCATCCCGGCGAATTCGCAGTGGCCGAGCGCCCGCCGGGCGCGGGCCAGGGCCTCGGCCCGGTCCCGGCCGGTGACGATCACCTTGGCGATCAGCGAGTCGAACGTCTGGGGGACGGTCATCCCCTCGGCGTAGCCGAGATCGACGCGTACGCCGGGCCCGGTGGGCAGCCGCAGCCGGGTGAGGGTGCCCGGCGCGGGCAGGAAGCCGCGCCCCGGGTCCTCGGCGTTGATCCGGAACTCGATGGAGTGCCCGCGCACGGGCGGGTCGCCCTGGTCGAGCCGGTCGCCCGCGGCGATCCTGAGCTGTTCGCGCACCAGGTCGATGCCGGAGACCTCCTCGCTCACCGGGTGCTCGACCTGGAGGCGGGTGTTCACCTCCAGGAAGGTGATCGTCCCGTCGGCCCCCATCAGGAACTCGCAGGTGCCCGCGCCGACGTAGCCGCCCGCCCGCAGGATCGCCTTGGAGGCGTCGATGAGCCGCCGGGTCTCCCCGTCCGGCAGGAACGGCGCGGGGGCCTCCTCGACCAGCTTCTGGTGCCGCCGTTGCAGGGTGCAGTCGCGGGTGGAGACCACCACGACGTTGCCGTGCGCGTCGGCCAGGCACTGGGTCTCCAGGTGGCGGGGGCGGTCCAGGTACCGCTCGGCGAAGCACACGCCGGATCCGAAGGCCGCCTCGGCCTCGCGCACCGCGGACTCGTGCAACTTGGGGATCTCCTCGATGGTCCTGGCCACCTTCATGCCGCGACCGCCGCCGCCGTGCGCCGCCTTGATCGCCACCGGCAGGCCGTGCTCGCGGGCGAAGGCCACGACCTCCTCCGCGCCGGACACCGGGCCGGGCGTGCCGGGCGCGAGCGGCGCGCCGACGGACCGCGCGATCTCCCTGGCGCGCACCTTGTCGCCGAGCAGCCGGATGGCCCGCGGGGGCGGGCCGATCCAGGTCAGTCCGGCGTCGATGACGGCCTGCGCGAAGTCGGCGTTCTCGGCCAGGAAGCCGTAGCCGGGATGCACCGCGTCGGCCCCCGCGCGCAGGGCCACGTCGATCAGCCGCTCAACGTTGAGGTACGTCTCCGCCGCCGAACGCCCGCCCAGCGCGTACGCCTCGTCGGCCACCCGGACGTGCAGGGCGTCCAGATCCTGTTCCGCGTAGACGGCGACGCCGGCGATCCCGGCGTCGCGGCAGGCGTGAGCGACGCGTACGGCGATCTCACCACGATTGGCGATAAGCACCTTATGCACGTGTTCTCCATGATCGGGGGGAGTGGTAGCCCGGTACGGGGAGGCGTGGGGGCCGCCGGCGCAGCGGGACCCGGTGGGCCGCGGGCCGCGCCCGCGACCCCGCGAGCAGCGCGATGACCACGGCGGCGAGCTCTTCTTCGGTCAACTCGGCGCCGGAGAGGCGGATGTCCATCAGAACGGCGGGTTGCCGTGCTTGCGGGAGGGCAGCGGCTGGTGCTTGGCGGCCAGCATCTCCAGCGCGCGGATGAGCGTGCGCCGGGTGTCGGCCGGGTCCACCACGTCGTCCACGAGACCGCGTTCGGCGGCGTGGTACGGGTGCATCAGCTCCCTGCGGTACTCGGCGATCCGCTCGGCCCGTACCGCCTCCGGGTCGGCCGCCGCGGCGATCTCCCTGCGGAAGATCACGTTGGCCGCGCCCTCCGCGCCCATCACCGCGATCTCGTTGGTCGGCCAGGCGTACGACAGATCCGCGCCGATCGAGCGGGAGTCCATCACGATGTACGCCCCGCCGTACGCCTTGCGCAGGATCATCTGGATCCGCGGCACCGTGGCGTTGCAGTAGGCGTACAGCAGCTTGGCCCCGTGCCGGATGATCCCGCCGTGCTCCTGCTCGACCCCCGGCAGGAAGCCCGGCACATCGACCAGCGTGAGCAGCGGGATGTTGAAGGCGTCACAGGTCTGCACGAAGCGGGCCGCCTTGGTGGAGGCGTCGATGTCCAGCACGCCCGCGAGCGAGGCCGGCTGGCTGGCCACGATGCCCGCGACCCGCCCGCCGAGCCGGGCGAACGCGCAGATGACGTTCGTGGCCCAGGCGGCGTGGACCTCCATGAAGTCGCCGTGATCGACGATCTCCTCGATCACCTCGCGCATGTCGTAGGCCCGGCTCGGGTCGGCGGGCACCAGGTCCAGCAGCCTGTCGTTGCGCCGGCCGGCCGGGTCGCTCAGGAAGTCAGCGGGGGACTCGTCCGGCGGTAGTTCGCGGTTGTTGGCGGGCAGGTAGCCCAGCAGGTCGCGTACCGCGGCCAGGCACTCCTCCTCGTCGTCGTAGGCGAAGGCCGCCACCCCCGACACGCTCGCGTGGACGTCGGCCCCGCCCAGTTCGGCGTGCGTCACCTGGGCCCCGGTCACGGCCTGCACCACGTCGGGACCGGTGATGAACATCTGGGCCGTGCCGCGCACCATGAACACGAAGTCGGTCAGGGCGGGAGAGTAGGCCGCGCCGCCCGCGCACGGCCCCATGATCACATTGATCTGCGGGACCACGCCGGACATCCGGGCGTTGCGCTGGAAGATCCCGCCGTACCCGGCGAGGGCGGTGACGCCCTCCTGGATCCGCGCCCCGGCGCCGTCGCACAGGCCGACCACCGGCGCCCCGGTCGCCTCGGCCAGGTCCAGCAGCTTGTGGATCTTCTCGGCGTGCGCCTCGCCGAGCGCCCCGCCGAACATCCGGAAGTCGTGGGCGTAGACGAAGACCTTGCGCCGGTTCACCTCGCCCCAGCCGGTCACCACCCCGTCGGAGTAGGGCCGCTTGTCCTCCAGGCCGAAGCCGCGGGCCCGGTGCCGCCGGAACGGCTCGATCTCGGTGAAGGAGTCCTTGTCGAAGAGCAGATCGATGCGCTCGCGCGCGGTGAGCTTGCCCTTGGCGTGCTGCGCGGCCGTGCTCTTCGCGCCGGGGCCTTCCGCGACCCGCTCCTTGAGCCCGGCCAGCTCCTCCACCCGCCCGCGCATGTCGGGCTCGCCGAGCCGGGCGGGGGCGCGTTCGTCGAGTGCGGTCATCCCGTCCTTCCTTCCCCGAACCAGGCCGCCAGGGCACTGGTCAGCTCCTTCTCGCCGAACACGGCTCCCGCGGGCAGCACCCACGCCACACAGCCGTCGGGCCTGAGCAGAAGCGCGTCGACGCCGTCGATCCCGGCCTTCGCCGAGACGGTCCCGACCCGGGCCGACCAGCCCGCCGCCGCGGCATGGACCTCGGCCCGGCCGGCCAGGTCCAGCAGCAGCCCCCGGCCGCCCAGCCGTTCGCGGAGCCGGCCACCGGCGCCGCCCAGCGGCAGGTCCGGGCAGAGCGTGCCGACCAGCGGATGGGTCTCGCCCAGGTCGTACCGGACCGACTGGCCGGTCTTCATGTCCACGATGAGCCGGGTGACCGGCTCCAGGCCGACCAGCCCGGCGAACAACGCGCGCAGCGCCCGGCTCTGCGGGTCGGGCCGCATCAGCGCCGCCTGCGCGCGCGTGTTGTGCAACAGCACCGCGCCCACCGGGTGGCGCTCGGCGGTGTAGGTGTCCAGCAGACCCTCCGGAGCCCAGCCCTGGACCTGCGCGGCCAGCTTCCAGCCCAGGTTCGCCGCGTCCACCAGGCCGACGTTGAGGCCCTGGCCGCCGAAGGGGGCGTAGATGTGCGCCGCGTCCCCGGCGAGCAGCACCCGCCCGGCGCGGTACGACGTCACCTGCCGGGCCTCGTCGGTGTAGACGAAGCCGGAGACGAGTTCGTCGATGACCACGTCGGTGCCGCTGACCCGGCGGACGGCGGCCTGGAGATCCGGCAGGGTGAGCGGCGCGTACGGGTCGTCCGGCGGGCTGTCGAACTCCACGGCGGCCACCCGCTGCGCGCCGAACCCGGCGAACACGAAGACGCCGCGCTCGGTGTGGTGGAACCCGGGGGTCAGCTTGGCCCGCTCGGACTCGGCCAGCCGTACCACGCCGTCCCGGCCGGTGAGACCGGCCGGAGAGCCGACGAAGTCGAAACCGGCCAGCTCCCGCACGGTGCTGCGGTGGCCGTCGCAGCCGGCCAGGTAGGCGCAGCGGACTTCGAGCGGGCCGCCGGGCGTGGCGACCCGCACGCTCACCCCCTGCTCGTCCTGGCTCAGGCCGACCACCTCGTGCTCGCGCCGCACCTCCACGCCCAGCCGGTCGGCGTGCCTGGCCAGCAGTGCCTCCAGCTCCGGCTGGTCGATGCGGACGCGGCGGCGGTCCGGATCGGAGGCCAGCGACGGGTCCAGGAAGATCCCGCCGAAGTGCTCGCGCGGGCCGCCGGCCTTGCCGGTGAGGGCCAGGTCGCGGGCCGTCGCGGCCTCCTCGGCCGCGCCCAGCTCGGCGGCCAGGCCCAGGCCGTACACGGCCTCGGCGGCCAGCGGGCCCATCGAGCCCGCCTTGATCGCCTGGTCCGGCCGGGCCCGCCGTTCCAGGACCAGTACCGACACCCCGGCCGAACGCAGCTCGCAGGCGAGCATCAGCCCGACGGGCCCGCCGCCCGCCACGACGACCTCGAAGTAGTTGGTCACGGGGACACACTCCTTACAGCTCGGTGACGACGTCGCCGTAGGCCAGCCGCGGAAGCCGCGGCGGCACGGCGGTCGCGGCGGGCCTGCCGATGTTGAGCACGGTCAGCACGGTGTGCCCGCCGTCGCCGAAGAACTCCTTGTCGATGCCCTCCGCGTCGAAGCCGAGGGTGGGGGCGGCGGCCAGGCCGGCCGCGCGGATGCCGAGGATGAGGTACGCGATCTGGAGGGCCGCGTTGAACCGGGCGGACTCCTTGCGCACGAACGGGTCCTCGAACAGCCGCGCCGCGTCCGGCTTCGCCGGGAACAGCTCCGGCAGCCGCTCGTGGAAGTGCAGGTCGGCGGCGAGCAGCACGGTCAGCGGGGCCGCCGCGGTACGGGCCTTGTTGATGCCGAGCATCCACCGGACCACCGCGGCCCTGGCCTGCGCCGAACGCAGCACCACCATCCGCAGCGGCTGCTGGTTCATCGACGTGGGGCCGTACTTGACCAGGTCGTAGACGGCCTGCAGGTGCTCCTCGGTCACCGGCTCGCCGGTGAACGCCTCCACCGTGCGGGCCTCGCGGAACAGCAGGTCCTGCGCCGCGGCGTCGAGGAGCAGCCCATGGGCGCCCTCAGCCATCGCGCCCCGGCCCGAACCACCTGGACAGGGCCGCCGCCAGCGCCTGGTCACGGTGCTTCGCGCCCGCGGGCAGCGCCCACGCGACGCAGCCGTCCGGCCTGATCAGCAGCGCGTCCAGATCGTCCATGGCATCGGCCTTGACCTGGGCGGTGACGACCGTGACGCGCCCGGGCCAGCCCGCGGCGGCGGCCCGGACCTCCGCCCGGTCGGCCAGGTCGAGCAGGACTCCGCGGCCCCCGCCGAAGTGCTCGGCGAGATGCCCGCCGGTGGACAGCTCCGGATCGGCCGGCAGCGACCCGGCGGGCTCGGCCTCCTCGCCCACGTCATAGCGGGTGGACAGGCCCGTCACCATGTCGTACAGATGCCGGTTGACCGCGTCGAGGCCGAGCGTGCCGGCGAACAGGTCGCGCAGCGCGCGGCTTTGCGGGTCGGGCCGCATCAGCGCGGTCTGGGCGCGTGTGTTGTCCAGCAGCCGGGCCGCCTCGGGGTGGCGCTCGGCGGTGTAGGTGTCCAGCAGGCCCTCGGGGGCCCAGCCCTGGACCTGCGCGGCCAGCTTCCAGCCGAGGTTCGCGGCGTCCACCAGGCCGACGTTGAGGCCCTGGCCGCCGAACGGCGGGTGTACGTGGGCCGAGTCGCCGGCCAGCAGCACCCGGCCCAGCCGGTAGGTGGTGGCCTGGCGGGTGTGGTCGGTGAAGCGCACCCCGGACAGCAGCTCGTTGATGGTCGCCTCGGTACCGCTCACCCGGCGGACGCTCTCCTGCAGCTCCCCGGCCGTCAGCGGCACGTCCCGGTTCTCCGGCGGGCCCTCGAACTCGATGGTCGCCACCCGGTTCGCGCCGAACACGGCGAACAGGTAACCGCCGTTCGGCGTCAGGTTGAAGCCGGGCCGCAGGCCGTCCGGGTCGCCCATGCGCACCAGGCCCTGGCGGCCGGTGAGCGTCGGGCCGGTGCCCGTGAAGTCGAAGCCGGCCAGCTTGCGCACGGTACTCCGGCCGCCGTCGCAGCCGGCCAGGTAGGCGCAGCGGACCTCGATCGGCCCGTCGGCGGTGGAGACGTGGACGGTCACGCTGTCCTCGTCCTGGCTGAGGCCGACGACCTCGTGCCGATGGCGGACGTCCACGCCGAGGCGTTCGGCATGGCGGGCCAGGATGCCGTGCAGGGTGAGCTGGTCCACCCGGACCCGGCGGCGCGCGGGATCGGCGGACCGCGCCGCGTCCAGCGGCAACCCGGCGAAATGCTCCGGCGGCGTCATCCCACCCGGCCGCCCACCGGGCCCACCCGGCCCGCCGGGGCGACCGGATGCTCCGGGCCCACCGGGCCCACCGGGCCCACCAGGGCCTCCAGGGCCGCCCGGTCCATCCGGGCCTCCGGGGCGGCCGGATGCGCCAGGGCCGCCTCCGGGTCCTGGGGCCCCAGGACCGCCGGGGCCGCCCTTGGACATGAGTTCGGCGATGATCTCCTCGTCGCGGCGGGTGGCCGCAGCCTCGGCGGCCAGCAGTTCGTCGCGCAGGCCGAGCCTGGCGATCGCCTCGGCCGCCAGCGGGCCGATGATGCCCGCCTTGGGCATCGGGTCCGGGGCCGGCTGCCGTTCGAGGACCAGTACCGACACCCCCGCCGAGCGAAGCTCGCAGGCGAGCATCATCCCGACGGGGCCGCCGCCGGCCACCACGACGTCATGGCGGTCGTTCGTCATGGTCATCCCCTAACCGTCCGCGTCCGTGCGGGCGAGCGAGACGATGATCAGGTCCCGCTGGGCCCGGCCGCCCGCCTTGGGGGTGAACGGCGTGCAGTGGTGGGTGAGGGTCCGGTCGTCGAGCAGCAGCGTCTCGCCGACGCCGAGCCGGCGCTCGAACACCAGCGCCGACTCGTCCTCGGCCAGGGCCAGCATGTGCACGGCCCCGTTGACGTCCTCCTCCGCCACGACGGTGACCAGCACATGGTCGCCGCCGCCCTGGTGGAAGCCCTGCGACGGGCGGGCGATCTGCTTGTCGTCGGCGTAGTTGCGGACCTGGAACACCGTCAGGCGGAACTCCTCGCCCGGCACCTTCGCGCGTACCGTGTCGTCGGCGAGCTGCTCGGCCACGAAGTCGCGGACCGCGGGCCCGAGCCGGTCATAGGGCGAGTCGCCCTCGTCGTTCCAGGTGAGCGCGGTGCCCTTGGCGTGCCCGGTGCCCAGCCCGACGTACCGGACGATGTCGTCGTCCTTGAACCCGGTGTTCGGGGTCAGCTCGTCGAAGCTGCGCAGCAGGCCCTTGCCGATCTTGTCAACACTGCTGAACGTGTGGTGGTACATCAACGCTCCTCCACGGTGGCGACCACGCGGGTCCAGCCGGCCCCGGCGCCCGCGATGGACACCGGAAAGCACGACACCTCGAATCCGGTGGCCGCGGGCAGCGCCCCCAGATTCGCGAGCTTCTCCAACTGCAGGTACTCCTTGCGCCGCCCGTAGACGTGCGCGGGCCACAGGCAGGCCGGATCGCCCGTCCGCTTGTAGTCCTCGATCATCGAGCGCATCGGCTTGTCCAGGCCCCAGGCGTCGATGCCGATGACCCGCACACCGCTCTCCACCAGGAACTCGGTGCCCTCACCGGACAGCCCGGCGTAGTCCGTCAGGTACTCGGCGCCGCCCCACAGGGCGTCCGCGCCCGTCCACAGCAGCACGATGTCGCCGGGGACCAGTGCGTGCCCGGCCTCGGTGAGCGCCGCGCGGAGCTGGTCCACGGTGATGGCGGTGCCGGCCGCGACGTGCCGCAGGTCCAGCCGGACCCCCGGGCCGTGGCACCAGTCCAGCGGTACCTGGTCGATGCTCTTGGCCGGACGGCCGGCGGTCAGCGGGCCGTAGTGCAGCGGCGCGTCCATGTGCGTGCCGGTGTGCGTGGTCAGCGTGACGGTCTCGTTGGAGATCGCCATGCCGTCCGGGAAGTCGTCGGGGTTCAGCCCGAGGACGATCGCGCCGGTGCGGTGGTCGAGGAGTTCGACGGTCACCGGCGTAGCCTCACTCGGCGTGCTCTGCGTGGCCACGCTGAGGTCGTAGAACCTCTTCATGCGGGTTCCGCGACCAGTCGTTCCGCCTCGGACTTCACCGCGTTGAGGTCGGCCACGCTGTTGCGCTCGACGGCCGCGTGCAGCATCGCGTCGGCCTCCTCGGGGGAGAACCGGCCGGCGACCTTGCCGTCCACGGCCTCGCGGGTCTCGAAGTCGTGGGTCAGCACGAGCTGGGTGCGGTCCGTCCCGAACGGGAACGCCCGCCACTCGCCGCCCATCCGGCCCACGATCGGCGCGGTCTCAAGCTGGCGGTAGGCGATGACGTGCCGCCCGGCGTCGATGTCCCGCCTGGAGACCCAGGTGGCGGTCTCGCCGTTGACGTCCACCACGAACCGGGCGATCTGGTACGTCGAGTCGCCTTCGATGATCTTCACGTCCTGGGTGGGCGGGAAGATCCGTGCGTATCCCTCCACGTCCACCAGCAGGTCCCAGACCACACTGATCGACGCGTCCACGGTGACGGTGTGCTCCGCGTACGGCATGGCGCTTCTCCTTGGTCAGTCGGGGTCGGTCGGCCGGGGGTGTCAGACCGACATCTGCTCGTGGTTGGCGTACGCGGCCTCGAACCGCAGCTTGCCCTTCCACTGGGTGGTGAAGTCGTAGACCTCGGGCGTCTCGGAGAACCTCTTGAGGTCGTCCAGGGACTCCGTGCTGAACTGGGCGATGGCCGAGGCGGTGATGCCGCGGGAGCCCTTGTCGGCCGGCAGCCACAGGTGCGGCCGGTGGTCGAAGCCCTTGATGGTGTCGTGCCGGTCCAGCAGTTCCTTCATGGCGGCGAAGAACTCCTGCTGGTCCTGCTCGGTCACCGTGGCCGGGAAACGGTAGATCAGGGTGTGGACGATCATGGTCTGTTCCTTTCGGTGGTCAGAGGTCGTCAGGAGACGGTCGCGCGGGAAACGCAGTCCAGCAGCGCACGGGGGGTGGCCAGCTCGGGGACCTGCTCGTCGGGGATCTTCACCCCGAACTCGCCCTCGATCCTCGCCGCCGTCTCCATCACGGCCAGCGAGTCGTATCCCAGCTCGGCGAAGGTCCGGTCGATGATGTCCCCGGCGAGGTCGACGTGCTCGTCCTCGCCCGCGCAGGCCACCATGATTCTGCGGAGGTCGTCCAGGGTCATTGCGCTTCCTTCCGAAGTACGACGGCGGCGTTGAACCCGCCTTTCCCTCGTGCCAGCACCAGGGCGTTCCGGACCTTCGCGGGCCTCGGCGCGTCGCCTCGCACGAGGTCGATCCGGTAGTCGGCGGGCAGGTCGCCGATGTTGGGGACGGCCGGGATCAGGCCGTCCCTGATGCACAGCAGCGCGCAGGCCACGTCCAGCGGGCCACTGCCGGCGTAGAGCCGGCCGGTCAGCGCCTTGGGCGCGCTCACCGGCACGCCGCCGGGGCCGAAGACGGCGGTGATCGCCGCCGCCTCCTCCCGGTCCAGCCGCGGGACGCCGGCGGCGTCGGCGAAGACGACGTCGATCGTCTCCGGCCGCGCCCCCGCGTCGTCGAGGGCCTTGCGGATGGCGTACTCCAGGCCGGGCGGGCGGCCCGAGCCCGGCCGGGGGTCGAAGGTGGCGGCGTAGCCGGCGACCTCGCCGTAGACCTTGGCCGCGCCGCGCCGGGCGGCGGCCCCGGCGTCCTCCAGGATGAGGATGGCGCCGCCCTCGCCGGGGACGTATCCGTCGGCGGCCCCGTCGAAGGGCAGGTAGGCGCGCGCCGGATCGGTCCGGCCGCTGAGCCTGCCGCTGGCGATGTGGCTGACCCAGCCCCACGGGTCGAAGGAGGACTCGACGCCGCCGGTGACGATGTGCGGGGTGCCGCGTCGTACGGCCCGGCGGGCGTGGCCCACCGCGTCGAGGCCGCCCGCCTGCTCGGCGACCAGCACGCCGCTCGGGCCGCGCATGCCGTGGCGGATGGAGATCTGCCCGGTGTTGACCGCGTAGAACCAGGCGAAGGACTCGTACACGCTGACCGTCTGCGGTCCCTGCGTCCAGAGCTTCTGGATCTCCCGGTGCGTGAACTCGAAACCGCCCGAGGCGTTGGAGGTGACCACGCCCATGCTGTACTCGGGGAGTTCGGCGGGGCGCAGCCCGGCGTCGGCCAGGGCCCATTCGGCGGCGGCCAGCGCCAGCCTGGTCACCCGGTCGGTCTGTGGCATCAGCTTGGAGGGGATGTGCTCCTCGGCGACGAAGGAGGCGACCTGCCCGGCGAGCCGGGCCGGATACTTCGCCATCCGGTCGCCCAGCGGGGCGATGCCGCTCTCCCCGCGCAGGGTCGCCGCCCAGTACTCCTCAGCGCCCATCCCGTTGGGGGCCACCACACCGAGGCCGGTGATGACGGCGGTGGCGGGCCGCGTACGTGCCGCCCCGCCGGCGATCGTGGTCTGTGTCATGTCAGCCCCCGTTCCCGAGCCGGCTGAGCAGCATGGCGCTCTGGAAGCCGCCGAACCCGCTGCCCACCGAGAGGACCGTGTCCACCCGCTGGTCCCGCGCGTGGATCGGGACGTAGTCCAGATCGCACTCGGGGTCGCGTTCGCGCAGGTTGGCGGTGGGCGGGACGAGGCCGTTCTCGATGGCCAGGGCGCAGGCGACGATCTCGATCGAGCCGATCGCGCCGAGCGAGTGCCCGATCATCGACTTGATCGAGCTGACCGGGGTCTGGTAGGCGTGGTCGCCGAGCGCCCGCTTGAAGGCCGCCGTCTCGTGCCGGTCGTTCTGCTTGGTCCCCGAGCCGTGCGCGTTGACGTAGTCCACGGCGTCGCCGTCCATGCCCGCCTCGGCGAGCGCGGCCGTGATGGCCTCGGCCATCTCCCGGCCGTCGGGCTTGAGCCCGGTCATGTGGTAGGCGTTGCAGCGGGTGGCGTAGCCGTTGATCTCGGCGATGATGTGCGCGCCCCGGCGGCGGGCGTGCTCGTACTCCTCCAGCACCAGCATCGCCGCGCCCTCGCCCAGCACGAAGCCGTTCCTGGTCAGGTCGAAGGGGCGGGAGGCGTGCTCGGCGTCGTCGTTGCGCGGGGTGGTCGCCTTGATCGCGTCGAAGCAGGCGACGGCGATGGGCGAGATGGGCGCGTCGGTGGCGCCGGTCAGCACGACGTCGGCGGTGCCCTCCTTGATCAACTGGTGGGCGTACCCCACGGAGTCGAGGCCGGAGGTGCAGCCGGAGGAGACGATCGCCGCCGGCCCTTCGGCGTCGATGACCCAGGCGACCTCGGAGGCGATGGCACTCGGCACGAAGTAGTCGAACAGGTGCGGCGAGGCGTAGCCGGGATCGACCAGCCAGTCCCGGCCGGAGTCGGAAAGGACCAGGTACTCCCGCTCCAGGCTGGTCGTCGCGCCGACGGCGGTGCCGACGCTGACGGCGACCCGGTGCGGGTCCAGCTCATCCGGCTCGATGCCGGCCTCGGCGACCGCCTGGCGTGCCGCGACCACCGCGAGCTGGGTGGCACGGTCCATCCGGCGGGCCTCGCGGTGGGTCAGCCCGGCGATGGCCGGGTCGAAGTCGCACTCGGCGGCCACCTGGGACCGGAAGGGCGAAGGGTCGAAAAACGAGATCCTGCGGGTGGCCGTCCGCCCGGAGGCCAGCAGTTCCAGGAAATCCTTCGTCCCCGTTCCACCGGGCGCGAGCACCCCCATCCCGGTGATCACGGTTCGTCGATCCATGAGGCGCACACTCTCCCTCTGCGGCATCGGCTGTCACCAGGGAGAGTGTGCGACGACCCTCAAGATTCACTTGAGGACCGTTTGAGATGGGTCAGGCGTCCCGCCGCTTCAGCACGAAGGCGGCGGCGCCCAGCAGGACCACCAGATACCCGCAGAACACCAGGAAACCGGGCAGCGGCGCGAGCGTGCCGGCGGCCTGAGTCTCGCTCATGAACGCCTTGCCCGCGGTCGCCGGGAGGTAGGGGGTGATCACGTCGGCGATGGAGGCGGGCAGCAGCATCCCGGCCAGCGAGTCGAGCAGGAAGACGGTGAACGAGACGATCGAGACCGCCAGGGCGGTGCTGCGCAGCAGCGTGGCCACCGCGATCGCGCTCAGGCCGACGCCGGTCAGGTACGCCGGCGCGGCCAGTACGGCACGCAGCACGGAGGGATCGGCCAGGGACGGGGCGACGCCGTACGCGGCCAGGAACGGCGACCCGGCGAAGAACGCGATCAGGCTCGACGCCAGCATCAGTGTGAAGACGACACCGGCGAAGACCAGGCACTTGGCCCACAGCACCGGCAGCCGCCGCGGCACCGCGGAGAACGTCGCGCGGATCATCCCGGTGGAGTACTCCACCGAGACGTACAGCACGCCCAGCGCGGCGATGAGCAACTGAGCGAACGCGACGCCGCCCAGGATCGCGCCGACCGCCGTACTCGGCTGGAAGGGCGGTCCGTCGGTCTCCAGCTCGCCCGTCGCGAGCGGCTGCGCCATCGCGCTCGCCGCGATCAGGCCGATGCCCACGAGCACGGCGACCGACAGCAGCAGGGCGAGGGTGGTCGAGCGCACCGACCGCAGCTTGATCCACTCGCTGTTGATCACGCGGGACAGGCTGACGCCCGGCACCGAGACGGCCGGGGCGGTCATGAGGCCCGCTCCGTGGCGAGCGGCGTGCGGTACTCCACCGCGTTGCCGGTGAGCCGCATGAACGCCTCTTCCAGCGATGCCTCCACGGTGCGCAGTTCGTGCAGCGGGATCGCGGCGAGCGCGGCCTCGTCGCCGATCCGCCGGGCCGCCATGCCCTCGATCTCCAGCAGGTCGCCCTCGTGCCGCCGGGTGATCGTCACGCCCGCGCGCTGCACCAGGTTGCACAGCCGTACCGGGTCGGGGGTGCGCACCAGTACCCGCAGCCGGGTGTCGGACACCGACCTGAGGAGCCCGTCCACCGGCTCGTCGGCGATCAGCCGGCCCTTGCCGATCACGATGACGTGCTCGGCGGTCTCGGCCAGCTCGCTCATCAGGTGCGAGGACAGGAAGACGGTGCGGCCCTCGGCCGCCAGGCCCTTCAGCAGCTCGCGGATCCAGACGATGCCCTCGGGGTCCAGGCCGTTGACCGGCTCGTCGAGCACCACGGTGTCCGGGTCGCCGAGCAGCGCGGCGGCGATGCCCAGCCGCTGCGCCATGCCCAGCGAGAAGGCGCCCGCCCGGCGGTGCGCGACGTCCCGCAGGCCGACCAGCTCCAGGAGGTGGTGGACGCGGCGGCGGGGGATGCCGTTGGTGGCGGCCAGCGCGAGCAGGTGGTCGCGGGCGGACCTGCCCGGGTGGGCGGCCTTGGCCTCCAGCAGCGCGCCGATCTCGCGCAGCGGCGCGGGATGTTCGCGGACGCGGCGTCCGTTGACCAGGGCGACGCCCTCGGTGGGCTCGTCCAGGCCGAGGATGAGCCGCATGGTGGTGGATTTGCCCGAGCCGTTCGGGCCCAGGAACCCGGTGACCACTCCCGGCCTGACGGTGAACGTCAGGGAATCGACGGCCAGTGTGTCGCCGTACCGCTTCTTGAGGTTCGTGACTTCGATCACGGATTCACGATGCGGCAGCGGCGGCCTCATCCGCGTCGTCCGAGCGCAGTATCCGTGACGGCCTGCCGTCGCAGGAGACGGGGCCCCGGCGTGGTCCGCTCGCATGAGCCGTGGCCCGCGGCCCTACGCGCCGGGCAGCCGTACCAGCCCCGTCCGGTAGGCGGTGATCACGAGCTGCGCCCGGTCTCTCGCGCCCAGCTTGGTCATGGCCCGGTTGACGTGCGTCTTCACCGTGTACGGCGACACGCACAGCTCCTCGGCGATCTCCTCGTTGGACAGCCCGGTCGCCACGTGCGCGACCATCTCGCGCTCCCGGACGGTGAGCACTTCGAGCAGTTCCGACGGCGCGGTGTCGGCCTTGACCGGCCGGCTGAGGAAGCGCGTGATCAGCCCCTTGGTCGCCTTGGGCGAGAGCAGGGCCTCACCCGCGTGGACGACGCGGATCGCCTCCAGCAGGTCGCGCGGCTCCACGCCCTTGCCGAGGAACCCGCTGGCCCCCGCCCGCAGCGCCCGGAACACGTACTCGTCGATCTCGAACGTGGTCAGCACCAGGACGCGCGCCCCGGCGAGGGCGTCATCGGCGGTGATCTCCTGGGTCGCCGCCAAGCCGTCCATCTCCGGCATCCGGATGTCCATCAAGATGACATCGGCCCCGGTCTCGCGGGCCAGCTTCACGGCCTGCGCGCCGGTCTCGGCCTCGCCGACCACGCGCAGGTCGGGCGCCGACTCGATGAGCGAGCGGAAGCCCTTGCGGATCAGCGTCTGGTCGTCAGCGAGCAACACTCGGATCATCGCGGTTCCCGTCTGTCAGGTGGCTTCCGTCGAGCGGCAGGCGGGCCAGCACGGCGAACTCCCCGGCGGACGCCGGCCCGGCGACGAGCGTGCCGCCCACCGAGGCGATCCGCTCGCGCATGCCGACGAGCCCGTGTCCGGTGCCGGGGACGTCGCGCTCGCGGGCGTCGGCGCACTCGTTGCGGACGTTTATCGTGAGTTCTTGATCGGTGTAGGACATCGTCACCTTGGCCCGCCCTCGTCCATATTTACGGGCGTTGGTGAGCGACTCCTGGAGTATTCGGTAGGCGCAGAGGTCGACGGCGGGCGGGCACGACCGGGGCGCGCCGGACACCGTTCTGTCCACCCGCAGCCCGGCTCCGCCGAAGGAGTCGATGAGCCGGTCGAGGTCCGCCAGCCCGGGCAGCGGCTCCAGCGGGGCCCGCGGGTCGCCGGACCCGCGTAGTACGTCGAGGACCGCGCCGAGTTCGTCCAGCACGGTGCGGGCGGCGGTGCGGACGTGCCCCAGTGCCTCCCCGGCCGCCTCCGGTCGTTCGCGGAGCAGGTGGGCGGCGACCCCCGCCTGCACGTTGACCACGGAGATGTGGTGGGCGACCAGGTCGTGGACCTCCCGCGCGATGTGCATGCGCTCCTCGGCCACCCGCCGCCTGGCCTCCTCCTCCAGCGCCAGCTCGGCGCGCAGGGCCCGTTCCTTGAGCGCCACGAGCAACAGCCGCCGGGTCGTGGTCGCCTGGCCGACCGCGATGCCCGCGAGCACGCCGATGACGGACGGCACGGGCCCGCCCTGCGAATCCAGGGCCAAAAGCCGCTCGGCGACGGCGAATCCGGCGCAGAGCAGGACCGCGCAGCCGATCGCCACGGCGGCGGCGGTCGCCCGCTCCGACACCGTGCCGACGGTGTAGGCGGTGAGCAGGATCGCGGCCAGCGCCGGCTCCATGACGCCGAGCGGGTCGGCGCCCGCGGTGGCCAGGACGGCGAGGAGCAGGGCGGGGATCGGCGCGGGGCGGCGTACCGCGACGGCGAGGCCGAGCAGCGCGGCCAGGACGGGGAGCCAGGGGGTGTCGGGCCTGGAGGTCGCCAGGTGGGGCTGGAAGAGGGCCGTGCCGGTGAGGAGGGCCGCTGCGGCGATATCGATGGAGATCGGAGGCAAGCGAACGATATGTCGCCATAAGCCCGGCGGTCGCACGTCACCACACTAACCGCGGACCGGCAGGCCGGCCTACCGGATGTTTTCGGCCCGCCACCGGGAAGGCGGCGGGAGAGCAGATCCCGCGATGGGAGGCAACCTGCGGATACGCGGTCTTTACCCTTGTCAGGGATGCCGGACTGTCACGTATCGGACGCGGTGTGGCATGAGCGTGAAGGCCGCGGCGCGGATGTCGTGGATTTCTTCGCCGATTTCCAAGGGGTCCTTGCGGGGCGCCGGAGTTGGCTCTTCCCTGCGCCCCTTCGATCGCCGACGCGACGCCATTCATATGGAAGCGCGTTATGGTTTCGGACGCCCGCATCCCACGGGAGCCTCGGTGGTGTGCCCGCCTTGGGGCCGGATGCCGGCGCAGGCTCCACACCCTCCGGCGCTGCCCGCCTGCGATCCGTTCGCGGTCGCCGGACGGGGCCCCGTGCCATCGGCCGTCCCGGCGCCGGTCCGGCCGGCTCATGGCCGCCATGGCGGCGACCTGTGATGTGACAGAGGACACACCGGTTGCGCGCGGCACGGCTCCGGGGTGCGACGGCGTCGCCGGTGAGGCGGTGGAGGCGGGCCGTACGCGGGCCGCACCGCTGGTGCGGAGGGCCGGACATCCCGGCGCGCCCGGTCGTCCAGGGTCGTTGGTGGCCGCTTCCAACGGGTCGCCACGCCGATTTTCGGTCGGGCCGATATGCCGTCTGGCCGACACTGTGGTGGCGTGGACGGCCGTGGCATCGCCCGTCGTTTCCGCTGAGAGCGCCTCTCTTTCGCCTTTTTTCACGCTTGTTCGTCCTTTGTCAGGATCGGTGTGCGGGATTGATCACCACGTGGTTGGATCTTAAACTATTTACCTGCGTGTAATCCCGGGCCGCGGTGCCGGCATTCAGATTTCACCTGGGCCCACTCGTGATCTTGCCCGGGGGTGAACGCCTTTCTCGGCCACTACCTCTTTAGTGGCATCGCATTTCGGGCGGCTTATGTATAGCTATATTCTGCTGAGGAATTTCAGTACCCAGGCCGGTGGATGCAAGATTTCCGCCACTCACGGGAGGCACCATGGGGACGTCAAGATTCACTGTGCTCGGGCCGATGGAGGTGATGCACGATGGCAGAGCCTGTACACCAAGCGCGCCGAAGGTGCGTCAGGTCCTCGCCCTGCTGCTGGTTTCCGCCAATCGGCTGGTGCTCGTCGATTCCATCATCCAGGAGCTGTGGGGGAACAACCCGCCGAAAAGCGCGCTGACCACTACCCAGACCTACATCTACCACTTACGCAGCCTGATCGAACGGGAACGGCTCAGCGGGACGGGGCGCGAGCTGCTGGTGACCAAGCCCTTCGGCTACACCCTCCTCCTCGATCAGGACCAACTCGACCAGGGCCGGTTCGACCGCCTGGTGACGCAGGCCGCCGGCCTGCTGCGCCAGGGCCGGTACGAGGCCGCCTCGGCCGACCTGCGGGAGGCGCTGGCCCTTTGGCAGGGCCCGCCGCTCGCCAATGTCACACAAGGACCGCTCCTTCGCTCGCACGTCGTCCATCTGGCGGACCGCCGCACGCACGCCATGGAACTGCGTATCGAGGCCGACCTGCACCTGGGCCGGCATCGCGACCTGATCGGCGAACTGAGGAGCCTGATCGCGGAAAATCCGCTGCACGAGTGGCTGCACGCCCAGCTCGTCAACGTGCTGAGCCAGGCGGGTCGCCGCGCGGAGGCGCTTGCAGCGTTCCAAAACCTGCGCGAGATTCTGGCGCGCGAACTCGGGCTGGACCCCTCACCGGCGGTCCAGCGCCTGCACCGTGAGGTGCTGCTGGGGGATCGGACGCTGGCCATCTCGGCCTGATCCGGGGGCCGGCGCGTGCTGGGTGCCGGCGGCGTCGTGGGGGGAATTCCACGTCGGTGAGGCGTACGCCGCCTTGTTGATCGCGTCGATGCGCGACACGGCGCCGAGTTTGGCGTAGATGTTGCGCAGATGTCGTTTCACCGTTCCTTCCGTGATGGACAGCCGCGCGCCGATCTGCGCGTTGCTCAGGGCCTGTGAGACCAGATCGAGCACTTCCTGCTCGCGTGTGGACAGACAGGCCCGCCACCGTGGCCCGTCGCCGCCATCCGCCTGCCGCAAGGGGGGGAGATGCGAAGGTGACGGGCCTTCAGTATGCGCGGCGACGTCGCGCGCGGCGACGTTGCGCAGGGCGAGCACGAGATCGGCCCGCGTGCTCGTGCTCCGCAGGCACCAGTGCGTGCCCTGCTCCAGAGCCTCCTCCACGGGGGAGGCGTTCCGCAGTGACAGTACAACGATCTTGGTGCGCGGCAGCCGCCGCCGTACCTCCCGCAGCACCCGCAACTCCGCCGCCGGCCGGTCGCCGCCCGTGCTCAGCAGCACCACGTCCGGGCGCAGCCGGGCCGCCACGTGCGGCACCTCGGCGGACGAGCGGGCCTCGCCCACCACGGCGATGCCGTGCGCCCCGCCGATCCAGTCCCTGAGACATTCCCTGAAGATCACATGATCCACGCCGAGCAGGACTCCTATGCCCCCTGACGAGTCCGTGGCATCCATCCGATGGAGCTCCCTCCCTCGACCGCCTTCCTGTCCCACTCTGCCCGGTGGTTCTGTCATGGGTCGCATACGACTCTGGTACGGCCTGCGTGTCGAGGACTTCTCAAGTCTTGCTTGAGGACCGCCGCCCACGCTGGGCCCATGCGAGACATCAGGCAGCCGGTGGCGCTGCTCCTGCCCGGACAGGGCGCGCAGTTCCCGCGCATGGCCGCCGAACTGTACGGCGGGCAGCCGGCCTTCACCGCGGCGATGGACGAGTTCTTCGACGCATGCGGCGCGCAGGGCGCGAAGCTGCGGGAGGAGTGGCTGTCCGGCGACCCGGAGGTCCCGATCGACGATGTCACCCGCGCGCAGCCCCTGCTGTTCGCGGTCGATCACGCGATCGGCCGGGCGCTGATCGACGGTGGGACGCCGCCGCGCGCGCTGCTCGGGCACAGCGTGGGCGAACTGGCCGCGGCGGCGCTCGCGGGCGTGTTCAGCCTGGCCGAAGGCGCCGAACTGATGTGCCGGCGGGCGGAGGCGGCCCGGCTGATGCCGCCCGGCGGCATGCTCGCGGTCGCCGCCGCCCCCGATGACCTGACCCCCTACCTCGGCGGGGACGTCGTGATCGGCGCGTGGAACGCGCCACGGCAGTGCATCGTGTCCGGCCCGGAGCCGGGGCTGACCGCCGCCGAGCGGGCGATTCGCGACGGCGGCCTCATGTGCCGCCGGGTGCGGGCGCTCCAGCCGTTCCACAGCCCGGTACTTCGGCCCGCCGCCGAGGAGTTGCGGCGCTGCCTCGCCGGGATGACCCTGCGGCCCCCGGCCATCCCGGTCCGCTCGTGCCGGACCGGGCGGTGGGTCACCGCGGAAGAGGCCGTCACGCCCGAGTTCTGGGCGATGCAACTGGCCGATCCGGTGCTGTTCTGGCCCGCGCTCGACGGCCTGCTCGGCGACGGGCAGGGTTACACGCTCGTCGAAGCCTGCCTCAGCCAGCTCGCCCCGCTGGCCAGACGCCACCGCGCGGTACGCCCGGGCGGCAGCGCGGTCGTGACGCTCGGCCCCGACGCCTTCGCCGTGAAGGCCCCGATGTGAAGGAGACCACCATGACACTCAGCGAGACCGGGCTCATCGAGGCGGCCGATGCCGCCGCCAAACTGGCCGGCGAGCGGGCCGCCGAGGCGGAGGAGGAGCGGCGCCTGCCGGAGGACGTCATCGCCGCCCTCATCGACGCCGGCTTCGCCCGCCACTTCGTGCCCGCCGGGCACGGCGGGTACGAGGCGACGTTCACCGAACTTCGCCAGGCGCTGCTCAACCTGGGCGAGTCGTGCGCGTCGGCGTCCTGGTGCGCGCTGATCCTGGCGACCTCCGGCCGCATGGCGGCCTACCTCCCGCCCGAGGGGCAGGCGGAGGTGTGGCGGCGCGGGCCCGACGCGGCCATCGCAGCCGCCCTCGTGCCGTCCGGCACGGCGGAGGCGGCCCCCGGCGGGTGGCGTCTGTCGGGGGAGTGGAACTTCCTGAGCGCGGTGGACTTCTCCGACTGGGCCCTGCTCTGCGTCGGTGTACCGGGCGGGCCGAGCTTCTTCGCGGTGCCCCGCGACGCCTTCCGGGTCAAGAAGACGTGGTTCAACCTGGGCATGCGCGGTACGGGCAGCAACAGCGTGGTGGCCCAGGACGTCTTCGTGCCGCACCACCGGTCGGTGCCGTGGAGCACCCTTCTCCAGGGCGGCAGCGAGCACTCGGACGCGATCTGCCACCAGACACCGCTGGCCGCGGTGGCCGGGCCGCTGTTCGCCACCCCGGCGCTCGGCTCGGCCCGGGCGATGTTACGGGCCTGGACCGGCACGATGCTCGCCAAGGCCGAGGGCAGCCTGCCGCCGCCCGCCCAGCAGGCCCTGGCACGCGCGGGCGCGGAGCTGGACGCCGCCGACCTGGTCACCGAACGCGCCCTCGACCTGGCCGACCTGGGCGGCTGCACGCCGGAGACGGCCGCGCGCAACGCCCGTGACGCCTCCCTGGCGGCCGAACTGACCCGCGCCACGGCCAACCGGCTGTTCGAGTCGGGCGGCAGCCAGGCCCAGCGGGACACCAGCGTGTTGCAGCGCCAGTGGCGGGACATCCTGACCGCGACCTCCCACGCGGCCCTCCGCTTCGACCTGACCAGCGGCATGTACGCCAAGACCGTCGAGGCCGCCCCGCCGCCCGCCGGGTGACGACGCAGGCCAGGGGACGAGTTACTACATCCGTTGCGACTTACTACAGATGTAGCGGAGAGCTGCTAAAACTGGACGTATGACACAGGCCACCATCCGGCCCGGGTCGTGCACCTTATGCGAGGCGATGTGCGGTCTTCGCATCACCGTCTCCGGCGACCGGGTCATCGACATCCGGGGCGATGAGGACGACCGCCTGTCGGCGGGGCACATCTGCCCCAGGGCGCTCGCCCTCGCCGGCGTACGGAACGACCCCGACCGCCTGCGCCCGCCCGTGCGGCGCACCGCGGGCGGCCGGCCGGAGATCACCTGGGACGAGGCGTTCGGCCTGGTCAGCGGGGAACTGGCGCGGATCGGCCGGACGCACGGCGCGGGCGCCGTGGCCACCTGTCTCGGCAACCCGGTCACCCACGGCCTGGGTGCGATGACGCACGCGCCGCCGTTCGTCGCCCTGCCCGGCACCCGCAACAGATTCTCCGCCGGGCCGGTGGACCGGTCGCCGCCCCGGTTCGCGCCCCGGCCGCTGATGGGCCGCCGGAGGGTGCTGTTCGGCCCGCGCAGGACCGAGACCGCGCGGCTCGGGGCCGAGCACCACTCGATCCGGCCGGGCACCGCCGCCGCCCGCTACGGGCGGATGGGCGTGTCCACGCTGTGCCGGTGGGGTGTTCAACTGCTGAACATCCGCACAGGCGACCTCGACCGGCCCGGCGGCACGTTGTTCACCAGGCCCGCCGCGGACCCGATCAGGACCGGCGAGCGCGGCCCGCTCACCGTCGAGCCCGAGCGGTCGCCGGCGGAGGGGACGGGGCGATGAGCACACGCAGGGAGCGGGCGGCCGACGCCGCCATCGAGGTCATCGCCGAGGAGGGGATGCGCGGCCTGACCCACCGCGCGGTGGACGCTCGGGCCGGGCTGCCGCCCGGGAGCACCAGCAGTTGTTACCGCACCCGCCTGGCGCTGCTCGGCGGGGTGCTGGCGCGGATGCTGGAGCAGGACGAGGCGTCGCTCGAACGGCTGCCGCAGGGCGCGTGGCACAGCCCTGAGGAGGTGGCCGACGCCCTGGCCGGACTGCTGGGGTACTGGCTCGGACCGGCCAGGACACGGACCCAGGCGCGGATGGAGCTGTACCTGGACGCGGCCCGCCGGGCACTGCTCTGGGAAGAGCTGGACGTCGCCGGGGCGCGGTTCCTGCGCAAGGCCGAAGAGGGCCTGCGCGCGGCGGGAGTTCCGGACCCCGTTCCGGCGGCCCGGATGTTCGTGGCGCAGATCGACGGCGTGCTGTTCGACGCCCTGGCCCGCCCGGACGGCGTGGACGGGGCCTGGCTGCGCTACACCGCCGAGACGATCGTGCGCAGCCTGCCGCGGCCCTGACGCGCGGCTAGGCGGGCGGGTCGTCCAGGATGCCGTAGGCGTCGGCCCGGAACAGGAACGACGCCCACGAGCGGTAGGGCCGCCAGGCGTCGGCCACGTCGCGGTAGGCGGCGGGCGGTGCGTCCTCCGCCAGCCCGTACGCCTCGCGCAGCAGGGCGAACAGCCGCGGCTCATCGCCGGGGAACGCGTCGGGCGCGCCCGCGCCGCGGATCAGGATCAGCCCGGCCGAGAACGGCCCGACGCCGGGCAGCGAGCGCAGCTCGGCCAGGGCGTCCGGGGGGCTCAGCGAACGCAGGTACTCGGTGGTGAGCGGCCCGTCCAGCGCCGCGCGGGCCAGGCCGCGCAGCCACTCCTCCTTCTGGGCGGGCAGGCCGAAACCCCCGGCGTCCAGCAGGGTCATCGGCGGGGGGAAGGCCGCGTGGTCCTCGCCGTCGATGGTGACCCGCGCGCCGTACCGCTCGGCGATGCGCGCCTTGATCTTGGCGGCGATGTGCATGGAGGAACGTTGCACGATCACCGCCCAGCAGGCCGCCTCCCACGGGCTCCAAAAGCACACCGGCCGCAGGCCGGGCCCGCGTCGCTGGAGGTCACCGACCACCGGGTCGGCCTCGCCGACGGCGGCGAACCCGCTGCCGTCCACGTCGAGGGAGAAGATGCGGGCCACCTCCGCGCGGATCCGCGGCCCGGCGGCCCGCGTGGTGGCGACCGCGACCCCGCCGGGCGCGGCCGTCATCCGCACGCCGATGGGCAGCCAGTCGGATTCGGCGCAGTAGGCGAAGCGCAGCGCGCCGCCGTCGGTGGGCAGCGCGCCGGTGGCCGGCCAGTCCTCGACGAAGCGCAGCGAGGCCCCGAAGTCGAACGGGCCCTCGGCGGTCAGCGTGAATCCGTGGGAGGTCATGCGCGTATGGTAGGGGCCCAAATGATCGGGCAGGGTCACGCGGGTCGCGGCGCGGTGGTCTCCCTGGGGATGAGCCGGTGGCTCAGCACGGTCGTGGTGGTGTCGTCGCCGCCCGCGCACGCCGGGTTGTCGATGATGTGCCGGGCCGCCATCGCGCCCATCTCGTAAAGCGGCAGGCTCACCGTGGTGAGCCCGACGAACCGGGCCACCCGCAGGTCGTCGATGCCCGCCACGGACACCTCGCCCGGCACGTCGATGCCCGCCTGCCGCAGCGCGCTGAGCGCGCCGACCGCGGCCTCGTCGTTGGCGGCCAGGACGGCGTGCGGCAGCGGCGGGCGGGCGATCAGCCGCATGGCCGCCGCGTGCCCGGCCTCGTAGTCGAAGCCGCCGGGCAGGCACTGCGCCTCGGCGGTGAGGTCGGCGTCGCTCATGCAGGCCAGGAAGCCGTCCCTGCGCTCGCGGTTGGCGATCATGCCGGGCGGTCCCTCGACGAACGCGATCCTGCGGTGCCCGAGTGAGATCAGATACTCGGTGATCTCGTAGGCGGCGCCTTGGCTGTCGGCGGTGATGACGTGGCAGCCGAGGTCGCGGGCGGTCAGCGACACGCTGTGGATGCCCTGCTCGCGGGCCTCGCGCACGGCCTTGGTGAGATCGTCGGCCTGCGGGTCGTCGACGTGGCCGCTGCCCGCGAAGATCACTCCGGCGGCGCGGTAGTCGCGCATGGTCCGCAGCCGGTTGATCTCCGTGGTGGTGCGCCGGTCGACGTTGGAGAGCATGGTGACGTATCCGGCGCGGCTCGCCACGTCGTCGGCGCCGCGGGCGATGACCGAGAAGTAGGGGTTGACGATGTCGCTGACCAGGACGCCGACCAGGCGGCTGGTGCGGGAGACCAGCGCCCGGGCGAGCGCGCTCGGCGAGTAGCCGAGGCGGGTGGCGGCCTCGATGACCCGGGCGCGGGTGGCGGCCGAGATGGGGTGAGTGGAGCCGTTCAGCACCCGTGACGCGGTGGACACGGCCACGCCGGCCTCCCGGGCCACGTCGGCCAGAGACGTCATCGCCACCCTCCCTAGGACAACGTTTGCCTAATGATGGCAGGCCGTGGCTTGAGTTGGCAAACCGAGCGCCCGACCTATGTGCATACAACCTGCAGAATCCTCTTGACGTTTTTGTGGTACGGCTCACTACCATGTCCGCACGGCATACGTTTGCCTAGTCGATGACCTTGCTTCTCAAGGCTCGGGCCAGTGGCCCGGGCGACCAAGGAGGGCCATCGCGTTGCGGAAAGAGGGGACCATGCACGTCGGGACTCATCTGAAACGGCTCATCGCCGTCGCGGCCGTGACCGCCGTGACGGCCTGCGGCGGAGGCGTCGCCACCACCAACCCGGACGGCACGCGGTCGTTCACGGTGGCGGTCATCGAACCGGACATCACGACGGTGCCCATCCTGGCGGCGGTGGACGACCTCCGCCAGGCGGGCCACAAGGTCGAGATCGTGGAACTGGCCGAACCGGAGCTGGCCATGGAAGGGCTGGCCAGAGGTGACTATGCGATCTCGGCGGAGGCCACCAGCCCCGCCCTGATCGCCATCGAACAGAACGCCCCCATCAAGATCATCGCCGACGTCATCGGCAACCAGTGGGCCGTCTACGGCAAGCCCGGCATCTCCACCTGCGACGACCTGGACGGGCGGCCGTTCGGGATCTTCAGTGAGGGCGCCGTGGCGACCGCCATGGCCAAGGACTGGGTGCGCGCCCAGTGCAAGGGCGGCCGGCAGCCGGAGTACCTGACCATCGGCGGCTCGGACGTCCGCGCCCAGGCGCTGCTCGCGGGCGAGATCGACGCGACCCCGCTGGAGGTCTCCGACGTCGTCGCCCTGGAGTCGTCGGGCAAGTCGAAGTTCTCCCAGGTGGTCGACTTCGGCAAGAGCCTGCCCGATCTGCATCCGCAGACCGTGTACGCCAACACCGAGTTCCTGACCGAACACCGCGAAGTGGCCCAGGAGTTCATCACCGCGCTGGTACGCCGGCACGCCGCCATCAACGCCGACGCCAAGTACCTGGTGGACCTGGTGGCCAAGTACCTGCCGGAGGAGAAGCCCGCCGACATGGCGAAGATCGCCGAACGGTACGTCTCGTCCGGGCTCTTCAACGCCGGCGCGCTGACCGAGGCCAACGTCCAGGGCACCATCGACTTCTTCGCCAGGGCAGGCGTGATCAAGCCCGGCATGAAGGCCAAGGACGTGGCCGACCTCTCCTTCATCCAGGCGGCGAAATGACCACCGCCACCACGCACCGCCGCGCGCGCGGGGCCGCGACGACCAGGACCGGCCCCGTCGAGGCCCGCCGGCCCGGCCCGCTGCGCCGCCTGCTCGGCGCGAACCTGCCCTACCAACTGCTGACGTTCGCCGTGTTCGCCGTCGCCTGGGAGGTGTACGCCACCGCGTGGGGCGGGCTGTTGCTGCCCACCTTCACCGAGACCGTCGGCGCGACCTTCCAACTGCTCGGCACCGCCGAGCTGTGGCAGGCGATGTACGTCAGCAACCAGGCACTGGTGATCGGCTTCGCCATCGCGGTCGTCATCGGGGTGCCGCTCGGGATCGTGCTCGGCCGGTTCCGGGCGCTGGAGCGGTTCGCCGACGTCTACCTCAACATCCTGCTGGTCACCCCGATGGCGGCGATCATCCCGCTGCTGATGATGTCGGTCGGATTCGGGCTGGCCTCGCGGGTCATCCTGGTCGCGGTCTTCTCCATCGTGATGGTGGTGGTCAACAGCCGCACAGGGGTCCGTCAGGTGGACCCGTCGCTGATCGAGATGGCCCGCTCGTTCGGCGCCACCGAGCGGCAGATCTGGACGCGGGTCCTGCTCCCCGGCGCACTGCCGGCGATCATGACGGGCATCCGGCTGGGCGTCGGCCGCGCGGTCACCGGCATGGTCCTCGTCGAACTCCTGATGGTCTCCGCCGCGCTGGGCGGGCTGATCCTGGAGTACCGCGGCCTGTTCCGGGCGCCGCTGCTGTACGGGACCATCGTGATCATTCTGGCCGAGGCGCTGCTGCTCATCTCCCTCGCCCGGTGGGGAGAGCACCGGCTGACCCGCTGGTCCAAGGCCACTACCGCAAGGAGCACCCGGTGATCGAAGTTCGTGGATTGGGAAAGAGCTACATCGGCCAGGACGGCGGCGTGGTGCAGGCGCTCCAGGACGTGGACCTCACGGTCGCCGACAACGAGTTCCTGACCGTGCTCGGGCCGAGCGGCTGCGGCAAGACCACGCTGCTGAAGGCCATCGCCGGGCTGATCCCCTGGAACGAGGGCGACATCTTCATCGACGGCTCGCCGGTGCGCGGGCCGGGCCCCGAGCGCAGCATGGTCTTCCAGAACTTCGCGCTGCTGCCATGGGCCACCGTCCTGGAGAACGTCGCCTTCGGGCTCCAGGTGCGCGGGGTCGGCAAGGCCGAGCGGATCGAGCGCGCCCGCGCGCTGATCGAGACGGTGGGCCTGGGCGGATTCGAGACCAAGCGGCCGGGCGAACTGTCCGGCGGCATGCAGCAGCGGGTGGGCATCGCCCGCGCGCTGGCCGTGCAGCCGAGCGTGCTGCTGATGGACGAGCCGTTCGGGGCGGTGGACGAGCAGACCCGCCGCCTGCTCCAGGAGGAGCTGCTGTCGATCTGGGAGGAACACCGGCTGACCGTGGTGTTCATCACGCACAGCATGGAGGAGGCGGTGCTGCTCGGCGACCGCGTCGTGCTGATGAGCGCCCGTCCCGGGCGGATCTCCGAGATCGTCCCGGTGCCGCTGACCCGGCCGCGTTCCAGCGACGTCGGGGCGCTGGAGCGTTCCGGCAAGTACGTCGAGATCACCGCCTACCTGTGGGACCGGCTGCGCGACATGCACGAGGAACACCGCCCCGCCAAGGCGGGCCGATGAGCGCCCCGGCCGCGGCCCGCCGGCGGCCGTCGTGGCGGCGCGTCCCCGCGGGCCCGATCAGCCTGCTGGCCGGCGCCATCGTCTGGGAGCTGATCGGGCACCTGGCCGGCGCGTCGTACTTCCCGCCGCTGAGCACCGTCATCGGCCGCCTGGCCGACATGGTGACCAGCGGGGAGATCTTCGCCAGCCTCGCCGACAGCCTGCTCAACCTGGTGCTGGGCTTCGCCGTCTCACTGGCGGGCGGCCTGCTCGTGGGCGTGGCGATGGGCCGCTTCCGCAAGGTCGAGGCCGCCCTCGGCGTGTACGTCTACGCGCTGCTGACCGCCCCGTCGCTGGTCTTCGCCCCGATCTTCTTCTCCCTGCTGGGCGAGGGCCGCGGCTCGATCGTCGCCGTGGTCGTCATGTATGCGATGTTCGTCATGATCATCAACACGGCCTCGGCCATCCAGTCGGTCCCCGGGCACCTGGTCGAGATGGCCCGCTCCTACGGCGCGAGCGAGACGCAGATCCTGCTGCGCATCATGCTCCCGGCCGCGGCCCCCATGATCATGGCCGGTGTCCGGCTCGGCGTGGGCCGCGCGGTCACCGGCATGATCAACGGCGAGATGTTCATCGCGGTCGTCGGCCTCGGCCGCATCGTCACCCAGGCGGGCGGCCGGTTCGACGGCGCGGGAGTGCTGGCCATCCTGCTGGTCATCATCGCCGTCGCCCTCGGCGCCGTGGCCCTGGTCCAGGCCGTGGACCGCAAGATCACCGGCTGGGTTCCCCAGACTTCGAGAGGACACTGATGAAGGTCGATGCCTACAGCCACATCCTGCCCGCGCCCTACTTCGAGCGGATGCGTGAGCTGTCGGGCGGCCGGGCCGCGTTGCGGCGCTGGCTGGAGCTGCCGGCGCTGCACGATGTCGAGGTGCGGCTGCGCATGATGGAGGAGTTCGGCGATGACTACCAGCAGGTGCTCACGCTGTCCTCGCCGCCGATCGAGCTGCTGGCCGGTCCGGACGAGGCCGTGGCGCTGGCCCGCCTGGCCAACGAGTCGATGCTCGAACTCTGCGAGAAGTACCCCGACCGGTTCCCGGCGTTCGTCGCCGCGCTGCCGCTGAGCAACCCGGACGCCGCGATGGCCGAGCTGGCCTTCGCCATCGACGGGCTCGGCGCGCGGGGCGTGCAGGTGTTCACCAACGTGAACGGCAAGCCCCTGGACGACCCGGCGTTCCAGGCCGTCTTCGACGAGATGGCCAGGCGGGACCTGCCGATCTGGATGCACCCGGCGCGCGGCGCGGGCTTCGCCGACTACGCGACCGAGGACACCTCCAAGTACGAGATCTGGTGGGCGCTGGGCTGGCCGTACGAGACCAGCGTGGCCATGGCCCGGATGGTCTTCTCCGGCCTGTTCCAGCGGCACCCGGACATCAAGATCATCACGCACCACATGGGCGCGATGATCCCCTACCTGGAGGGCCGGATCGGGCTGGGCTGGAGCGACCAGCTCGGCAGCCGGACCGCGGGGGAGGAGTACGCGAACCTGCGGCGCGAGCTGCCCGAGCGCCCGCTGGAGTACTTCCGCCGCTTCTACGCCGACACCGCGCTGTCCGGTTCGGCCATCGGCACCCGCTGCGGCCTGGACTTCTTCGGCGCCGAACGCGTGCTGTTCGCCTCGGACTGCCCCTTCGACCCCGAGGGCGGCCCGATGTACATCCGCGAGACGATCCGCGTCCTGAACGAGCTGGACATCACCGACGCCGAGCGTGAGCAGATCTACCAGCACAACATCCTGCGCCTGATGCGCCTGCCCGCAGACGCCTGACGCGCACCCGAAAAGGAGGGGCGACCATCCGTCGCCCCTCCTTCGTCGTCTTCCGGGTGGTCAGGGAGCGAGGTCGTCGCGGGCGAGCAGCGGGGCGACGGCCGCGCTCATCACCTCCGTGGGGTCGGGCAGGCCGGTCCAGCGCGTCCAGGCCGTCGCCGCCTGGGCGACGAGCATCCGGTCGCCGTTGGCCGCGCGCATGCCGCGCGCCCTGGCCTGCCGCACCAGCTCGGTCTCGGCGGGGATGTAGACGACGTCGAACACCGTGGCCGCGGGGGCGAGCAGGGCGACGTCCACGACCGGGCCGGGCGTCAGCATGCCGACCGAGGTCGCGTTGACGAAGACGTCGGCCTCGGCCAGCCGCTCGGCGACCTGGGGGTCGGCGAGCGCCATCGGTTCGATCTCGGCGAATCCGGCGAACTCCTCGGCCAGCCCGCGCGGCATGGCGACGTCCAGGTCCGCGACCGTGAGCCGGCCGACGCCCGCGTCCGCCAGGCCGTACACCGCCGCGTGGCCGACGCCGCCGGAACCGGCCACCACGACCGAACGGCCGGCCAGGTCGCCGGGATGGCACGCGCGCAGGCCCGCCATGAACCCGAGGACATCGGTGTTGAAACCGACCAGATGCCCGTCCGGCCCGGCGGCGACGCTGTTGACCGCGCCGATCCGCCGGGCGTCCGGTTCGATCTCGTCCAGCAGGTCCATCACGAACCGTTTGTGCGGGGCGGTGATCTGAAAGCCCATCCACCCCTCCAGCCGGGCCTGCCCGACCTGCGCGGCGAGCCCGGCCTCATCGACCTCGCGCAGTTCGTAGCGGGCGTCGAGCCCGGCGGCGGCGAACGCCGCGTTGTGCATGACCACCGAGTGCTGCCGTCGCAAGGGGGTGCCGAAGAGGGCGACTGTCCGCATATGTCCACTCCTGGGGTGTCGTTCAGCGCCCGGTGAAGCGAGGGGCGCGCTTTTCGAGGAAGGCCCGTGCGCCTTCGAGTACGTCGTCGGTCGCGAACACGGCCTCCGAGCCGTCGGTCTCCAGGGCCAGCCCCTCGTCCAGCGGGGTCTCGGTGGCCGCGTCGATCAGCCGCTTGGCGATCCGCATGGCCACCGGACCGCGCTCGGCGAGCGTGGCGGCCAGGGCGCGGGCGGCGTTCAGCGCCTCACCCGGCTCCACGACCCGGGTGAGCAGGCCGGCCGACAGCGCGGTCTCGGCGTCCATCGGCTCGCCGAGCAGGATCATCTCCTTGGCGCGGGCCGGGCCGACGATGCGGGGCAGGCGCTGGGTGCCGCCGCTGCCCGGCGTCACGCCCAGCTTCAGCTCCGGCATGCCCAGCTTGGAACGGCGGGTGGCGACGCGGAAGTCGCAGCACAGCGCCAGCTCCAGGCCGCCGCCGAGCGCATGCCCCTCGATCGCCGCCACGGTGGGCACGGCCAGCCCGGCGAGCCTGCGGTAGACCAGCTTCTCCAGCAGCACCTTGCCCTCGGCGGCGCGGCCGTGCAGCGACTCGAACTCCGCGATGTCCGAACCGGCGCAGAACGCCCTGCCGCCCGCGCCATGGACGATCACCGCGCGGGTGTCGCCGTCGGCCGCCACGGTCTTCAGCACCTCGTGCAGCCGGGCGGTCAGTTCGGTGGTCACGACGTTCATCGGCGGGTTGTCGAGGATGATCTCGGCGCAGACGCCGGGGACCAGGCGTACGAGTTCGGTCATGCCGGCCTCCCCGCGGCGGTGAAGCCGGCGGCCAGCCCCATGGGCCCCGGCGCGAACAGCCGGAAGTCCATCATCGTGAGCGAGTCGCTGACCGTGGGCTTGATGCCCATGTGGGCGAGGACGTCCCGCTCGACGTCGATGCCGGGGGCCACCTCGATCAGCCGCAGGCCCTCGGGCGCCAGCTCGAACACGGCGCGCTCGGTGATGTACCGCACCGACTGCCCCTTGCCCGGGGCGAGTTCGCCGTTGAAGCTGATCTCGTTGACGGCGTCGACGAACTTCCGCTCGCGCCCCTCCTGAAGGATGCGCAGCGCGCCGTCCTCGAAGGACACCCGCAGCCCGCCCGCGGTGAACGCGCCCACGAAGCACAGCCGCCTGGTGCGGGTGCTGATGTTGATGAAGCCGCCGGGGCCGCGCGGTCGTTCGTCGAAGGCGTGCACGTTGACGTTGCCGAACCGGTCCACCTGGGCGAACGACAGGCTGGCGATGTCCAGCCCGCCGCCGTCGTAGAAGTCGAACATCGACGGCTGCTCCAGCCTGGCCTGGTAGTCCCGGCCCGCGCCGCCGTCCCCGCCGAACGCGGGCACGCCTCCGAAGATGCCCTGCTCGACGGTCAGCGTCAGCGCGTCGGCCACCCCTTCCTCGGCGGCGATCGACCCGATCTGCTGGGAGATGCCGAACCCGAGGTTGCAGATGTCGCCGGGCCGGAACTCCATGAAGGAGCGGCGGGCGATGACCTTGCGGATGTCGAGCGGGGTGGCGGCCGGGGCGGCGGCGGGCGCACGCAGTTCGCCCGCGTAGTAGGGCGAGTGGGCGGTGAGGTAGGTCTGGCGCTGCACGGGGTCGGCGTAGACGAGGTCGACCAGCGCGCCGGGGATGCGCACGTCGCGCGGGCGCAGCGTACGGCGCGCGGCCAGCCGCTCCACCTGGGCGATGACCGTGCCGCCCGCGTTGTGCGCCGCCATCGCCAGCGCGAGGGAGTCGCCCAGGATCGGCTCGTGCTCGAAGGTCAGGTTGCCGTCCTCGTCGGCGGTGGTGGCCCGGATGACGGCGACGTCGATCGGCAGCGCGTGGTAGAACAGCCACTCCCGGCCGCCCAGCTCGATCACCTCGACGATGTCCTCGGTGGTGCGCTCGTTCTGCCGCCCGCCGGTCTGCCGCGGATCGACGTAGGTGCCGAGCCCGACGTGCGTGATGTGCCCGGGGCGGCCGGCGGCCATGTCCCGGCACAGCGCGGAGAGCACGCCCTGCGGCAGCGAGTACGCCTCCAGCGCGCCCTGCCGGACCAGCGCGCCGAGCCGCGGCTCGTTGCCGATGTTGCTGCCGATCGTCCGCCGGGCCAGCCCGGGCAGCGCGAGCTGGGAGAACCCGGTGTCGGCGAAGTCGCCGATCCCGACGACGCGCACGGTCGTCAGGTCGCGGGGCCGCCCGGCCTGCTCGAACCGCGCCGCCAGCTCGTCGATGAACGCCTGCGGGACCCCGTGCCCCGCCCCGGACCCGCCCACCCACACGGCCGCGCCGTCCCGGACGAGCGCCACGGCCTCGCCCACGGTACCGATCACCGGACTCATGGCATCAGCCCTCCGCTGTTGGGGTTGAGCGTCTGGCCCAGGAGCAGTGAGGAGGCGTCGGAGAGCAGGAAGATGACGCAGGCCGCGACCTCGTCGGGCTCGCCGAAGCGGCCTAGGGGGAGTTCGGCCATCCGGCGGCGGCCGACCTCGCCGGACATCACCGTGCGGCCCATGTCGGTGTTGGTGACGCCCGGGGCAACGCAGTTGGCCCGGATGCCGCGCTGCCCGAACTCGCGGGAGATCGACTTGGCCAGGGCGATGACGCCCGCCTTGGCGCTGGCGTAGTGGGCGACGCCCGGCCAGCCGACGAGGCCGAGCCGGGAGGCGATGCTGACGATGGAGCCGCCGCCCCGGGCCAGCATTCCCGGCAGCACCGCCTGGCTGGTGTGGAAGGCGCTGGTCAGGTCGGTGGCGATGACCTGGTCCCACTCGGCGGCGGTCATCTCCAGCAGCGGCGTGGACGGCATGATGCCCGCGTTGTTGACCAGGCCGTCGATCCGGCCGAACCGCTCTTCGGCGGCCCGGACGAAGGCGAAGATCTGTTCCCGGTCGGTGACGTCGCAGCGGTAGGTCTCGGCCTGTGTTCCGGCGCGGCGTACCAGGTCGGCGACCTCTTTCGCGCCCGTCTCGCTGTCGTGGTAGGCCAGCGCGACGTGCGCGCCCTCCGCGGCGGCGGCGAGCGCGACGGCCCGGCCGATGCCCCGGCCGCCGCCGGTCACCGCGACGACGCGGCCGGCCAGCGAGCCCGCCCTGTCTTGGTCGGTCATGTCGCTCCTTTGAAAGCGCTTTCAGTAATCGGTATGCTCGCACAGCATGACGAACAGCTCAAGAGCCGGACCTGACCAGCCGTGCGGGCACGTCGTGGACGTCCACGCGCACGCCGTACCGGCCGGCCTGCTCGACGCCCTGCGGACGTGCCCGTCGCCCGAGGCGGGCCCCGGCCGCCGGCTCCGCTTCGGCCCGCGCTGGACCTCGCCGATGCCGCAAGCGCTCACCGACGTCGCGGCCCGGCTGGCCGAGATGGACCGCCGCGGCGTGGACGTCCAGGTGGTCTCGCCGTGGATCGAACTGAGCCCCGGCGAACTCGCCCCCGCGGCGGCGGCGGCGTTCCTGCGGCTGCTCAACGACGGCATGGCCGAGCTGGCGGCGGCCCACCCCGGGCGGCTGCGCGCCCTGGTGCTGCTGGACCGCGGCGACCCGGCCGCGGCGGCGGCCGAACTGCTGCGCACGGCGGGCCGCCCGGGTGTCGCCGGGGCCGAACTTCCCGCGGGCGGGCCCGGGGAGCCGCTGCACGACCCGGCCTGGGACCGCCTGTGGGCGGCGGCCTCGGAGTGCGGGTCGTTCGTCCTGCTGCACCCGTGGAAGGCCGCCTCGCCCGCCGGGCTCGCCGTGCCCGGCCTCGGCGACATCGTGGACAACCCCGCACAGACCACCGCGGTCGCCGGGGCGATGGCGCTCTCCGGCGTCTTCGACCGCTTCCCCGGCCTGCGGCTGTGCGTCGTACACGGCGGCGGATTCCTGCCCTACCAGGCAGGACGGTTCGACGCCATCGCGCGGGCGCGGCCCGGTGGGGAGCGGGGGCGTCCGCCGAGCGCCGCGTTGCGGCGGCTCTACTACGACTCGCTCACCCACTCGCCCGGCTCGCTGTCCTTCCTGGCCGGCTTCGCCGGGGCCGACCGGGTGCTGCTGGGCAGCGACTTCCCGTTCCCGACGGGCGATCCCGCCGCCGTGGAGGCCGTCTCCGCAGCCCCCGCGCTGACGCCCGCCGCCCGCGCGGCGATCCTCGGCGGCAACGCCTGCCGGCTGCTGGGCCAGTGCGCTTCTTGACAGACCCTTGGCCAAGCAATAGAAAGCGCTTACAGAATTAGGAGGACCGGACATGGACCAAGTTCGAGTCGGAATCATCATGAACGGCGTCACCGGACGCATGGGGACCCGCCAGCACCTGGAACGTTCGATCGTGGCGATCCGCGACCAGGGCGGCCTCGACCTCGCCGACGGCCGGCGTCTGGTCGTCGATCCGATCCTGGTCGGGCGCAACCCCGCCAAGCTGGAGAACCTCGCCAAGCGCTACCGGATCGACCGGTGGACCACCGACCTGGACCAGGCGCTGGACAACCCCGCCGACGAGATCTACTTCGACGCCCAGACCACCAAGGAACGGGCGGTCGCGGTCAGCAAGGCCATCGCCGCAGGCAAGCACATCTTCTGCGAGAAGCCGACCGCGACCTCGCTCGCGGACGCCCTGGAACTCGCCCACCTGGCCAGATCCGCGGGTGTCAAGAACGGCGTCGTGCAGGACAAGCTCTTCCTGCCGGGCATGATGAAGCTGAAGCGGCTCATCGACTCCGGCTTCTTCGGCACCCTGCTGAGCTTCCGGATGAACTTCGGCTACTGGGTCTTCGAGGGCGACTGGCAGACCCTCAACCGCCCGTCCTGGAACTACCGCAGCGAGGACGGCGGCGGCCTGGTCCTCGACATGTACCCGCACTGGCGCTACCTGGTCGACAACGTCGTCTCCCCGATCACGTCGGTGCTGTGCCACACCGAGATCCACATCCCGCGGCGGTGGGACGAGAGCGGCCAGGAGTACCGCTCGACCGCCGAGGACGCCGCCTACGGGATGTTCAAGCTGGCCAACGGGGTCATCGCGCAGTTCACCACCTCCTGGGTGACCCGGCCGTACCGCGACGAGATCGGCGAGTGGCAGCTCGACGGGACGCACGGCAGCGCCATCGCCGGGCTGCGCGACTGCAAGACCCAGGAGCGGGTCAACACCCCCATGCCGGTCTGGAACCCCGACATCCCCAACCCGCTCGACTTCCGCGCCGGCTGGAGCGAGGTGCCCGACAACCAGGAGTTCGCCAACGCCTTCCGCATCCAGTGGGAGATGTTCCTGCGGCACGTCGTGGAGGACGCCCCGTTCAGCTGGGACCTGTTCGAGGGCGCCAAGGGCGTCCAGCTCGCCGACCTGGCCCTGCTGTCGTCGCAGGAACGCCGCTGGATCGACGTCCCCGAGCTGACGCCGGATCCGGCATGACCTCGATCCTGCTGCCGGCCGGGCGCGCGCTTGCGGAGTACCGCCTGCGCGGCGCGCCCGGCCCGCTGCCGGCCCGGCGCGAGCCGGCCCGCACCCGGCGGGCGTACGCCGCCGCCCACGTGGTCGCCGACCCGCTGGCGACCGCCGACCCGGCGCTCGCACCCGCCGTGGACTGGGAGGCCACCCTGGCCTTCCGGCACCACCTGTGGGATCTCGGGCTCGGCGTCGCCGACGCCATGGACACAGCCCAGCGCGGTATGGGCCTGCCGCCCGCCCTGGTCAGGGAACTGATCACGCGGTCGTGCCGGGAGGCGGTCGCCCGGGGCGCGGCGATCGTGTGCGGGGCCGGCACCGACGACCTGCCCGCCGCCGAGTTCGTCACCATCGCCGCCATCAAGGAGTCCTACCTGCGGCAGTGCGAGTGGGTGGAGAACGCGGGCGGGCAGGTCGTGCTGATGGCCAGCCGGGCGCTGTGCCGGGCCGCCCGCTCGGCGGATGACTACCTGGAGGTCTACTCGGCGGTGATCGAGGCCGTCTCCGGCCCGGTGATCCTGCACTGGCTGGGCGACATGTTCGACCCGGCGCTCGCCGGTTACTGGGGCTCGGCCGACCTCGACGAGGCCACCGGCACGGTCATGGAGCTGGTGACCCGGTACCCCGCCAAGATCGACGGTGTCAAGCTGTCGCTGCTGGACGCCGGGCGCGAACGGGACCTGCGCCGCAGGTTCCCCACCGGGGTCCGGATGTTCACCGGCGACGACTTCAACTACCCGGAGCTGATCAAGGGCGACGGCCAGGCCACCAGCGACGCGCTGCTCGGCGTCTTCGCCGCCATCGCGCCGCTGGCCGCCGAGGGACTGCACCGCCTGGACGCGGGCGACACCGAGGGCTACGACGGCGTCATGGGGCCCACCGTCCCGCTGGCCCGCGCGATCTTCGAGGCGCCCACGTACCACTACAAGACCGGCATCGTGTTCCTGGCCTACCTACGCGGCCTGCAGGACCACTTCACGATGCTGGGCGGCCACCAGGGCGCCCGCTCGATCGGGCACCTGGCGCGGCTGTTCCGCCTCGCCGACGAGGCGGGGCTGATCGGGGACGCGGACCTCGCGGTCCGGCGCATGCTGCCCGTGCTGGCCGCCTCGGGCATCGACGGAAGGAGCGCTGGGTGAGCGTCGAACGGCTCAGCATCAACCAGATCACCGTGAAGAACTGGTCCTTCGAGGAGACCGTGAAGGGCCTGGCCGCGCATGGGATCGGCTGGATCGGGGCCTGGCTCGGGCCCGTGGCGGAGTACGGCGTCGAGCGCGCGGCCAAGCTGCTGCGCGAGCACGACGTCCGGGTCTCCAGCGTCTGCCGGGCGGGGTTCTTCACCGGGGCCAACCCCGACGGCGGCGGCCTGGACCGCGCCGCGAACGAGCGGGCGGTCGATGTCACCGCCGCGCTCGGCAGCGACGTGCTGTACCTGGTGTGCGGCGGGGTCAACGGCGACCTCGGCCTGCCGGCCTCCCGCGAGGCCGTCGCCGAGGGCATCGCCGAACTCGCCCCCTACGCCGCGGCGGCCGGGGTGCGCCTGGCCGTGGAGCCGCTGCACCCGATGATGTGCGCCGACCGGTCCGTCGTGGTGACGCTGGACCAGGCGCTGGACATCGCCGGGCGGTTCGACCCGGCGCACGTCGGTGTCGCGATCGACACCTTCAACGTGTGGTGGGACCCGAACCTGATGGCGGCGATCGAGCGGGCGGGGGAGCGGGTGATCGGCTACCAGGTCTGCGACTGGCTGGTGCCGCAGCCGCACCCGCTGTTCGGCCGCGGCCTGCCCGGCGAGGGCGCGATCGACCTTCCGGCGATCACCCGGGCGGTGGACGCCGCCGGCTTCACCGGCCCGATCGAGATCGAGATCTTCAACGAGGCGGTGTGGGCGGCCGACCCCGATGACGTGCTGGGCGCGATCGTCGGCGGATTCGCCCGGTCGGTCCTGGGCTGAGGACCGTTCTCCGGCCGGCTCAGTGCGGCGGGGCGACGCTGTCCCGCCGCACCAGGGTGCCCTCGACCTGCACGATGTGCCGCGGCGCGGCCGGCTTCAGGGCCAGCTCCATCGCGGTCTCGCCGACCTGCTCAAGGGGCAGCTCGACGGTGGTGATCGAGGGCACCGCGTCGCTCGCGGCGGGTATCCCGCCGAACCCGGTGACCGACACCTCGCCGGGCACCGCCACGCCGTTCGCCCGCAGCCAGGACAGCGCGCCGACCGCGACGACGTCGGCGATGGCCAGCAGGCAGCGCGGCGGCTCCGGCCGGTTCATCAGCATCTGCGCCCCGGCCTGGCCGCCCTCGCGCGAAAGGTCCACGTAGACGACGTCGTCGCGGCCCAGCGTGATCCCGTGGTCCTTCAACCCGCGCCTGATGCCCTGGAGCCGGTCGCGGACGGTGAGCAGCCGCAGCGGCCCGGCGATCACCCCGAACGACGTGTGCCCCAGCGCCACCATGTCGTGGACCAGCCGGCGCATGCCGCCCGCGTTGTCGATGTCGACCACGTGGCCGACCGTGTGCCCGCGCGTCACCGACACCACCGAACCGCCGGACCGATGGTAGGAGTCGAGCACGGTGTTCATCGCCGCGGTGTGGGCGCTGTCGCGCAGGGCGCTGCCGGCCAGGATGATCGCGCGCATCCGCTGGTCGGCCAGCCGCTTGACGTACTCCAGCTCGCGCGGCGCGTCGCGGTGCGTGCACACGATGCTGACCAGCAGGTCGTGCCGCTCGGCCACGGTGATGACGCCCCCGCTGAGCGTCGCGAAGTAGGGGTCGCGCACGTCGTGGATGACCAGGCCGACGTTGGTGGAGGTGGCGGTGGCCAGCGCGCGGGCGTGCGGGTTGGGCCGGTAGCCCAGCTCGGCGGCCGAGGCCAGCACGCGTTCGCGAAGGCCGGCGCGCCCGCCGTAGTCGGGGTCGCTGAGCATCCGCGAGGCGGTGGCGAGCGACACCCCGGCGTGCTCGGCGACGTCCTGCAGACGCACGAGGGGCTGTTCCGCCATGGCTGACTGACTCTCCGCTCTCCGGACGGCGTGGCCGTTTCGCCGGCACCTGATCGGGAAATTGTAACCGCTTTCGGGTTCGCAGTCCCTACCGACACAGGCTCCTGCGGGGCGACCGGCGCCGGCCGGCCGCCCCGGCGGCTCAGGGCAGTTTCAGCAGCTCCACCAGGGCGGCGCCACCGTGCTTGCCGTGGCCCTCCGCGACGGCGCGGCGGACCAGGTCGTGCATCGGGCGCAGCCACTCCGCGTCGACCTTCGCCTCCTCGGCCGCCTCCAGGTCGCCGGGCAGGATGTCCAGGAAGAGTTCCAGCGGCCCGGACTCCTGCCGGTAGTCGCCGGAATCGATCTGCCGGGCCATCAGCGGCAGAATCCGTTCGATCATCCGCAGCCACTTGACGGAGTAGCGCACCATCCCCGTCGCAGGCAGGCCGCGTGAGCCCACCATGCTCGCGCCGTAGGCGAAGCCGACCATGGTCGTGAGCAGGGTGACGCCCACGGCGCTCTCGTGCAGGGCGGCGAGGTCGGGCTCCGGGCCCAGGTACACGGTGTCACCGCCGAGGACCCGCAGCACCTGCTCGTACTCGTCGAAGACCGCCTTGTCACCCCCGTAGTAGAGCAGCGTGTCCGGCTTGCCCACGGCCATCGGCGTCTCCTTGATCGAACCGTCCAGGAAACGCGCCCCGTGCCCGGCCGCCCAGGCGGCCATCCGCCGGGCCCCGGCCGGGGAGCCGCTGTTCAGCGTGATCAACGTACGGCCGGCCACCTCGGCCGCCGCCGGTCCGAACGCCTCCAGCGTGGCGTCGTAGGTCGTCAGGCAGGCCACGGTGAGCGGGCTCGCGGCCACCGCCGCCGCGATCGACTCCGCCCGCGCCGCGCCGCGCGCCACGAGCGGATCGGCCCGCTCCGGAGTCCGGTTCCACCGGCGCCGGCCGCCGCGACGCCCCCGCCCGGCAGCGGACGCTGCGCGCCCTGATCGACTGGAGCTGGGAGCCGCTGACCGCCGCCGAACGCGCGGTGCTGCGCCGCCTGGCCGTCCACGCCGGTGGCTGCACCCTGCGGGCCGCCGAGGAGGTCTGCGCGGGCGGCGACGTACGGCCGGCGCAGGTCGCCGGTGTGCTCGCCCGCCTGGTGGACCGCTCGCTCGTGGTGGCCGCGCCCGCGGGCGGCCGGGTCCGCTACCGGATGCTGGAGTCGGTCGCCGCCTACGGCCTGGAACGCCTGCGCGAGGCAGGCGAGGAACCCGCCACCCGGCTGCGCCACGCCCGCCACCACGCCGCCCTCGCCGAGTCGGCCGCGCCCGGCCTGCGCGGCCCTGACCAGCGCGAGTGGCTGCGCCGCCTGGACGAGGAGGCCCCCAACCTGCGCGCGGCCCTTGACCACGCCGTCCGCCTCGGCGCGGGCGACCTCGCGATTGGCCTGGTCAACGGGCTGGCCTGGTACTGGTTCCTGCGCGGGCGGCCACGCGAGGCGCACCGCGGGCTGACCGCCGCGCTGGCCGTGCCGGGAGCCGATGCGGCCGGACGGCGGGCGGCCGAGGTCTGGCGGGCGGGGATGGCGATCCTGGCCGGCGACGCGGACCGCCCGCCGGGGGAGGACGAGGCCGCGCTGGCCCTCGCGGAGCGGGACGGCGACCCGGCGGGCCTGGCGCAGGCGCGCTGGTTCCTCGGGTTCGCCCGCTTCGGGTCGGGCGATCCGGCGGTGAGCGTGGCCAGGCTGACCGGCGCGCTGGCCGGATTCCGCGCGCTGGGCGACCGGTGGGGGACGGCGGCGGCGCTCGTCGTACGGGCCAGGCAGGTGATCGCCGGGGGCGACCTCGCCACGGGCCGCCGGCTCAGTGAGGAGAGCCGCGCCCTCTTCACCCGGCTGGGCGACGGCTGGGGACTGCTCCAGGCCAACCGCACGCTGGGGCTGCTCGCCGAGATCGAGGGCGGCTACGTTCGCGCGGAGGCCCTGCACCGGGACGGCCTGCGCGTCGCCGAAGAGCTGGGCCTGCCCGCCGACGCCGGTGAACTGCTCGCGCGGATCGGCCGGATCGCCATGCTGACCGGCGACCACGAACGGGCGCGCGACCTGCACGAACGGGCGCTGCGCCGGGCCGCGGAACAGTCCCACGAGCCGGGGCGGCAGTTCGCGGAGGTCGGGCTGGGCATGATCGCCCGCCGCGGCGGCGACCTGGACGAGGCCGAACGGCGGCTGCTCGCCTGGCTGGCCTGGTGCCGGGAGCTGGAAGGCGATCCGGGGGCCGCGCTGATCCTGGCCGAGCTGGGGTTCACCGCCGAACAGCGCGGCGACGCACGGCGCGCGCTGGCGCTGCACACCGAAGGACTCCACTCGGCGCGGGCCGCGGGCGACCCCCGGGCCGTCGCCCTCGCCCTGGAGGGCCTGGCGGGGGCGCACTCCCTGGCGGGGGCGCACCTGCGGGCCGCCCGCCTGCTCGGCACTGCGGCGGCGGCCCGCACGGCGGCCGGCGCCCCGCTGCCGCCCGGCGAGCGCGGCGACGTGGACCGCATCACCGCCCGGTCGCGCGCCGCGCTCGGCGACGCCCGGTTCGAGGCCGAGTACGCCGCCGGGCGCCCGGACGCTATGTCCTGGCGTGCGTAGACTGCCGGTGGAACAGGGGAAGGTGATCGTGGCGCGCAAAAGGAGCAACCCGCTGGCGCTGGCGGTGCTGGCGACCCTGCTCGAACGCCCGATGCATCCCTACGAGCTGGCCACCACGCTGCGCTCGCGGCGCAAGGAGGACAGCATCCGGCTCAACTACGGCTCGCTCTACTCCGTCGTGCAGAGCATGGAACGCGCCGGTCTGATCGAGGCCCAGGAGACCACCCGCGCTGGCAGACGCCCCGAGCGCACCGTCTACGCCATCACCGACGCGGGGCGGCTTGAGGTCGTCGACTGGCTGAGCATGCTGCTGTCCACGCCGATCAAGGAGTACACCAACTTCGAGGCGGGTTTGTCGCTGATGCCGGTGATGTCACCGGACGACGCCGCCGCGCTGCTCGAAGAACGCGTGGTCCGCCTGACCGAACTACTGCGCACCCTCGACACCTTCGAGGAGATGGCGGCCGGCCGGGTCGGCCGCGTTCACATGATCGAGGCGGAGTACAAGGCGGTCCTGTACCGGGCGGAACGAGACTGGCTCACCGCGCTCATCGCCGAGATCCGCAAGGGCACCCTCGACGGCCTCGCCGACTGGCACGGCTACCACGCCGCCTTCTCCGAGGCCCCCGACCGGCTGACACACAGGCCACCCCGCCGCCCCTGACCCGCCATTGGCGGAATGCCATGCCGGACTTTCGGCCGCGGGTCTGTCCCGGGCAGGGCATGAGCATTCTGGGCCCTGGCCGGATCGGGGCCGGTCCGCAAGTGGCTCGCGGGCTGGTAGGAGGGTGGTCGGTGGTAAACCCGTGTGCCGTGCATGAGGGGTGGATTAGGCTGCTTGCCATGCTTCCCCCGTTCCCCGCGCTCGCGCCGCCGGTGACCGCGGCGCGGGAGATCGCGCTGCGTGGCGGGGAGACCACCGAGGGGGTCGTGCGTGCCGGGGGCACCGTACGCAGGCCGGTTGGCCGGGCGACGCCGGCCGTCCACGCGTTGCTGCGCCACCTCGCGGCGGCCGGGTTCGAGGGTGCGCCCCGGGTCGTCGGCTTCGACGAGCGGGGCCGGGAGATCCTGACGTACATCGAGGGGGAGGCCCCCGCCAGGCCGCTGCCGCCGTACGCCGTGACCGCCGGCTCGCTCGCCGCGCTGGCCCGGCTGCTGCGCCGCTTCCATGACGCGTCGGAGGCGTTCCCGCTGACCCGGCATGCGGAGTGGGAGCCGGGCTCCAACGACGACCGCCCGCCCGAGGTGATCGGGCACTGCGACATCAGCCCGGGCAACGTGGTGTTCCGCGGCGGCCTGCCGTACGCGCTGATCGACTTCGACCTGGCCAGGCCCACCACGCGGCTGTTCGACGTGGTGACCACGCTGCGGCACTGGGCTCCGATCGCCGATCCGCTCGACCGCGACCCGTTGCAGCGCGAGCTGGACGGGGCCGAGGTGGGCGCGCGGCTGCGGCTGTTCTGCGACGAGTACGGCCTGCCGCCCCGCGACCGCCGCCGGTTGCTCGACCTGGCACGGCTCCGCTTCGGCCGCTCCTACACCGCGACCCGCCGGCGCGCCGAGACGGCGGGCGGCGGCTGGGCCCGCCGCTGGGCCTACGGCGCAGGCGAGCGCATCCGCCGAGCCCGAGCCTGGCTGGACACCCACGAAGACGAACTCCATGCCTCCCTCATGTGACCCCCTCCCCAGAGCCCGCCGTCCTCGGTGTGGTGGGCACGTTGCTTGTGCCCGGAGGGTTGGGCATGTTGTCCGGGTTCGGTGAGTGGGGTGCGCGGGTGTCCTTCGTCGGGCCCGTACGTGGCTGGGCGTTCACGAAGACGAGCTCCATGCCTCCCTCATGTGACCCCCTCCCCAGAGCCCGTCGTCCTCGGTGCGGGAGGGCACCTCACTTGTGCTCGGCGGCCTGCGTGCGTTGCCCGGGTTCGGTCAGTCAGGTACGCGGGTGTCCGCCGTCCGGTGTCGCTCTACGTGCCCGCCAGCCTCGGTGTGGTGGGGCACCTCACTTGTGCTCGGCGGGTTGGGCATGTTGTCCGGGTTCGGTGAGTGGGGTGCGCGGGTGTCCTTCGTCGGGCCCGTACGTGGTTGGACGTTCACGAAGACGAGCTCCATGCCTCCCTCGTGTGACCCCCTCTCCAGAGCCCGCCGTCCGGCCCCGCTCCACGTGCCCGCCAGCCTTGATGTGGTGGGTGACATGCTTGCGTTGGGTGGGGCCGATGAGGCCGTTTAGTTGATTGGGGCTTTGTGTCCGCTGGGATTAGAGCGTTGATGGGGCGGGGGACAGCCGTGGGGATGGCGCTTGGGGTGGTGTTGGACGCGGCGGTGGGTGATCCGCGGCGGGGGCATCCTGTGGCGCTGTTCGGGCGGGCGGCCGCTGCGTTGGAGCAGAAGCTGTACGGCGACGCCCGCGGCCGGGGTGTCGCGCATGTGGCGATCTGTGTTGGTTCGGCCGCCGCGCTCGGGGTGGCCGCCGAGTGGGCGACCAGGCGGCGGCCGGTGGCCAGGGCGATGGTGACGGCCGTGGCGACCTGGGCCGTGCTCGGCGGTACCACCCTGGGCAGGGAGGGCCGCACCCTGGCAGGCGCGCTGGAGAGCGGCGACCTGGCGGCGGCCAGGCGGCGGCTGCCGCACCTGGTCGGGCGCGACCCGAGCGGGCTTTCGGCCGCCGAGATCGCCAGGGCGGTCGTCGAGTCTGTCGCGGAGAACACCTCCGACGCCGCGGTGGCCCCGTTGCTGTGGGGCGCGGTGGCGGGCGTGCCCGGGCTGCTCGCCTACCGCGCGGTCAACACCCTCGATGCCATGATCGGGCACCGCTCGCCGCGCTACGCCCGGTTCGGCTGGGCCGCCGCCCGCCTGGACGACGCCGCGAACCTGGCCCCCGCCCGGCTCACCGGCCTGCTCGCCGCCGCCTGCGCGCCGGTGGCCGGCGGCTCGCCCGCCCGTGCGGCGGCGGTGCTGTGGCGCGACGGCCACCGTCATCCGAGCCCCAACGCCGGGCGCTGCGAGGCGTCCTTCGCGGGCGCGCTCGGCCTCACCCTCGGCGGGCGCAACGTCTACGCCGGGCGTGTCGAGCACCGCCCGGAGATGGGCGACGGACGCCAGCCGTCGCCGCCCGACATCCGCCGCGCCGTACGCCTGGCCCGCGCCGTCTCCCTGTTCGCCGCCGCCCTGACGATCGGCGCCCGTGCCCTCCTCGCAAGCCGGACCCTCAGAACGGCCCGAGCCCGCACGGCAGCCCAGGCCCTCGGTACGGGGCAAAGGCTTTCCGCCGGGTGGGGCCGCATAGCGGGGCGGGGCCTCGAAGCGGGCCAAGGGCTTACTGCCGGGCAGGCTCTCATGGCAGGGCGGGGGTTTGATGCTGGGGGGAGCCGCATGGCGGGACGGTGGCTTGAAGCGGGCGAGGGCCGCACGGCAGGCCGGGTCCTCGGCGCGGGGAAGGGTCTTACCGCCGGGTGGGGTCGCGTGGCGGGTCGGGCTCCCAGCGCAGGTCGGGGGCTTGCTGCTGCGTGGGTGCTCAGGGCGGGGTGGTGTCTTGGAGCGGGCCGGGTCCTCGGTACGGGCCGGGGGCTTACCGTCGGGTGGGGTCGCGTGGCGGGTCGGGCTCCCGGCGCAGGTCGGGGGCTTGATGTTGCGTGGGTGCTCAGGGCGGGGTGGTGTCTTGGAGCGGGCCGGGTCCCCGGTACGGGTCGGGGGCTTACTGCCGGGTGGGGTCGCGTGGCGGGTCGGGCTCCCGGCGCAGGTCGGGGGCTTGATGTTGCGTGGGTGCTCAGGGCGGGGTGGTGTCTTGGAGCGGGCCGGGCCCTCGGTACGGGTCGGGGGCTTACCGCCGGGCGGGTGCTCAGGGCAGGGCGGGATCTGGTGGCGGGGTGGGGTGGGTGAAGGGGGCGTTGCTGGTCGCGGGGACGACCTCGGATGCGGGTAAGAGCGTGGTCACCGCCGGCATCTGCCGGTGGCTGGCCAGGCAGGGCGTCGATGTGGCGCCCTTCAAGGCGCAGAACATGTCGCTCAACTCGTTCGTCACCCCGCAGGGCGCGGAGATCGGCCGTGCGCAGGCCGTGCAGGCGGCGGCCTGTGGCCTGGTCCCGCATGCCGACATGAACCCGATCCTCCTCAAACCGGGCAGTGACCGGCGCAGTCAGGTCGTCGTCCTGGGCAGCCCGCTCACCGACGTGGACGCGATGGAGTACGGCGGGCTCAAGGAAAAGCTGCGGCAGGTGGCGCTGGAATCGCTCGACCGGCTGCGGGCCGCACACGACGTGGTGATCTGTGAGGGCGCGGGCAGCCCCGCCGAGATCAACCTGCGCCGCGGCGACATCGCCAACATGGGCCTGGCCCGCGCCGCCGGGCTGCCCGTCGTCGTGGTCGGCGACATCGACAGGGGCGGGGTGTTCGCCGCGTTCTACGGTACGGTCGCGCTGCTCGAACCGGCCGACCAGGCACTGATCGCCGGGTTCGTGGTCAACAAGTTCCGGGGCGCCCCCGAACTCCTCGCGCCCGGACTCGACACGCTGCGCGAGCTGACCGGCCGGCCGGTCTACGGAGTGCTGCCCTGGCTGGACGGCCTGTGGCTGGACGTGGAGGACTCCCTGGCCCTCGAATCGCGCGACCGCGTCGCCGCCGGAGGCCCGCCGTACGGCAGGCAGTCGCTGCGCGTGGCCGTCGTCCGCCTGCCGCGCATCTCCAACTTCACCGACCTCGACGCGCTGACCTGCGAGCCCGGCGTGGTCGTGCGGTTCGTCACCGGCCCCGCCGAGATCGCCGACGCCGACCTCGTGGTCATCCCCGGCTCCCGCGCCACGGTGCCGGACCTGCGCTGGATGCGCGAGCGCGGCATCGACCGGGCCATCGCCGAGACGGCCGCCGCGGGCGGCCCGGTGCTGGGCATCTGCGGCGGCTACCAGATGCTCACCAGGACCATCACCGACCTGGTCGAGTCGGGCGAGGGCACGGTACCGGGGCTCGGACTGCTGCCCGCGACCGTGGAGTTCGCCGCGGCCAAGACCCTCGGCACCCCGGTCGGCGAGGCGTACGGCCACCGCGTGGCGGCCTACGAGATCCACCACGGCACGGTGACCCCCGACGACGGCGCGGAGCGGTTCCTGGACGGCTGCCGGGCGGGCGGCGTGTTCGGCACCACCTGGCACGGCGCGCTGGAGAACGACGACTTCCGCAGGGCGTTCCTCACCGAGGCGGCCTCGCTCGCCGGGCGCGACTTCACCCCGGCCCCTGGCGTGTCGTTCGCCGCGCTGCGCGAACGCCGCCTGGACGCGCTCGGCGACCTGGTCGAGCGGCACCTCGACACCGCCGCGCTGACCCGCCTGCTGGAAGGCGGCCCGCCGTCCGGCCTTCCCTCGCTGCCGCCCGGGGGGACAATGGGGGCATGAGGATCGTCCTGCTGCTGTTCATGATCGCCTTGGTGGTGGCGGTCGTCCTCGGCGTCATGCTCGTCGCACGGACCCGCTCCGCCACTCCGTTGTCCCCTCCCGCCGACGACCCCCGTGAGATCCTCAAGCGGCGCTACGCGGCCGGTGAGATCGACGAAGACGAATACCTGCGCCGAATGTCGGGTTTGTCGCAGGACTGGTGACCCCTGCCGCCGACCGCGCGCCACGAAAGGCGTCGTAACCGTGCGGGGAGTTCACCCGTCTTGCGCCGTCCCGGCATCAGTATCAGGGCGGGCCCGCAGGGCAGCAGGTCCGCCGGTCACGGCGGACGGGTGCTTCGCACCGGAGCCGGCCGGGAAGGTCAGCGGTCGGGGATGAGCAGCAGTTTGCCCGTCGTACGGCGGGCCTCCAGGGCCTCGTGTGCCTGGCGGGCCTCGCTCAGCGGGTAGCGCCGGGACACGTCGATCCGCAGGTCGCCGGAGGCGACCCAGTCGAACACGTCGCCCGCCCGCCACAGCAGTTCCTCGCGGGTGGCGATGTAGTGCTCCAGCAGCGGCCGGGTCAGGAACAGCGAGCCGCCGTGGTACAGGCGCATCGGATCGACCGGCGGCACCGCGCCGCTGGCCGCGCCGTACAAGGCCATCATGCCGCGCGGGCGCAGGCTGGTCAGGCTGCCGTCGAAGGTGGCCGCGCCGACGCCGTCGTAGACGACGTGGACCCCTGAGCCGGTCAGGTCGCGCACCGCGTCGGCGAACCCCTCGTACCGCAGCACGGTGTCCGCGCCCGCCTCGCGGGCCAGCCGGGCCTTCTCGTCGGTGGAGACCGTGCCGATCACCCGGGCCCCGCGCAGCTTGGCCATCTGGACCAGCAGCAGGCCCATCCCGCCCGCCGCGGCGTGGACCAGCACGTCATCGCCCGGCTTGACCGCATGGACCGAATGGGTGAGGTAGTGCGCGGTCATCCCCTGCAACGGGATGGCGGCGGCCAGGTCGAGGGCCATCCCGTCGGGGACCGGCAGCGCCCGCGTGGCGGGCAGCGCGACCAGTTCGGCGTAGCTGCCTGGCACGCCCGTCCAGGCCACCCGGTCGCCGGGGGCGAACTCCGCGACGTCCTCCCCGGCGGCCAGCACGATGCCGGCCCCTTCCCGGCCGAGGACCGTCGGCAGCGACAGCGGGTAGCGGCCCCTCCGGTGGTAGGTGTCGATGAAGTTGACACCGCAGGCGGCCACCTGGACCAGCAGCTCACCGGGGGCGGGCGCCGGGTCGGGGTGGTCGGTGTAGGTCAGCACCTCTGGTCCGCCGGTGGCGGAGATCACGATGGCTCGCATCATCCTGCTCCTTGATCTCCAATGAGGTGACAAGCGGGCCGGCGTCCGACTTGCGTTCGGCGGCTTGAGAACATATGTTCGAGATAGCACCCGCCTTCCCCCGGGTGGCTCGCGAGGAAACAGCCGGAGCCACAAGGGAGAGCAAGCGCCTTGAGCAGACTCTACGGAGACCCTATCGAGGTCTGGACCCGAGACGGCGCACCGAGCCAGTTCGTCTGGCGGGATCGGCTCTATGTCGTCCACGGGGTGCTCGACCACTGGGTCGTGGCCCGCGAGTGGTGGAAGACCTCGGAGAACGACCCGGGCGAGCGCAGGTTCTGGCGGGTCGAGGCCCGCGCGGGCGACCAGGGCGGCACCTACGAGCTGCGCTACGACACCGCGAGCGACGGCTGGCTGATGATCAGGGCGTGGGACTGATGTTCGCCCACCTGCACCTGGCCTCCGCCTACTCGCTGCGCTACGGCACCGCCTTCCCGCAGGCGCTGGTCCGCCGGGCCGCCGAGCTGGGCATGGACATCCTCGCGCTGACCGACCGCGACGGCCTGTACGGCGCGATCAAGCACGCCCAGGCGTGCCTGGCCGCCGGCGTGTCGCCGGTCATCGGCGCCGACCTCGCCCTTTCCGCAGACGAAGGCGGCGGGGGCAAGGGCGAGCGGCGGATCACCGTACTGGCCCGCTCGGGCGGCTGGGCCGCCCTGTGCCGTCTGGTCACCGCAGCCCACTACTCCGGGGAGCGCGGTGAGCCCCGGGTGACCCGCGAGATGGTCGCGGCCCACGCCGAGGGCCTGGTGGTCATGCTCGGTCCCGCCTCCGACGTGGGTCACGCCGCCGCGGCCCGGCGCGACGACCTGGCCGCCGGCCTGCTGGCCCGCTGGCGCGCCGCCGTTCCCGACCTGGTGGTCGAACTGGTCGACCAGTACGGCTACCGCGAGGCCAACACCGCCGCCCGGATGCTCGGCCTGGCCGGCGCGGCCGGGGTGCCCGCCGTGCTCACCAACGCCGTACGCCACCTCGCGCCGGCCGACTACCAGGTCGGCGACGTACTCGACGCGGCCCGCCAACTGGTCCCGCTGCACCCCCGCCACCTCCCGCACTCCACCTCGCACGCCTACCTCAAGAGCCCGGAGGAGATGGCCCACGTCGCCGCCCGGATCTGCGGCGGCGACGAAGAACAGGCCGCCCGCCTGCTCGCGACCACCCGCCAGGTCGCCGAGCGCTGCGTCCTCGACCCATTCGACCTGCTGGTCCTGGAGAACGACGAGCCCGAGCTGCACCTGCCCGAGATCGGCAGGAACCCGGTGCCGCTGCTGCGCGACCGCTGCGCCGACGGCCTGTACCGACGCGGGCTGGACCGTTCCAGCGATGCCAGGGAGCGCCTCGCCGCCGAACTCGACGTCATCGAGCGCAAGCGGCTGTCCGGCTACTTCATCGCGGTGGCCGGGATCACCGACATGATCCGCGGCATGGGCGTCCGCTGCGCGATCCGCGGCTCCGGCGCGGGCAGCCTGGTCAACTACCTGATCGGCATCGGCGAGGTCAACCCGCTCGACCACGACCTGCTGATGGAGCGCTTCCTGTCCGAGGGCCGGGTCGGGCTCCCCGACATCGACGTGGACGTGGAGTCCGCCCGCCGCCTGGACTGCTACCGCGCCATCTACGAGCGCTACGGCGAGGCCCGGGTGGCCTGCGTGTCGATGATGGAGACCTACCGGGCCCGCAGCGCGATCCGCGACGTGGGCGGGGCCATGGGGCTGCCCCCGCACGAGATCGACGTGATCGCCAAGGCGTTCCCGCACGTACGCGCCAAGCAGATCCGCGCCGCCCTGTCCGACCTGCCGGAGCTGCGCGAGAGCGGGCTGAACGACCGGGCGCTGGCCACCGTGTTCCGGCTCGCCGAGAAGCTGGACGGCCTGCCCAGGCACATCGCCCTGCACCCCTGCGGCGTGCTGGTCGGCAACGCCGGGTTGCGCGACCGCACCCCGGTCGAGCGCAGCCTGCTGGACTTCCCGATGTCGCAGTTCGACAAGGACGACGTGGAGGAGGCGGGCATGCTCAAGCTGGATGTGCTGGGCGTGCGCATGCAGTCGTCCATGGCCTACACGCTCACGGAGATCGAGCGGGTGGACGGCGTTTCGGTACGGCTCGACGAGGTGTCCCACGACGACACCGAGACCTACGACCTGATCGGCACGGGCCGCACCATCGGCTGCTTCCAGATCGAGTCGCCCGGCCAGCGCGAGCTGGTGGCCAAGATGATCCCCCGCACCATGCACGACCTGATCATCGACATCTCGCTGTTCCGCCCGGGGCCGGTCAACTCCGACATGGTCACCCCCTTCCTGGAGAGCAGGCACGGCTGGCGGCCGGTCCGCTACCCGCACCCCGACCTGCGAGGGGTGCTGGCCGAGACCAACGGCGTGGTCATCTTCCACGAGCAGATCCTCCAGGTCGTGCACGCCATGACCGGCTGCGGCCTGTCCATGGCGGAGAAGATCCGCCGCACCCTCGACACCCCCGAGGGCAGGTCCAGGGTCCGGGTGTGGTGGGAGCTCAACGTGCGGCCGGAGTACGACAGGGAGACCGTCGAGCGGTCCTGGGAGGTGCTCGACGCGTTCGGCGCGTTCGGGTTCTGCAAGGCGCACGCCGCGGCCTTCGCGCTGCCCACCTACCAGTCGGCCTGGCTCAAGCGGCACCACACGGCGGCCTTCTTCGCCGGGGTGCTCACCCACGAGCCGGGGATGTACCCGCAGCGGGTCATCCTCGACGAGGCCCGCCAGTGCGGCGTGTCGGTGCTGCCGCTGGACATCAACCGCTCGGGCCGGCAGTGGCTGGTCGAGCGGGTCGGCCCGCGCGCCGGCCCGCCCGCCGCCGACCCCCAGGGGCCGGCGAGGATCCGCGTCCACCCGGCCGGGCTGGAACCCGCGGGGCGCAGGGCCCCTGCGCCCGCGTGGGTCGGCGAGATGGGCCGGGGGTACGGCCTGCGGGTGCCCTTCTCCGCGGTCAAGGGGGTCAGCGAGGCCGAGGTGGACCGCATCGTCGAGGGCCAGCCGTACACCTCGCTGGCCGACTTCTGGGACCGGGCCCGGCCCTCGCGGCCGATCGCCGAGCGGATCGTCCAGGTCGGCGGCCTGGACGCGCTGCACCGGCTGCGCCCGGGCGGCCCCCGCTGGCGTCCCGGCGAGCTGACCAGGCGCGACCTGATCGCCCAGGTCGGCGTGCTCGAACGGGGCATGCGGTCTGCGGCGCAGCTCCCGCTGGGCTTCACCGAGCACATCGTGCCGGGGGAACTGCCGGAGATGACCGAGAGCGAGATGGTCGAGGCCGAGCTGAGCATCCTGGGCATGGACGTCAGCCGCCATGTGATCAGCTTCCACGACGACCTGCTGGACGCGATCGGCGTGGTCCGGTCGGCGGAGCTGCTGTCCCTGCGCAACGGCGCGGAGGTGCTGGTCGCCGGGGTCAAGGTGGCCACCCAGACCCCGGCGGTGCGGTCCGGCCAGCGGGTGATCTTCACCACCCTGGACGACTCGACCGGCCCGGTGGACCTGACGTTCTTCGAGTCGGTGCAGGGGCACTGCGCGGCCACGGTCTTCGGGTCGTGGCTGCTGGTGGCCCGCGGGGTGGTCAGGCGGACCGGGCCGCGGGCGGTGTCGCTGCGCGCGCTGGACTGCTGGAACCTGCTGGACGTGGACCAGGTGTGGCGCGAGGAGGGGATCGCCGGGGCGCGGGCGCTGCTCGGCGCGGCCCCGGTGTCGGCGGGCGCGGTCGGCGGGCGGCGCATCGAGTACGCCAACGGCTTCCGGCTCTCGCCGTACGCCGACATCGGCCCCGCCCCCGGCGTGCAGGACCCGCCGCGCCGGCTCTGGCACGCCAGCGGCGGAAGCTCCGGGCCCGCGCCGACCCGGCGCAGCGCCTAGCCGCTCGCCTGGTCGCCCGCGGACTGCGGTTGCAGGACCGGGCCGCCCAGCGGGGGCAGGTCGATCACCCGGGCGTCGTGGCCCGCCTCGGCGTACGGGGCGAAGCGGCCGGGGCGCGGCCCGGCGGGCCGGGTGCGGGCGATCTGCCTGATCGTGGCCGTGCACAGCAGCGCGGCCAGGGAGAAGGCGGCGAGCTGGACGAGGCCGACGCCGGTGACCCCGCCCCGCGCGGCGAACCCGGCCCCGATGCTCGCCAGCGCGCCCAGCCAGGCCAGCCACCATGCGGCGAGCAGGGCCAGCCAGCGCCGCCGCCGGGCCGCGGGCAGCCGGCCGCGGGTCTCCCGCCACACGCGGTCGACCAGCAGCGGCGGGACGATCAGGTTGAGCCCGGGCACCAGCCAGCCGGCCAGCACCCCGCCCGACCCGCGGACGCCGGGAACGCTCGCCCGCCTCGCCCTGACCAGCCAGGTCAGGTAGGCGCAGGCGGCGATGACCGCGGTCGCGGCCACCGTGAGCAGGAGCACCGCGAACAGGGTGACGTCGCCGACCAGGGCCTGCCTGCCGGAAGCGTCGGCGCCCAGCAGCGCCAGCCTCCTGGCCAGCCGTTCGCCGCGGGTCGCCTCGAAGATCACCAAACCGGCGAGGGCGGCGAGATGGACCAGGAAGGCCGCGTGGACGGCCAAGGCCGCTCGGTGCGGTGGTGGCGGGGCAAGGCGCATGAGATCTCTCCCCCCGGCATGCGCGCTGAAGGACCTTGTCCTTCTTCTATCCCGTACGCCACTCCGCTAATCCGGGCTGATCCGCGCTGATCCGGGCGGACCCGAGCTTGTCTCACCCCACGATGCCGGACTCCCAGGCCCAGGCCGCGATCTCGACCCGGTTGCGCACCCCGAGCTTGCTCTGGATGCTGCCCAGGTGGGTCTTGACGGTGGACAGCGAGACGAACAGCTCCCCGGCCACCTCCAGGTTGGTGCGGCCCCTGGCCACCAGGCGGACCACGTCCAGCTCCCGCTCGGTCAGCGGCTCGCGGGCCGGCCGTGCCGTACTGGGACGCGGGCGCGCCAGGTGCTCCAGCAGCCGCACGGTGATCGACGGCGACACCAGCGCGTCGCCCACCGCCGCCGCCCGGATGGCCTCCACCAGCAGCGTCGGCCCGCTGTCCTTGAGCAGGAACCCGCACGCGCCGGAGCGCAGCGCGCCGTACACGTATTCGTCCAGGTCGAAGGTGGTGACGATGACCACGCGCAGCGGATCGTCCACCCCGGGGCCCGCGAGGATCCTGGTCACCTCCAGGCCGTCGAGCCGGGGCATGCGGATGTCGAGCAGGCACACATCCGGACGCAGCCGCCTGGCCTGCTCCACCGCCTCAGCACCGTCCGCCACCGCCGCGACCACTTCGAGGTCGGGCTGGGCATCGAGGATCATCTGAAATCCGGTCCGCACCAGCGCCTGGTCATCGGCGATCAGCACCCGAGTAGTCACCCGACCGATTGTGCTGGACCGGCGAGCCGAACGCACATCGCCCGCCTCCCCGGCCCTCGCGCCGGGAGAGCACCGGAGAGCACCGGAGAGCACCGGAGAGCGCCGGGCGTGTGTCGAAAAGACCCGAGGCGGGAAACCTATCCCATGTGAAGAAGGTCGTCGGCTGGCTGGCCTGCGCCGCGATGCTGTTGCTCGCCGGAGCCGGGCCGATACGCGGCGTGCCCGCCGACGCGGGCGCCGCGCCGCGCCCCAACATCATCCTGATCGTCGCCGACGACCTGGAGGCGAGCGACCTGCGCTCGTTTCCCAACATCTGGTCACAGCTCGTCCGCCAGGGCACCTCCTTCGAGCGGTACTTCGTGACCGACTCCTGGTGCTGCCCGTCGCGGGCGTCGATCCTGCGCTCGCAGTACGTGCACAGCCACGGCGTGTTCACCAACACCGCGCCGGAGGGCGGGTTCGCCCGGTTCTACAGATCCGGGCTGGAAAGCTCCACGATCGGCACCTGGCTGAAGGGCGCCGGATATCGCACCGCGCTGATGGGCAAGTACCTCAACCACTATCCGGGCAGGGCCGCGCCGCCCACCCATGTGCCGCCCGGCTGGGACGAATGGTACGTACCGGTCAGGCGGCTCTACGAGGAGTTCGGCTACACGCTCAACGAGAACGGCACCCTGCGCGCCTACGGCGACGAGGAGTCCGACTACCTCTCCGACGTGCTGGCCGCCAAGGCGTCCGCGTTCGTCTCCCAGCCGCGCAAGGAGCCGTTCTTCCTCTACCTGGCCCCGGTCGCACCGCACCTGCCGGCCAACCCGGCCCCCCGGCACGCCGATGCCTTCGCCGAGGCGCGGGCGCCCCGCCCGCCCAGCTTCAACCAGGACGACGTCTCGGCCGAGCCCGAATGGCTGCGTTCGGCCCCCCGCCTGGACGACGACGAGGTGGAGGAGGTGGACGAGCGCCACCGCAGGCGGCTGCGCGCGATGCTCGGCGTGGACGACATGGTGGGCGCCCTCGTGCGGGCGCTCGGCCAGTCCGGGCGGCTGGGCCGGACCTACCTGTTCTTCACCTCCGACAACGGTTTCCACCTGGGCACGCACCGGCTGCCGCTGGGCAAGACCACGCCGTTCGAGGAGAGCATCAAGGTGCCGCTGGTGGCCAGGGGGCCCGGCGTGGCGGCCGGGCGCACGGTCACCGCCATGACCGCCACAGTGGACCTCGGGCCGACGTTCACCGAGCTGGCGGGCACGCGGGTGCCCGGCTTCGCCGAAGGGCGTTCGCTGGTGCCGCTGCTGACCGGGCAGACGCCCGCGGCGTGGCGGAAGAACGTGCTGGTGGAGTTCTACCGGCCGCCGGACTGGTCGCCGGTGCCGGGGGAGGCGCCACCGTATCGGGCGCTGCGCACGGCCAGGCACACCTACGTCGAGTACGCGGGCGGCGAGCGCCAGCTCTACGACCTGACCGCCGACCCCTACCAACTGGACAACATCGTCACCCGCACGCCCGCCGAGGTGGTCGACTCCCTGGCGCGCACCCTGCACGAGATGGCGGCCTGCTCGGGCGCGAACTGCCGCGTCGCCGACACCCGATGACGATCGTTTAGTGTGGTCCGGGTGCGGGTCGCGTTGTTCATCACATGCGTCAACGACACGCTGTTCCCGCGGACGGGCCAGGCGGTGGTGTCGCTGCTGCGCCGCCTGGGGTGCGAGGTGGAGTTCCCCGCCGGGCAGACCTGCTGCGGCCAGATGCACCTGAACACGGGATACCGGGCCGAGAGCACTCGTCTGGCCGGGCGGTTCGTCAGCGTGTTCGCCGGGTACGACGCGGTGGTGGTGCCCTCGGGTTCGTGCGCGGCCATGGTACGCGAGCAGTATCCGCGGCTGGCCCCGCCCGGCGCGCCCGCCCGCGCGGTGGCGGCGACCGTGCCCAGGGTCCATGACCTGTCGGAGTTCCTGGTGGACGTGCTCGGCGTCACCGACGTCGGCGCGTACTTCCCGCACCGGGTGACCTACCACCCGACCTGCCACTCGCTGCGCGGCCTGCGCCTCGGCGACCGCCCCGCCCGGCTGCTGCGCCGGGTCCGCGGCCTGGACCTGGTGCCGCTCCCGGACGCGGACCAGTGCTGCGGGTTCGGCGGCACCTTCGCGGTCAAGAACCCCGCGGTGTCCGCCGCGATGTGCGCCGACAAGGTCCGCGCGGTGCTCGACACCGGCGCCGAGGTCCTGTGCGCCGCCGACAACTCCTGCCTGATGCACATCGGCGGCACCCTCACCCGCCAGCGCGCCGGAGTGCGCACCATGCACCTCGCCGAGATCCTGGCCGCCACCGAGGCCCGCCCGTGAGTTTCGCGGCGAACGCGGGGCGGGCCGTGCGGGATTCGCAGTTGCGGTACAACCTGCGCAAGGCCACCGGCACGATCCGGAGCAGGCGCGCCCAGGTGGTGGCGGAGCTGCCGGACTGGGCGGAGCTGCGGGCGACCGCCAAGGCGATCAAGGACCACACCCTCCGCAACCTGGACACCCACCTCGTCGAGCTGGAGGAGGCCGTCACCCGGGCCGGTGGCCGGGTCCACTGGGCGGAAGACGCCGAGGAGGCCGGCCGGATCGTGACCCGGCTGGTCAAGGCCACCGGCGAGACCGACGTGGTGAAGGTCAAGTCGATGGCCACCCAGGAGATCGGGCTCAACGAGACGCTCGCCGCGCACGGCATCACCGCGCACGAGACCGACCTCGCCGAGCTGATCGTGCAGCTCGGCGACGACCTGCCCTCGCACATCCTGGTCCCGGCGATCCACCGCAACCGCGCGGAGATCCGGGAGATCTTCCTGTCCGAGATGGGCCGCCGGGGCCGCCCCGCGCCCGCCGGCCTCACCGACGACCCCCGCGCCCTGGCCGAGGCCGCCCGCCTGCATCTGCGCGACCGCTTCCTGGCCGCCAAGGTCGCGATCTCCGGGGCCAACTTCATGGTCGCCGAGACCGGTACGCTCGTGGTGCTGGAGTCGGAGGGCAACGGCCGGATGTGCCTGACCCTGCCGGAGACGCTGATCAGCGTGGTGGGCATCGAGAAGGTGGTGCCGTCCTGGCGGGATCTGGCGGTCTTCCTGCAACTGCTGCCGCGCAGCTCCACCGGCGAGCGGATGAACCCCTACACCTCCACCTGGACGGGCGCGGTGGAAGGCCAGGAGTTCCATCTGGTGCTGCTGGACAACGGGCGCACCCGGGTCCTCGCCGACGAGGTGGGCCGCCAGGCGCTGCGCTGCATCCGGTGCTCGGCCTGCCTCAACGTGTGCCCCGTCTACGAGCGGACCGGTGGCCACGCCTACGGCTCGGTCTACCCGGGGCCGATCGGCGCGATCCTCACCCCGCAGCTTCGCGGCATGGAATCCGACCTCGACCGGTCGCTGCCGTACGCCTCCAGCCTGTGCGGCGCCTGCTACGACGTGTGCCCGGTGGCCATCGACATCCCCGAGGTCCTGGTCCACCTGCGGGCCAAGGCCCCGCACCCGCTCGCCGAGCGGGCCGGCATGCGCGCCGCGGGCTGGATCCTCGACCGCCCGGTACGGCTGGCCCGCGCCCAGCGGCTGGCCGCCCGGTTCCGCCGGCTCGCCCCCGGACGCCTGCCCGGCCCGCTGGCGGGCTGGACCGACACCCGCGACATCCCCGACATCCCGCCGGAGTCCTTCAGGGACTGGTGGGCCAGGACGAACGGAGGCCGCCGATGAGCGGGTCCAGGGAGCGCATCCTCGCCCGCGTCCGCGCCGCCGTACGCGACGCGCCCGAGGTGGAGATCCCGCGTGCCCATCACACGGCCGGCAGCCCCGAGGGCGCCGCCGCCGAACGGTTCGCCGAGCGGGTGGGCGACTACCGGGCGTCCGTCCACATCGCGCCGGAGGCCGACGCGCCCGCGCTCATCGCCGAGGCGCTGGACAGACGCGGCGTGCGGCGCATCGTCGTGCCCGGCGGCCTGGACGCGGAGTGGGCCGCGGCAGTGCCGGCCGCCGCCGTGCTGCGCGACGAACCACCGCTGGCCGCGTCGGCCCTCGACGTCGCAGACGGCGTGATCACCGGATGCGCGGTGGCCGTCGCCGAGACCGGCACGATCGTGCTGGACGCCGGTCCCGGGCAGGGCCGCCGCGCGCTCACCCTGATCCCCGACTACCACCTGTGCCTGGTGCGCGCCGCCCAGATCGTCCCCGGCGTGCCCGAGGCGATCGCCGCGCTGGACCCGGCGCGCCCGCTGACCTGGATCAGCGGCCCGTCGGCGACCAGCGACATCGAACTCGACCGGGTGGAGGGCGTACACGGCCCGCGCACCCTGGAAGTCGTGATCGTCACTCAGTAACGCAGCAGCGCGGCGACGTCCGTGCCGAGCGCGTCGCGCCCGGCGAACCACAGCTCGGCGTCGGTCGTCGCGGCGGCCCGGACCAAGGCCGCGTCGGCGCGTTCGCGCACCGGCTCGGCCACGCCGTACGCCCGCAGGTGGCCGGCCTCCAGGGCGAGCTGCGCGCCCTCCTCGCCGATCCACAGCAGGTCGTCGGCCGACTGCTCGTCGGCGATCAGCAGTACCTCCACCCGGCCGTCGCGCAGCGCCGCCACCGTGTCGTCCAGGCCGCGGGACGACGGCCCGACGCCGTAGCGGTCCAGCAGTTCGGCGCGCCTGCCCTCGACCAACGCGTCCACCGCGGCGTCGGCCGCGGCCTCGAAGGCCGCCGGGTCCGCGCCCTCGGCCCTGCTGCCGTGCTCGGCCATCACCACGCGTTCGGCCGCCGCGGCGCCCAGGTGTTCGCACACCAGCGCCCGGGACCTCGGCGCGCCGCCCACCACGACCAGCTCCGCTCCGGTCCTGCGGACCTCATCGTCCACCGCCTCCGCGACCGCGATCGCGTTGCGCTCCCAGGTCTCCTCGACCCCTCGTTCGTAGCGCTTCTGCGACCAGCCGCCCTGCCCGGTCTTGGTCAGCGGCCAGTCCTGTTCCTCCCCGACCGCCGTACGGCGGGGCGCCCCCTGTCCGGCCACGATGACGTCGGCCCCGGTGTGGTCGGCGATCACCCGGACGTGCGGGACGCTCTCGCCGCGCTGGGCCAGCAGCGGCATCAGGTGCGGCAGGGCCGCCCAGCGGGCGATCTCCCGGCGTGGCGGCTCGGGCAGCGCCTCATCGTGCGCCACCTGCCCGTGGGTCGCGAACAGCGCGCGCCCCGGGGCGGCCTCGCCGGGGTCGGTCACCCGCTCCTCGATCGCGTCCAGCGACGCGCCGTCGCTCTCCCCGGCGAGGTGGCCGCGCAGTTCCCGCCAGCGCAGCGCGACCTCCTCCGCGCCGCTCGCGTCGGACCGGCCGGCGTACAGGTAGACCGAGGCGAACGGTCCGGGCTGGTCGTAAAGCGGACGGATCGCGTCGAGCTTCATCTTCCACCCCCAGGATGTCGTTCACGTGCGGCGGGTCTCGACGCCGAGCCCCAGCGCCTGCGCCACCTCGGACACGTTGGCGTACTGCAGGTCGGGCAGTGCCCGCACCGCCTCCAGTACGGCGTCCGGCGCGCCCGCTCCTTCCGCGTGGGCGAGCAGCGCGTCCCGCCCGGCGGGGAAGCTCGCGTTGCTCAGCCATTTGGCCAGGTTGCTGCGCCGTTCCACGTCGGCGGGGCTGATCCCCTGCGGGCTGCCGCGCTCGTGGCCCGGCGGTTCGGGCGGCGGGGCGAGGTCCTTCTCGCCGGGGCGTTCGGTGGGCTCGGGCTCCTTCCACTCCTCCGCGTGTGACGTGCCGCCGCCCCTGACGATGCCCTCGCTCTCCTGCTTTTGATGCTCGTCCAGGCGCGGGCCGTGTTTCGCGCTGCCGCGTTCCATGGCGTCACCCCCTACGCCGAAGTTGTCCGGAACCGGCCCCCTACCCCCGCGCCCGGTGCCAAACCTGGGCCGCCGTCAGCCGGCCGCCTCCGCCGTCGCGAGGCGCGCCCGCACCGCCGTACGGGCCGGGATGGGCCCGACCGCGCCGGGGCCGGTGGTGGTCAGCGCCGCCGCCACCACCGCGTACCGCGCGGCCTCCACCGGGGTGGCCCCTTCCAGCAGCAGCGCGGCGAACGCCCCGTCGAAGGTGTCGCCCGCGCCCGCGGCGTCCACGGGCGTCACGGGGTGGGCGGGCACGTGGGTCGCCCGGCCGTCCGCGCCGACCAGCGCGCCGTCGGCGCCCATCTTGAGCACGACCACCCCGCGGCACCGGGCCGCGAACGCCCCGAGCACCGCCTCTGGATCGCGCTCCCCGGTCAGCAGCCGGCCCTCCTCCAGGTTGGGCAGCGCGATGTCGGCGAGTTCGACGCTGCGGGTCACGATGGCCCGCGCCCGTTCCTCGGGCCACAGCGCCGGGCGGTGGTTGGGGTCGTAGGACACCAGGGTGCCGTGCGCCCTGGCCACCGTCATGGCGTGGAACGCCGCGTCGCACGCGCTCGCCGAGATCGCCTGGGTGATGCCGCTGACGTGCAGCACCCCCGCGCCGGCCACGGCCTCCTCCGGCACGTCCGCGGGTGACAACCGGCTGGCGGGGGAACCGGCCCGGTAGTAGGTGAAGGCGTGCGCGCCGCCGCCGTGCCTGGCTACGAAGTAGATCCCGGTACGGCCGTCCGGCTCGACCACCACATGGCCGGTGTCCACCCCTTCGGCCCGCCAGAGGTCCAGCAGCCTCCTGCCGAACGCGTCGCCGCCGACCCGCGTCACGTACTCCGCCCGCGCCCCGGTGCGCCGTGCGGCGATCACCATGTTGGAGGTGTCGCCGCCGTACCCGACCGCGAAGGACTCCGCCTGTTCCAGCGCTCCCTCCGTGGCCGCGTTGAACTCGACGAGCGGTTCCCCGAGCGCCAGCACCCCGCCCGTTTCGCCGGTCATATCCGGTTGTACTTCGCCAGGCCGTCGCGCAGCGAGCCGGTGTCGAGGATGAGGCGGGTCTGCTCGCGCTCGCGCCGTTCGATCTCGGTGGCCGCGTCGAGCACGGCGGTGATCAGGCGGGCGGGCACCCGTACCACGCCGTCCCGGTCGGCCACGATGAGGTCGCCCGGGTGGACCGACACGCCGCCCAGCACGACGGGCTCGTTCAGCGACACGGTGCGGTAGCGGCCGACCGTGGTGGCGGGCACGCTCCACCGGGAGTAGACGGGGAACTGGGGGTAGTCGCGCTGGATCTCGGTCACGTCGCGTACGCCCGCGTCCAGCACGGCCCCCGCGATCCCCCTGGCCACGGCTCCCGCCGTCATCAGCCCGCCCCAGACAGCGACGTCCGCGCCGCCCGCGTCGATGCACACGACGCTGCCGGGGTCGGACTCGTCGATGGCGGCCAGCGCGTGCGTGGGCGGCTCGGCCTCCTCGGTCGGCACCTCCCGCACGGTCACCGCGGGGCCGGCCAGCGTGCCCGCGCCCGGCGTCTGCATCCGGATTCCGCCGCTCATGTAGCCGCGGACCCCCTGCAGTTCCACCGCGTCGGCCACCGACGCGGTGGAGACGATGCGGAACGCCGCCAGGACATCCTCGGCGATGCTGGTCATACCGGCTGTTCTCCTTCTCTAGGTGTTGGGTCAGGTTTGCTGGGGGGTGGGTGCGGCGTCCGCCGCCGGGCCGGTGGCCGCGCCGCCGAGCGGTGCGATCTTGCCGATGACGAACGCGTAGACGAGGGCGCCGACCAGGGCCACACCGCCGGCGACGGCCAGCGGGGCCACGTACGACCCGCCGGTCGAGTCCAGCAGGATGCCGACCACGAGCGGGCTGACGAACCCGGCGGCGTTGGAGGCGAAGCCCTGGATGCCGGCCAGCGAGGCCACGTTGCCCGGGGCGGGCGCGACGTCGGCGGGCAGCGCCCACAGGCTGGAGGCGGCGAAGCACAGCGCGCACTGGGAGAGGGCGAGCAGGGCCAGCGCCGCGGCCGGGCTCTCCACGATCCCGGCGAAGACGATCACCGAGGACACCACGAGCCCGCTGATGAGGGGCACCTTGCGGGCGTAGGAGACGCTGCGGCCCGCGTTGATCAGCCGGGTCTGCAGCGCCCCGCCCAGCCACTGCGCCGGGATGGCGAGCAGCGCCGGGAGCATGCCGAAGATCCCGAGCTTGAGCAGGTCGAACCCGCGGGCGTCGACCAGGTAGGACGGGAACCAGGTGATGAAGAAGTAGAGCACGAAGGACAGGCAGAAGAAGCCCAGGATCATGCCCCAGGTGGTGCGGTAGCGCAGCAGCCTGCCCCAGGCCATGGGGGGCACGTCCGAGCCCGCGTCGGCCCCGCCGCCCTCCTTGATGTAGGTGTGCTCCTGCGCGGAAAGGCGCGGGTGCGTCTCGGGGTCGCGGTAGACCCGCAGCCACAGCGCGCAGAACAGCAGGCCGAGCAGGCCGGCCGCGACGAACGAGCCGCGCCAGCCGACGACCGCGATGACCACGGTGATCAACGGCAGCGCCAGCGCGGTGCCCGCCCTGCCCCCGCTGTCGAAGATCGACGCGGCCATCGCCCGTTCCCTGGAGGGGAACCAGCGGGCGACGATCTTGGTGCTGGACGGGTAGGAGGGGGACTCGGCCGCGCCGAGCAGCAGCCGCAGCAGGAGCAGCACCAAAAAGCCGCTCGCCGCGCCGATCAGCATGGTCACGATCGACCACCCGGCCACCGCGATCACCATCATCCGGCGCGGCCCGATGCGGTCCACCAGCCATCCAGACGGCAGCAGGGTCACGGCGTAGGTCCAGAAGAACGCGCCGAGCAGCACGCCCGCGCCGGTCTTGGAGAGGTTCAGCTCCTCCGTCATGTACGGGAGCGCGACGCCGAGGTTGGCACGGTCCAGGTAGTTGATCGTCGTGGCGCCGAAGGCCAGCCAGATCATCGTCCAGCGGACGCGTCCCGCGGGTTTGGCCTGGTGGTGGGGGGTCGGTGAACCGGAAAATGCGGTCATGAGCATGACTCCTGCGCGAATGCACGGACGTCGGCGCCGTGAAGGGGGCGTAGGGGGGTGTAGGGGGCGGGCAAAAGGTCACGGGCCTGTCGTTTCCGCGAGCTTATGGTCCATACCGGTCCACTGTTAAGCGCGAATTATGGATGGGATTATTCGGAAGACGGATCAGCGGGCATCCGGTTCACGGCAAGATCTTGTCGCGCTGCGAACGGCGGGGTAAAGCGGATCCATGTTGCGACCGGATGTCCGTCTGGAGTGGTTCGTTTCGTTTCTCGGGGTCGTTGACACGGGGAGTTTCAGTGCGGCGGCCGAAGCCGTGCATCGCTCACAACCCCGGGTGAGCATGCACGTCGCCGCGCTGGAGCGGGAGGCCGGCCTCCCGCTGTTCGATCGGAGCAAGCGGCCGGTCGAGCTGACCGAGGCGGGGGTGGTGCTCGCCGACCACGCCCGTTCCATCCTGCGCGAGCTGGCCTTCGCCGAGGCCGCGATGGCCGACCGGCGCGGGGCCGCCAGGGGCGTGGTCACCCTGGGCAGCTATCCGAGCGCGGGGGCGGCGTTCGTCCCGGCCGTGCTGGACCGGCTGGCCAGGCACAGCCCCGCCATCAAGGTGGTGCTCGTCGAGCGGGCCACGCTGGAACTGGACAGCGCGCTGACCTCAGGGGAGATCGACGTCTACCTACGGCCGATGACCCCGCCGCCGGCGCCCCCGGTGCGCAGCCGCCCGCTGTGGCGCGAACCGCTGGTGGTCGTCCACCCGCCCGGCCACCCGCTGGCCCGCCTGCCCGACCCGCTGCCCGTGGCCGCGGTGGCCGCCTACCCGCTGATCACCATCGGCCGGCTCGGATCGCCGACCGCCATGGGCTTTGAGACCTACAAGGTCTTCCGCAGGCACGGCTTCGAGGTCGAGGCGGTGCAGGCCACCAACCAGCCGCAGACGCTCGTCTCGCTGGTACGGCACGGCCTCGGCGTCGGCGTGACCAACCAGCTCGCCGTCTCCACCGCCGACACCGGCGGCGTCATGGTCCGCCGCCTGGCCGACACCTGCGGACGCCGCGTGGCCGTCCACTGGGACTCCACCCGGCCGCTCACCCCCGCCGCGCGCACCCTGCTGGAGGAGATCCTGGCCGCACCGCCACCGCTCGGCACCGAACCACTGTCCGACCTCGCGGAGGTCCCGCATCCCGGCGAAGTGGTGCCGCTCCGGGCTCCGCATTCGCTGACCGGCGCGTGATACGCCTACCCGAATAGTGGTATTCGGGCACTTTAATACTGATATGACACACCGAAAGGCCGCCGCGTTTCGTCTCCCTCTTCCACCCGCCGGACCTACCGGTTGAGCCCGCCATCGGTAACTGTGGGAGAGGGAGGCGGTGAGCACTGATGATCACTGTGATCGGCAGCGACGGCTCGGAGCTGTCACCGGGGGCACGGGCCAAGGTGGACCAGGCGGCGCTGGTCACCGGCCCGGAACGGGTCATCAGGCGGGTGCGGCCCGATCCCGGCGTGCCCAGGGTCGTCGCCGGCGACGTGCTCCGCGCGCTGGACGAGCACCTGGAGGGCTCGGCGGGCGGGCCCGCCGTCGTACTCGCCGACGGCGACCCCGGGTTCTTCGGCCCGGTGCGCGAGCTGCGCGCGCACGGCCTCGCCCCCGAGGTGCTGCCCGCCGCCTCGCTCGTCTCCCGTGCCTTCGCCCACGCCGGCCTGGCCTGGGAGGACGCCCTGGTGGTCGGCACCCCCGAACTGCGCAGGGCGGCCAACGTGTGCCGCGCCCACCACAAGGTCGCCGTGCTGGCAGCGCCCGGTGTCGGCCCCGCCGAACTGGCCAGGGAGCTGGCCCCCACCACCCCGCGGGCGCTCATCGTCTTCGAAGACCTCGGCGGCCCCGACGAGCGGATCATCCACAGCCGGATGGGCGAGGCCACCACCCGCCCGTGGAAGAACCCCGGCATCGTCCTGGTCGTCGATCCGCGCCACCGCCGCCCCGGCGAGGTGTGGCTCGCCGGGGCCAGGCCGGGGCCGGGGGAGTGGGCCGCCGAATCGCACGGGTCGCCGGGGATCGGCGCCGAGGCCCGCGCGTTCGTGCTCGCCAGGCTCGGCCCGCGGCTCGGCGACCTGGTGTGGGACATCGGCGCGGGCCACGGTGAGGTGTCCGTGGACTGCGCCGGGTTCGGGGCGGCGGTGTTCGCCGTGGAACGGGACGCCGGCCGCTGCGAGGTCATCAAGCGCCGGGTGCTCGCGCACGGTGTCAAGGTCGCCCTCACCCGCGGGCAGGCCCCCGCCGCCCTGGAGCCGCTGCCCGACCCCGACGGCGTGTACGTCGCGGGGGGCGGGCCCGAGGTGGTGGCCGCGTGCGCCAAACGCGGTCCGGCCGCTCTCGTGTGCGCGCTGCGGGAGGCGGAGCGGGCTCCGGCCGTACTGGCGGTCCTGCGGGAGTACGGCTACCGCGCCGAGGGCGTGCGGATCCACGCCGAACGGCTCGCCGAACGCCCTGACGGGACCCTCGCGGCGGCCCCCGCCGACCCCGTGCTGATCCTCCACGGGACCCGCCGCTGAGGCTCACAAGGACCGCATGATCTCCGCCGTCCCACCAGCACCGCCGGTTCCGACATGGCCTGTCAGAACCGTGTCTTTTCGGATATCCTCGCGTGACTTGTCCGAGCATTCGCAGGTCACGCCTGTAAAGAACGATGGAGATTCGTGGATGAAGCCGCCACTGCTGCTCATCGGTCATGGCACGGGCGATGACAGCGGGGCAGCCGAATTCGGCAGATTCGTACACCGGCTGCGGTGCCGGCTCGACCGCAGTACCGACGTCGCCGCAGGCTATCTGGAGCGCGCCCGGCCCCGGCTCGGCGACACCGTCGCGTCGCTGGTGGGCAGGGGCCACCACCGGATGATCGCGCTCCCGCTCACCCTGAACGGCGAGCGCCGCGCCGGGCTGGACATCCCCGCCCACATGGCGGCCGAACAGCAACGCCACCCCACCCTCCTGTACTCCTGCGCCCGCCCGGTCGGCCCCGACCCCCGCATCCTCGCGCTGCTGGGCGACCGGCTCGCCGACGCCGCGACGGAGATGCCCCGGCTGCGCGCGGTCCCGGCCGCCGCGCCGCACGACGAGGAGCCGGAGCCCGCCGGACCCCGCGAGACGGCCGTCGTCCTGGTCGGCGACGGCTCCATCGACGCCGCGGCCAATGCCGACGTCCACCGGGTCTCCCGGCTGTTCTGGGAGACCCACGCCTACGACTACATGACCGTGGAGACCGCCTTCGTCTCCCTCACCCCGCCCGGCGTGCCCGGCGGCCTGGAACGCTGCCGCCGCCTCGGCGCCCGGCGCGTCATCGTCGTGCCGTACCTGCTGTTCGCCGGGGGGCTGCTGGAACGCGTGTGGGCGCAGGCGCTCGCGTACGCGGCCGGGCACCCCGACCTGGACATCCGCTGCGCCGAGGTGATCGGCGACTGCGAGGTGCTGGCCGACGTCGTGCTCGACCGCTACGAGGAGGCCCTGGGCCTCGCCCCCGACCTTGCGCCCCCGCGCCTTTCCACCCCGCTGGCCGTGGCGGCCCCCCGCCTGGCCTCCGGCCGCCCCACCGCCGTGCGATGAGGATGGTTGATGAGCCCCCTGCTTGACGCGACGATCGCCGCCGTACGTCCCGCCGACCCCGCCGTGCTCGCCGAGGCGGCGGCCCACCAGGACCGCCTGACCAAGCCGCGGGGCTCGCTCGGCGTCCTGGAAGAGGTCGCGGTACGGCTGGCCGGCTCGGCCGGCGTCAGCCCGCCCCCCATGCCGGTCCCCGCCGCCCTCGCCATCTTCGCCGCCGACCACGGCGTCTACGTGCGCGGCGTCAGCCCGTGGCCGCAGGAGGTCACCGGCCAGATGGTGGCCAACTTCCTGGCCGGGGGAGCCGTCGCCAACGCGTTCGCCGCCCAGATGGGCGCGTCCGTCACCGTCGTGGACGTCGGCGTGGTGGGCGACCTGCCGCCCGCCGACGGCCTGCTGGTCCGCAAGGTCGCCCGGGGCACGGCCGACCTGTCACGCGGCCCGGCCATGACCCGCGAGCAGGTCGTGACCGCGCTGGAGACCGGCATCACGGTGGCCGCCGACCTGCTGGCGGCCGGCGCCCGCTGCCTCGTCGCGGGTGACATGGGCATCGCCAACACCACCGCCTCCGCCGCGCTGATCTGCGCCTTCTGCGGCGCCGACCCGGCCGTCGCCACCGGCAGGGGCACCGGGATCGACGAGGAGACGCACACCCACAAGATCGACGTCGTCCGGGAGGCCCTGGACGTCAACCGCGCGCTGTGCGAGGCCGGGCCGCTGGACACGCTGCGCGCGCTCGGCGGCCTGGAGCATGCGGCCATCGCCGGGTTCGTCCTGGCGGCGGCGGCCTCGCGGGTCCCGGTGATCTTGGACGGTGTGATCGCCGGGGCCGCGGCGCTGGCCGCCGCCGCGCTCGCCCCCGCCGCCGTGGACCACTGCGTGGCCGGGCACCGCTCGGCCGAACCGGGCCACCGCCTGGCCCTGGACCACCTCGGGCTGCGCCCGCTGGTGGACCTCGAACTCCGCCTCGGCGAGGGGACCGGCGCGCTGCTGGCGCACCCGCTCGTGTGCGCCGCCGTACGCGTCATGCACGACGTCGCGACCTTCGACTCTGCCGGAGTGACCGACAAGGAGGCATGACCCCTTCGCGGGGAATGAGACGCGCGCGCCCGGGAAGGCCGGGAAGGTAGGCCGGTGGCCGGAAGGAGCGCGCGGTGGCCAGATATGGGCCGATGTACGGAGCCGACATCACCTTCCTCGGCGTCGATCGGTGCGATGTCACGGATCCGGGCACGTTCGCCGACGCCGACGTGGTGATCCTCGGCGCGCCGTTCGACGGGGGCACCGTCAACCGGCCGGGTGCCCGGTTCGGCCCCGCGGCCATCCGCCAGGCGTGCTACCTGCCGCACGACGGTTCCCGGCCGAGCCTCGCGCTGCGCGTGGACGCCCTCGCCGACCTGCGGGTGCTCGACGCGGGCGACGTGGAGTGCTACTCCGGCGACGTCGAGGGCTCGATCGCCGCCATCGAGGAGGCGGTGCGGCGCATCGCCTCCAGCGGCGCGGTCCCGGTCGTGCTGGGCGGCGACCACACGATCGCCCTGCCCGACGCCAGGGGCGTGGCGCGGGTCCGCGGCCTGGGCCGCGTCTCGATGATCCACTTCGACGCCCACGCCGACACCGGCAACGTCGCCTTCGGCCACCTGTACGGCCACGGCCAGCCGATGCGCAGGCTCATCGAGTCCGGGGCGGTCCGCGGCGACCGGTTCCTCCAGATCGGCCTGCGCGGATACTGGCCCGGCCCCGAGACGCTGCGCTGGATGGCCGATCGCGACATGCGCTCCTACGAGATGACCGAGATCGGGGCGCGCGGCCTGGGCGAATGCCTGACCGAGGCGTCCGCGGTCGCGCTGGACCAGTGCGAGGGGGTGTTCCTGTCGGTCGACATCGACGTGTGCGACCCCGCCGCCGCCCCCGGCACCGGAACCCCCGAGCCCGGCGGGCTTTCCGCCCGCGGGCTGCTCGACTCCGTGCGCCGGATCTGCTACGAACTACCCGTGGTGGGGATGGACGTCGTCGAGGTCGCGCCGCCGTACGACCAGGCCGGGATCACCGCCGCGCTCGGCAACCGCATCGTGCTCGAAGCCCTGTCCGCGATGGCGCGCCGCAGGCGCGACGTGTCCGGGCACCCGCCGTGGGACCCACGTCAGCCACTGCTGGACGGGCGTTAACGCACGGGCAGCGAAATCCGGCGGACTCAGCCGGTAGGTTTACCTCCTAACATGCAAGTCTCGCGAATGGGAGATCGGCCGCCATGTCCCCCTACCTGCTCGGTCTTCGCCTCTCCGGGCGGCGGGTGCTCGTCGTGGGCGGGGGCCGGGTCGCCCAGCGGCGCATTCCCGCCCTGATCGAGGCCGGCGCCGAGGTCACGCTGGTGTCCCCGAGCGTCACGCCGGCGCTGGACGACCTGATCGCCGCCGGGCGGGTGACCTGGCTGGCCAGGCCGTACGCGGTGGGCGACTGCGACGGCGCCTGGCTCGTGCACGCCTGCACCGACGACCGCCCGGTGAACACCGCCGTGGCGGCCGAGGCGGAGGCCAAACGCGTGTGGTGCGTCCGCGCCGACGACAGAGACGCCTCCGCCGCCTGGACTCCCGCCTCCGGCAGGGTCGGCGAGATCACCGTCGCGGTCACCGCCGGCGGCGACCCGCGCCGGGCCGCCGGCATCAGGGACGCGGTGACCGGGGCGCTGCGCGACGGCACGGTCGACGCCCGGCGCAGCCGTACCAAGCCCGTCGGCGTCGCGCTGGTCGGTGGCGGCCCCGGCGACCCGGGGCTCATCACCGTGCGCGGGCGGCAGCTCCTGTCCCAGGCCGACGTGGTGGTGGCCGACCGGCTCGCGCCCCGCGTGCTGCTCGACGAACTGCCTGCCGATGTGGAGCTGATCGACGCCGCCAAGATCCCCTACGGCCGGGCGCTGGCTCAGGAGAAGATCAACGAGCTGCTGGTCGAGCGCGCCCGCGCCGGGAAGTTCGTGGTCCGGCTCAAGGGCGGCGACCCGTTCGTCTTCGGCAGGGGCGGGGAGGAGATGCTGGCCTGCGCCCGCGCGGGCATCCCGGTGACCGTCGTCCCCGGCATCACCAGCGCCGTCGCGGTGCCCGGGGCCGCGGGCGTGCCGGTCACCCATCGGGGGGTCAGCCAGGAGTTTCACGTGATCTCCGTGCACGTCCCGCCGGGCGACCCGCGCTCCACGGTGGACTGGGCGGCGATGGCGAGGTCGGGCGGAACGCTGGTGCTGATGATGGCCGTCGAACGAATCCGCGACGTAGCCGACGCATTGCAACAAGAAGGACGTTCGCCGGAAACTCCCGTAATGGTGGTACAGGACGGTACTCTTCCGACGCAGCGCGCTCTTTTCGCCACACTGTCCACTGTGGCCGAGCGCGTGACCGCGGCTGGAATACGGCCGCCGGCGATCGTGCTCGTCGGCGATGTCGTGAAGGTCGGGCAGGAGGTCGAGATGGTTCGAGCGGAGCGGATTCCGTGAAGTCAGCAGCCAACAGGCCCCCCGGGCTCGGGGACTCCGCCGACGACGACTCCGGCGTGCCCGAGACGGCCGAGCCGGAGAACGTCGGCGAGCAGACCGTGTCCTTCCGGCCGATCCGCGACGACGAGCCGGACCCGGGAGCGCAGGGCGCCGAGACCGGCGATCCCGCCGAGGCCCCCGACGACGGTGCCGCCTCGGACGAGGCTGACGAGACCGGCGGGGCGGGCTCATGGGGCGACGTGTGGGCCGCCGCCTCCGGCGTCGATCCCGGCGGCCCAGCCGACCCCACCGGCCCCACCGGCCCCACCGGCTCCGAGAAGGAGATCCCGCTGCCCGACGAGGCGGCCGAAGTCCTCGCCGCGGCCCTCGGCTCCCTCAAGGAGACCATCGCCGGCCTGCGCTTCGGCGCGAACGCCCCGGGCGCGCAGGAGGCCGCCAAGGCGCGCGAGGAGATCATCGCCCAGCTCGACAACTACGTCGTGCCCCGGGTGCGGATGAGCACCGCCCCGGCCCTCGTGGTCGTCGCCGGGTCCACCGGCGCGGGCAAGTCCACCCTGGTCAACTCGCTGGCCGGGGCCAAGGTCAGCGCGACGGGCGTACGCCGTCCCACCACCGGCACCCCCGTGCTCGCCTGCCACCCCTACGACCGCGGCCGGTTCGACCAGGGCGGTCTGCTCGGCGGGCTCACCAGAGTCGAGGCCCCCGGCCCCGACACCGGCCCCGGCGACCTCGTCGTGGCCTCCAGCGAGCGGCTGCCGCAGGGCATCGCGCTGCTCGACAGCCCCGACATCGACTCCGTGCGGGAGACTCACCATGACGTGGCGCAGCGCATGCTGGACGCCGCCGACCTGTGGATCTTCGTCACCACCGCCGCCCGCTACGCCGACGCGCCCGCCTGGCGGCTGCTGCGGATGGCCAAGGAGCGTGGCGCACGGCTGGCCATCGTCCTTTCGCGGGTGCCCCCGCGGGCGCGCGAGGTCGTGGTCAAGCACTTCGTCCGGATGCTCACCGAGTACGGCCTGGGCGACGCCGACCGCTTCGTCATCAGCGAGTGCGCGGTCGAGGACGGACGGCTGCCGGAGACCGAGATCGCCGAGCTGCGGATGTGGCTGACCGGTCTGTCGGTGGACGAGGAGCGGCGCGAGCAGGCCGTGCGCGCCATGCTGGGCACCGTCCTGGACAGCTTCCGCACCCGCGTCCCGGCCCTCGCCCGCCACGTGGAGACCCAGGTCGCCTTCCGCGCCGGGCTGCGCGCCGACGTCGACGACGCCTACAGCGGCGCGCTCGCCGAGATCGACGAGGTCACCCGGAACGGCGCGCTGATGCGCGGCGAGGTCCTGGCCCGCTGGCAGGACTTCACCGGCTCCGGCGACCTGGTGCGCACGCTCAGCATGCGCAAGCCCGGCAGGTTCGGCGGCAAGGCCGCCCGGCAGGCCCCCGAACGGCAGCGCGCGCTGAAGTCCGCGCTGCGGGCCGGACTGGAGGCCGTGGTCATCTCTTCCGCGCAGCGCGCCGCGGAGGGCGTGGCCGGGCGCTGGGCCGTTCGCGGCCCGCACGGCGAACGGCTGGCCGCCACCCCCGGCCTCGGCGACGCCACCGACGATCTCGCGCGCCGCACCGGGCGGGCCATCACCGCCTGGCAGGACCACCTCGTCGCGATGATCCGCAAGGAGGGCGTGACGAAGCGGACGGTCGCCAAGACCACCTCCTTCGACGAGGAGTCGCTCGGCCTGGTCTTCACCGTGGGCTTACTCGGGTACGGCATGCCCGAGATCGAGGGCGGTCCCGGCCCGATGCCGCAGCGGCTGCTGCGTGCCCTGCTCGGCGCCGAGTCGCTGCGCAACATCAGCGTCAAGGCCCGCAACGACCTGCGGGCGAGGATCAACACATTGTTCGACGAGGAGACGCTGCGCTACGCCAGGGCACTGGACGGCGCGGGCATCCCCGACGAGACCGCCGCGTCACGTTTGTACCAGGCGACGTACAACCTTGAGGCCGCACGATGAGCACTGCTACCACCGGCACACCCTCGATCCCCGCGGGCGGCGGACGCGCCAGGCCCGGCCTCGGCTCCCGCCTGGCCGCCCTGTCCCGCCTGGTCGAACTCGGCGCGGGCACGGTCGATCCCGGACTGCTCGAAGACGCGACGCAGGTCCTGCTGCGCGCGGGCGACCGGCTGAAGCTGTCCTCCGAGCACACCGTGGTCGCGCTCGCGGGCGGCACCGGCAGCGGCAAGTCCTCGCTGTTCAACTCCGTCTCGGGGCTCGAACTGTCGCCCATCGGCGTACGCCGGCCCACCACGGCCCGCACCCACGCGTGCGTGTGGGGCCTGGAAGGCGCCGGCCCGCTGCTGGACTGGCTGCAGATCGAGTGGCGGCACCGCTTCGCCCGGGCCAGCGCGCTGGACAAGGGCGACGGGCACCTGCACGGCCTGATCCTGCTCGACCTGCCCGACCACGACTCCATCCGCGCGCTCACCGACCACGAGGCCGACCGGCTCATCGGCGTCGCCGACCTGGTGGTGTGGGTGCTCGACCCGCAGAAGTACGCGGACGCCTCCACCCACCTGCGCTACATCGCCGAACTGTCCGGCCACGACGCGGTCACCGTCTACGCGCTCAACCACGCCGACCGGCTGACCCCGGAAGAGCTGACCGAGTGCGTCGCCGACCTCACCCGGCTGCTGGAGAAGGAAGGCGTCAACAACCCCCGCGTGGTCGCCACCTCCGCGGTGGTCCCGCGCGGCTCGGAAGACCTCAAGGCCGTGCTCGCCGACACCGTCTCCCGGCGCAGGGCCGCGATCCAGCGCCTGGAGGCCGACGTCGAGCGGGTCACGCGCGCCATGAACGAGCTTTTGCCGGAGAGCGACCCGGCCGCGAGCCCGGCCACGGTCGACGCCGCCCGCCGGGTGGGGCTGACCGACGCGCTGTGCGACGCCATCGGCGTCCCGGCCATCGGCGAGGCCATGGAGAACGTCTACGCGGCCCGCTCGGCGACCTGGGTCGGCTGGCCGTACGCCCGCTGGGCCGCCCGGCTGCAGGGCGACCCGCTCAAGAACCTCCGGCTGGGCGAGCTGCGCGCCGAGATCGGCGGCGTGCCGGGCGGCGAGGTTAGCGCCCAGCCCGCCGAGGTGGACAACGCCGTCCAGGCACTGGCCGACGGGCTGTCGGCGGGCATGCACGAGTCGTGGCGCAGCCGCGTACGACAGGCCGCGCGCTCGCACGTGCGGGACATCCCGCGCGCGATGGCCGACGAACTCTCCCTCATCGCCCCGCGCCTGGACCGCGTCCCCGGCTCCTGGCGGCTGCTGCAACTGTGGCAGTGGCTGCTGGTCGTGATCTTCGTCGCGGGCCTGGCCTGGTGCGGTGCGAGCCTCGCGTACGGCGAGCTGGGCGCGGGCGCGCCCCCGTCCGCCCTCGGCGCCCTGTCCGATGCGAGCACCCTCCCATGGGTCGGCCTGATCATGGTCTCCGCCCTCGGCCTCGGCGTCCTGTCCGCCGTGGCCGCCCGCAACTTCGTGGTCCTGGCCGCGGGCAAGGAACGCGAACACGTCGAACGCGAGATGCGCCGCCGCGTCGCCGCCCTGTCGGAAAGCCTGGTCATCGCCCCGGTGGAACACGAGCTGCGCCGCCACCACGACTTCTACGAGGCCCTTCGCAGCCTTGAACCATAGCTGTCGTACGGGTGTCAGCGGGGGCCGAAGGCCATGAAGACCGCGCCGTACGGGTTCGGGTAGGTGGGCAGGGGCCAGGGGCCGTAGCCGGACTGGACGTACAGCATGCCGTGCGCGACCACGACCCCGCCGGCCGCGGCGATCTGCCCGCCGCGGCCGGTCAGCCCGTTCACCCCCTGGACGACCTGCATCGTGTCGTACGCCCACAGCACCTCGCCGGTCTCCGCCGAGTAGGCGCGGATCTTGCCGTCCGTGCTGCCCTCCCACACCAGTCCGGGGGTGCTGGAGACGGCCGGGGTGTGACCGAGCCGGCAGATGTCCGGGTACTGCGCCGCGCCGCCGGTGGTGCAGCCGTCGGCCGGGTTGGGCGTCCTCCACAGCAGGCGGCCGGTGGCCGGGTCGAGGGCGAACAGCGTGCCCGGTTCGGCCATGTTGGTGGCCACGTAGAGCCGTTCGCCGTCATGGCTGGAGCCCCAGGGAATCCCGCTCGCTCCCCCGGGCCGTGGGACGGCGAGCGCCCGCTGCCACACGATCCGCCCGGTGCGCGCGTCCAGCACGTGATACACGCCGGACTTCTGGCCGATCCCGACCAGGGCACGCCCACCGGCTCTGAACAGGTTGGGCGCGGCCCCGAGGTCGAAGTCGAGGGCGGTGCCGTCGGGCAGGTTGGGGCAGTATCCGGGGTCTCCCGGCGCGGGATAGAGGCATTCGAGGCGCCAGGTGTCCACGTCGGTCATCTTGCGGGTCCAGCGGGGGCGTCCGGTGTCGGCGTCGATGGCCAGCACGGAGTCGTAGTGTCCGGCGCTGCCGGTGTAGTTCTGGCCGGTGCCGACGTAGACCGTGCGGGTGGCCGGGTCGATGGCGGGACTGCTCCACACGCCGCCGCCCGAAGGGGCGTAGCGGGTCCTGCCGTTCGGCCAGGTGCCGACCTTGACCGGCTCGGGGGTGGTGTAGAACCGCCACACCTGCTCGCCGGTGTCGGCGTCCAGGGCGTTGAGGTGGCCGCGGAACCGGCAGCAGTCGTGGTCCTTGCCCAAGGTGAACTCCCCGCTGGCGACGCCCACGTAGACCCGATCTCCGTGGACCAGGGGGGAACTGGTCACCTCGGCCGACAGCGTGTCATCCAGCCTCCGGGACCAGGCGAGCCTGCCGGTGCGCTGGTCCAGGGCGTAGAAGTAGCCGCGGGTGTCGCCGAAGAAGACCTTGCCCCTGGCGACGGCGGGGCCGTCTTGCACCTTGACCTCTCCCTGGCCGACCGTGGCCAGGTCGAACTCCCACTTGGGGGCGCCGGTCGCGGCGTCCTTCGCGTACATCTTGCCTTCGGGGGAGCCGAAGTAGACGGTGTCACCGACGACGGCGGGCTGGCTGCGCGGGTTGCCCGCGGCCGTCGGGTAGGTGAAGGCCCATTTGAGTTCCAGGCCGGCGACGTTGCGGGGGGTGATGTCGCGCTCGGCCGCGTTGTGCCGCAGGCCCCACGGGCTCTGCTGCCACATCGGCCAGTCCCCGCGGCCCGGCGTGCCTGCCGTGGAGGTTCCGGCCATGGAGGTTCCTGCCCTGGGGGTGGCGATGGCGGGGGTGCCGCTCATGGTGCCGGTCACCGCTAGGCACAGCGTGATCATCGCCGCGGCCGACGCCACCGCCAGTCGAGGAAGCCGTCTACGGGTCGTCATTGACCTCTCCTCGTCCGCTTCGGTATGCGCCTGATTAGGTCTCCCTTGCGAACAGTCACCAACCATCGCCTAGGGTGACGATTCCCTATCGGTTTCCCCTTGGGGTCGGCCCGAACAGTTATCCACAAGCGGGCGGCGTGGGGTCTGTTCATCCACAGAACGGCATTCGGCCGCTCCTCGCCCAAGCCGTCTGGGCCACCGTGGTTGCCGTAGGGCGGGCATGAGGCCCGCCATCCAGGAGGCATCCTCATGAATGACATTCAGGTCACCATCAACGGCCACGTGGTCGCGGCCCCACGCCTGTACACCTTCTCCGACGGTTCCCGGGTGACCTCACTGCGCGTCTGCACCACCAGCCGCTACTTCGACAAACGCACCTCCGAGTGGCGCGACGGCGAAAAGATCTTCTTCGCCGTCCGCTGCCGGCGCGCCCTCGCCGACAACGTCGCCCAGTCCATCCGCATGGGCCAGCCGGTCGTCGTCCAGGGCCGCCTGCGCATCCGCGAGTTCGGCCCCGAGGGCGAGCGCCGCTTCATGGCCGAGGTCGAGGCCACCTCACTAGGCCACGACCTCCGCTGGGGCATCGGCACCTTCAGCAAACCCCCTCGCCTCGGCCCCGCCCCAACCCTCGACCCCGAGGCCCGCGACTCCCTCAACCGCACCCCCCAAGACCGGACCTTCACCACCGTCCCCCCCAACCCCCTCTCTTCACCCCCTTCCACCACCCCCTCCACTTCGCCTGCCCCCCTTCCCAACCCACCAACAGCGCACTCACCCAACACCACCACCCCATCCCCACCACCAACACCGCCATCACCAGCGGTATCCTCTCCTCCCCCGACCCCCACCCCTTCGCCTCCGCCGCCACTAAATCCGCCGCCTATCGCCGCCTCGTCCCCGTCACCGATATCGACGCCGCCACCCCCGACCGTCTCTCTGTCTTCATCGGCCCCCTCTCCGTCGGCTGTGCCGCCCCCCAACCCACCAACAGCACAGTCACCCAACACCACCGTCTCCTCCCCACCACCACCACTACCGACACCGTCGTCAGCAGCGGTCTCCTGTGCCGCCTCGGCCCTCGCCCCTTCGGCTGCGTCGCTGCTCAGTCCGCCGCCTATCGCCGCCTCGTCCCCGTCACCGATAGCGACGCCGCCGCCCCCATCTGTCTCTCTGTTTTCATCGGCCTCCTCTTCTTCGGCTGTGCCGCCCGCCAATCCGCCGTCATCGCAGTCACCCAGCACCACCGTCTCCTCCCCGCCACCACTACCGACACCGCTGTCAGCAGCGGTCTCCTGTGCCTCCTCGGCCCTCGCCCCTTCGGCTGCGTCGCTGCTCAGTCCGCCGCCTATCGCCGCCCCGCCCCTGCCACCAATAGCGACACCGTCGTCAGCAGCGGTCTCCTCTGCCTCGTCGGGCCTCGCCTCTTCGGCTGCGTCGCTGCTCAGTCCGCCGCCTATCGCCGCCTCGTCCCCGCCGCCGATATCGACACCGCTGTCCCCGACCGTCTCTCTGTCTTCATCGGCCTCCTCTCCTTCGGCTGTGTCGCCACCCAGTCCGTCGTCATCGCCCTCACCCAGCGTCGCCGCCTACCCGCCGCCAATACCGACAGCGCCGTCAGCGTCCGTCGCCTACTCTTCTCCGCCCCCTTCCGCCGCGCCCTCCACTTCGGCGGTGCACCCCCTCAACCCACCGCCAATGACGACACCGCCGTCCCCCTTCGTCTCCCCGCCTTCATCAACCCCCTCCACCTCGACGCCCCTCAACCCCCCTCCCACTGCGGCGGCTTTCCCCTCACCGCTGCCGCCAACGGCTCCTGGCCCGTCGCCGCGGCCAGCGTCGGTGTCATCGCTCCCTGGTCCGCCTCCTGCGCCGTCCGGGGTGGGGCCTGAGTCGGCCTCGGCCTCGGCTGTTGCCGATCCGCCCCCCACGCCGCTGCCGAGGGCTTCGGTGCCGGTTGCTGACCCGTTGTGGCCGTCGACACCGGGTTCATCGGCCGCTGGTTCGGCTTCTGTGCCGCTGGCGGCGGGTTCAGCCCCGGATTCGGCTGTTGTCGATCCGCTTCCCGTGCCGCTGCCGACAGGTACGGTGCCGGGCAGATTGGCTCCTGTCTCGTTTTCGCAGCCGACATCGGTTCCATCGGCTGCCGGCTCGGCGCCGCCGCCACTGGCGGCGGGTTCAGCCCCCAATTCGATGCCTGGCCCGGCAGCACCCCGCCCCGTGTCATCACTGACGTCGGTCTCATCTGGCGCTGGCTCGCCCCCTACGTGGCCAGCGATGGAACCAGCGGCTCCTGGTTCACTGCCACCGTCTGGGTCGGATTCATCGGTCGTCAGCCCATTCCGCTCGTCACTGCCAGCGGATTCGGTCTCGGCCACGGCCCTGTCCGACCCGTTGTCAGCTTCCGGGGCGGCTCCACCGGCCGCCCATCCGGGACCTTCTCCAGCGCCGATGGGATCTGCCGCTGGTGCGGCGCTCGCCCCAGGAAGCCTTGATCCGCGTTCAGCATCAGCGTCGGCGTCGGCGTCGGCGTCGGCGGCTGATCGGGTACCAGATCTGGCTGTCCCCGACCCGCTAACGGCTCCGGTGTCGTCGCTCGCCGACTCCTTGCGTTCCGCGATGTCGATGGGATCGGCTGCCGGTTCGGCGTCGGCCCCCGGGGGCGATGATCTCCCTTCGGAGGGATCGGTGCCCGCAGGATCGGTGGGCGGTTCAGCGCCGGATGTAACTGTGACGGGGGCGGCATCGGCTCCGGGGTCGGGGACGGCCTCTGATGGCCGCCCGGCGGCAGGGCCTGGCCGCCCGGGACCGTCCTCAGCGTCGGTGGGATCGGCTGCTGGCTCGGCGTCGGCCCCGGCTGGAGCTGAACTGCCCTCAGCTTCGCCATCGCATCCTGGTAGCACTGCCCCCGCGTCAGCGGATGCCGGATCGCAGCTCTCGTTGGACTCGATACCGCAGGCCGATGGCTCGGCACGATCGTCGATCTCGGCGGAGCCGGCCGTCGGGTCTGTATCACCCCCTGGGGCGTCTGACCCGGTAGGCACCGCCAAGGCGGCGACTACGCGGTCGAAGGCCAGCGCAACGGATCAGCCGGCCTCAGGTACGACACGGCCGCGCCGCCGTACGACCAAGGCCACGCGCGCTGCCTCGACCACTACGTCCGCAACCCGCAAGGCCGCCGCCGAGGAGGTAGCGGCTGCCTGACCACACGGGCGGCCGGTCCTCATCAGCCTCCGTGGCGATCTTCCCGACTGGGGACCGGCCTTCTCGACCGGGAACGGACCAACCCGTACAGAGCTATTGATTTCCATGTCCAGCTTCACCACGTCCCATCAGGTGCCGGAACCAGCGCCACACCAATAAGGCGATCCGGGAAGCGAAGTGCTTAAGCGGACACGCGGTCAAGGAGGTGGCAATATCGGCTTCCCATCTCATTCTGCCCATGCCTCCTGCTGCCGGTGCATGGCTCTCGATCAAGGTCGCCCTTCATGTCCGCGTATGCGCACTGTGGTGTGGCTTCTGGTGACTGGTGTGCGGCGATCTGCCCGTATGGGCGGTTTGTTCGGGAGTCAATGCCAATATCACGCATCTACGGGACTAGTCGCAGCACAGAAGGGAGGTGCGATCGAGGTGCTGGTGTCCACGTGAGGCTTCCGCCTGCGGGTGTTCGGCGCGATGATCGCCTCTGATCGGGTGGTTAGGTGCAATCCGAGGGTTTTGAGGGGGATTTTGGGGTCACCTCCGCCGAGAACGCCTATATTCGCTGGAAATCATTTCGAATGGGCACTACTGGATTTTGTGGCCCGTAGGGAAAAGTGTCGCCTCTTCGGCGCTTTGCGATATCGCCTGCTACGGCTCGGTTTTTGATAACAATGTATGAGGCTATGGAGCGTATCTATGCTCGATCATCCGGCTTATGTATGTCGGTAGCATCAAGGCGGTACGAGAAACGGCTGCGGATTAGCATTATGGGCGGCGACATGCCGCCATTAAACCAGGCGAAGATCGGCCGTTTCTGTGCCTGGGCACCTTCGGGTGGCGCCCGGCTCTGCTCCGAGGCTTGGACGTCGGTGACGTTCCGGTCCTGTCCCGCAGGGGCGACTGGAGGCCAGGTGCGACCCGGGAGCAGTCCCGGATCGGTCGCGCCACCATGGTGGCTGCTCGGCGGCGCGCCGTAGGCGTGGACAAGGAGGATGAGCGTGACCCGACAGGTGCTGGCCGACTGGATGACCATCGTGTTAGGGATCGTGATCGTCTTCCTTGCGGTGATCACCGCGCTGGGGTTCAGGCGCAAGGAGGGCGGGACCGGTTGGCGCTTCACCTGGTGGGCATGGGTGACCGCGGTCGGGAACGTCGCCTTCGGCGTGCTTCTCGTCGCTGTCCGCTTCTGGGGAGGCGGATAGGCGGAGCGATCGGCCGTGACTCGGTCCGGCTCGCGAAGGACATGCCGATCCGGCAAGGCCACGCGTCCCACTCCGCAGGAGGACACACCGTCGGCCGTTGGTGAGGCTCATGCACCTGGCGTGCGCGCTGATGCGTGTTGGCGGGGCCGACGTGCCGCAGCGCGGTAAGTGACTCGGGTGCCATAGGTCTCATGCAGTTCTTGGTTGGGTGCAATAGGGGGTGGGGACGCCTGAGGTGCCCCGGGGTCTCATCGGGCCCCGACCGGTGGCATGGACGGTGACGTGGCAGGTCTTGGTGATCCCCGCCGCGAGGTTGCGTCCACGGAAGTGGTGTACGAGTTTGACCAGGTCACAAGCGCGGCGGCACGACATGAAGTCGGCCATCGCGTGATCCTTCGAATGCTCACATCAAGATCGAAGGAGAACGACGATGGCCGCAGACAGCAGTGTGCCCACCCGCAGTGGCTCGCGCAGCAACTACAGACCGATGACCCCGACATGTTGCGCTCCATGGTGAAGACCATGGCCGAGGCGTTGATGTCGGCCGACGCCGACGGCCTGTGCGGCCTGCGGCCCGTTCCGGGGGAGGCGCTGGCGCTGCTGCCAGCCCGTTCCCGGTGGGGTGGGGGAGGGGCACCCGGTTCACCGAGCTGTCGATCCGCCGTGCAGCGATAGCGAGCGGTCCTCTTCAGCGGGGGCTGGGTCCGGCCCGATTCTGACGATGGCCCGCGCGGTGCCCGGCGATGGGGGAGGTCGTCCGGTTCAGGTGGGGCCAGTGCGGTCTTGATGGTGTGACTGCCAACGAGGGGGCCCTCAGTCACGGGAAGGTGGAGGGCGACGGGGCTGATGGGACCTGCTTGTGGCTGAGGCTCGGTTCCGTCGGAGGCCCGCATGCGCGGTGCTTGCGGTGGGGGAGTCGTGATGTCGCCGAGGGTGGGGAAGGGCGGGGTGTGGTTCTGGCGCAGTGGGGTCAGCGAGGTCGTTGAGAGAACGTGATGCGCGCCGAGGTGGGCTGAGGCCGGGGGGACGGCTGAGCTCAGCTTCTGTGGTGGCCGGCGAGTGCCCTTGGCGATGGCGTGGTGTCGTCGAAGGTAGTGGCTGGCCCAGGGGCGGGGGTTGAGGCTGTGGGAGGGATCGGGATTCGGCTGTGGCGGTGGTGGCGCGGTAGTTGCTGGGGTGTCGGTCGGGCTCGATGTCAGTCCATGCGGTACTGGATGGTGTGGTGTGGTGGGGCGGTGGTGGCTGTCTCGGGGTGGGGTTGTGGGAGGGGTGGGGGTTGGGTTGTGGCGGTGGTTGCTGGTGATGTTGCTGGGGGTGTGGGGTGGGCTTGATGTCAGTCCGTGCGGTCCTGGTGATGGCGGGGGTGGGGTGTTGCCAGGGGGCGAGAGCGGGCGTGGTCATGCTTTGGCTCTGCGCGTGGTGGGTGAGGGGGGTGTCTTGCCCCGGTGGCTACTGTGGGCGTCTGCCCCATGCCTGCCTACGGCCGCCGGGTGGGCCTCGCCTTGGCGTCAGGGGGCCCGGTCGGGGCGGTACTTCGGCTTCGGGAGCGGCGTCTGGTTTGAAAGTGGCGGCTGTGCCGAGATTTGATTGACCCGTTTTTTCGCTCGTCAGCGGCCCCCTTCCAGAGAAGTGCTCGACGAACGTGTCTGTTTGCCTCGCGCATCGCACACTCCGCAATTAGTGTGTTACACATCGTGAGTCAGGGAAGGGGGAATGACGTGGCGACGACACGTCATGTCTCGGCAAAGGCTCGTGACGGCGGTGTCTCGGCGTTGGCCGACCGATGGCCTCTGCTCGGGCAGCGATGGCCGCTGGTCGTCTACCTGTGCGGGATCGTAGTCCTGCATGTGGCCGGGACCGCCTTCTTCGGGTCCGAGACCATCATCCGATGGGTCGATGTGGCGACCTTCGCCGCGTTGATGGCCTGTGGGGCCGTCTGCATCGAGGCCAGCAGACGGCTCGGGATGCCCGCCGGCGTGTCCCGGGACCTTCTGTCGGCATGGTGGTTACCGGTCGCACTGCTCCTCCCGCCGTTCTACGCGTTGCTCGCGCCCATCCCGCTGCAGATTCTGCTGCAGACGCGAGTCCGCCAGACGGTGATCTACCGGCGGGTGTGCAGCAGCGCGGCGATCGGCCTGGCAGGGCTGACGGCGTCGCTCGTGTTCCACGGCAACGTCGAGGAGTTGTCGGAGTTGCGCGCGGCCGCGCCGGCGGCGCTCGGGATGGCCGTGGTGTCCGCGCTGCTGTTCACCGTGATCAACACGGCGTTGATCGCGGTCGCCGCCCACCTCGCCGATCCCGACATGGGGTGGCGCGCGGTGCTGTGGAACAGGGAGAGCCTGCTGCTCGACGGCGTGGAGCTGTGCCTTGGCGTGCTGGTCGGCCTGGCCTGTGGGCTCAATGTGGCGTTGCTCGTGCTGACGCTTCCGCCGGTGGTGCTGCTCCAGCGCAGCCTGCTGCACGCCCAGTTGCAGGCGGCGGCCCGTACCGACCCCAAGACCGGACTGCTCAACGCCGCCACCTGGCAGCGGGAGGCCGACACGGAGATCGTCCGCGCCCGCCGTACCGGCGACACGCTGGGGCTGCTCATCATCGACATCGACCACTTCAAGCGGGTCAACGACCAGTACGGCCACCTGGTGGGCGACCAGGTGCTGATCGAGGTGGCGGCCGTGCTGCGCGGGCAGTTGCGCGAGTACGACGTCGTGGGGCGGTTCGGCGGCGAGGAGTTCGTGGTCCTGCTGCCCGGAGCCGACACGGCGGAGGCGCGGCGCGTCGCCGAGCGGCTGCGGCTGCGGATCGGTTGCATGGCCGTGCCGACAGACCATGAGGTGATCACGGTGACCGTGTCGGTCGGTGTGGCGATCAGCAATGTGCACGGCGACGATCTGCTCGACCTTCTGGCCGCCGCCGACCTGGCCCTTTACCGGGCTAAAGAGCTGGGCCGCAACCGCACCTGCCTGCCCGCCGCGCCACTGGCCGCTTCCTCCGCCCCGGCCGCGGCCCCGATCGGCGAGCTGCCAGGCGACGTGATGGACGACCCCGTGGGGGATCTGAGCGGGGAACTGGTGGGCGAGTTGGTCGGTGAGGCGGCGGCCGAGCAGGCGGAGCAGGGCCCCTGTGCCGACGCCGCTGACGGCGACGGCAACGCCGTACGGGGCGAGACCTCTTGACGTGGGCCCCGCATGGCGAACTCTGAGGAGTTTTCCGTTTGCCATCCGCCACTAAGCTGGGTGGCATGCCTGAGTACATCTACACGTTGCAGCGCGTGCGCAAGGCGCACGGCGACAAGGTTGTCCTCGATGACGTCACGCTGCAGTTCCTGCCAGGCGCGAAGATCGGTGTGCTGGGTCCGAACGGCACGGGCAAGTCGACGCTGCTGAAGATGATGGCGGGCCTCGAACAGCCGTCCAACGGCGAGGCACGGCTGATGCCCGGTTTCACGGTCGGACTGTTGCAGCAGGAGCCGTCGCTCAACGAGTCGAAGACGGTGCTCGGCAATGTCGAGGAAGGCGTCGCCGAGACCAAGGCGGTCCTCGAGCGTTACAACGAGATCGCCAAGGAGATGGAGACCGACTACAGCGACGCGCTGCTGGCGGAGATGGGCAAGCTGCAGGAGCAGCTCGACCACCGCAACGCGTGGGATCTCGACAGCCAGCTCGAACAGGCGATGGACGCCTTGCGCTGTCCGCCGCCCGACGCCGAGGTGTCCAAGCTCTCCGGTGGTGAGCGCAGGCGTGTCGCACTGTGCAAGCTGTTGCTGGAGGCTCCCGACCTGCTTCTGCTCGACGAGCCGACCAACCACCTCGACGCCGAGAGCGTGCAGTGGCTGGAGCAGCATCTGGAGAAGTACGCGGGCACCGTGCTGGCCGTGACCCACGACCGCTACTTCCTGGACAACGTCGCGACATGGATCTTGGAGCTCGACCGGGGGCGCTGCCACCCGTACGAGGGCAACTACTCCACTTACCTGGAGAAGAAGACGGCCCGGCTGCGGGTCGAGGGGCAGAAGGACGTCAAGCGGAAGAAGCGTCTGGAGGATGAGCTGGAGTGGGTCCGCTCCAACCCCAAGGCCCGCCAGACCAAGAGCAAGGCTCGTCTGCAGCGGTATGAGGAGATGGCGGCCGAGGCCGACAAGTACCGCAAGCTCGACTTCGAGGAGATCCAGATCCCGCCGGGGCCGCGACTCGGCACAACGGTGATCCAGGCGCAGAAGCTCACCAAGGGCTTCGGCGAGCGGCTGCTCATCGAGGATCTTTCGTTCAGCCTGCCGCGCAACGGCATCGTTGGTGTGATCGGCCCGAACGGCGTCGGCAAGACCACGCTGTTCCGCATGATCACCGGGAACGACAAGCCGAGCGACGGCTCGATCATCGTCGGCGAGACGGTGCAGATCTCGTACGTCGACCAGAACAGGGCGGGCATCGACCCGGGTAAGAACGTCTGGGAGGTCGTCTCCGACGGTCTCGACCACATCAAGGTCGGGCATGTGGAGATGCCGTCCAGGGCGTACATCGCGGCCTTCGGGTTCAAGGGGCCGGACCAGCAGAAGCCGGCCGGGGTGCTGTCCGGCGGCGAGCGCAACCGGCTCAACCTGGCGCTGACCCTCAAGCAGGGCGGCAACGTGCTGCTGCTGGACGAGCCGACGAACGACCTTGACACCGAGACCCTTTCCAGCCTGGAGAACGCGCTGCTCGACTTCCCGGGCTGTGCGGTGATCACCTCGCACGACCGGTGGTTCCTCGACCGCATCGCGACGCACATCCTGGCTTGGGAAGAGGGCTCGAACTGGTTCTGGTTCGAGGGCAACTTCGCCGACTACGAGAAGAACAAGATCGACCGCCTGGGCGCCGACGCCGCCCGCCCGCACCGGGTCACCTACCGCCAGCTCCGCCGCGACTGACCTCCTGGTTCCCAGGGCCTCGCGCGGTAGAGGCCAGGGGGTGCGGCGGTCGGCTGTTCCACGGGCTGGTGGCCCGGGGATGGCTACTCCTGCCCTTGGCCGGTCGGGCCTGAGGCGGAAGTGGCCGTAGGTGACGCACCAGCATGGTCATGCCGCCGAACGGCTGGACGCAGGCAGCTCAAGAGCCGTCCGGGTGCTGCCTCCAGCAGGTGTGTGGCGACCATGGATGGTGTGAGCCGCTGGGCGATGCTGCGCGGGCGCATTGGCTACCTCGCGCTGGGTGCGTACACGGATGGGTGTTGCTTGTCCGTGTTGTGGTGGCCGTGGCAGATCGGCCCCCGGTTGTGCGGTCGGCGGGACGGAACTCCGCTGTGCGCTGGTAGACGGCGGCTGGGGCTTTGCCAGGGCGAGAAAAATGGCTAAATGTCCGCATTGTGGTTAAGGCGGCGGTTTAAGGAGGGGGCTGCCGGTAGTCATCGGAGGCGGGCGGGTGACCATTGCTCATGTGAGTAATGGGCGACGGCGGTGGTGGATCCTGGCGCTTGGCGTCAACGCGCACACGCTGACCACGGTCGGGATGTTCGGGTTACCGGTGCTGCTTCCGGCCATCCGTGATGAGCTGGGTGTCTCGCTGGTGGTCGCGGGCGTGCTGACCAGTGCGCCGAGTCTGGGGGCGATGGCGAGCCTCATCCTGTGGGGGATGCTCGCCGACCGCCGAGGTGAGCGGCTCGTGCTCGGCAGTGGGGTGGCGGTGTGCGCGGTACTGCTGGCGGTGGCGGCCGTCGTGGAACAGCCGGTCGTACTCGGGGTCGTGCTCGCGCTGATGGGCGCGGCCGGGGCGGCGGCCATCGTCGGTGGGGGCCGGATCGTGCTGCGGTGGTTCCCGGCCGGGCAGCGGGGGATCGCGATGGGGCTGCGGCAGGTCTCGTTCATGCTGGGGATGGGGCTCGCCGCGTTCGTCCTGCCGCCGATCGCCCGCGCCCACGGGCTCGGCGGCGCACTGCTCGCCTGCGCGGCGGCCACGCTGGTCGCCGCGATCCTCGCGGCGTTGTTCGTGGCCGATCCACCCCTTGACCTGCCCGCCGGTACGCCCGGCCGGGCTCCGTCCGCCGCCTCGCCGTATCGGAAGCCGGAGTTGTGGCGGGTACACGCGACCAGTGCGCTGATCGTCATCCCGCAGTTCGTGGTGAGCACGTATGGGGTGAGCGCCTTGGTGGACGCGCATGCCTGGGACGACGTGGACGCCGGCCGGGTGTTCGGGGCGGCGGCCTTGGCGGGGGCGGCGGCACGGCTGGCCGCCGGGTACTGGTCCGACCGCACCGGGCGGCGGATGGGGCCGCTGCGGACGATCGTGGTGGCCACGACGGTTGTGATGGGTGTGCTCGCGGTGGCCGAGCTGGTCAGCCCGTGGGCGGGCGTCGCCGCGCTGGCGCTGGCCGCGGTGGTCACGGTCAGCGGCAACGGCCTGGCCTACCTGGGGGCCGGGGAACTGGCCGGTCCGCACTGGGCGGGGCGGGTCCTCGGCGCGCACAACACCGTGCAGAACGTCGTGACCTTCGGGGGCGTCCCCGTGCTCGGCATGGTGATCGGCGCGTCCGGCTACTGGGCCGGGTTCGCCGTCGGCGCGGTGTGCGCCCTCGCCGCCGTGCCCCTGGTCCCCGTCGCGGCCGAACGGCGCGCGGCGAGAGCCGCCCGGGCCGGCGCGGTGCCGGAGCCGACAGCGACACCGCTGTGTCGGACGGCGGGGCCCGGCCCGTCAGGGAGCTGTTCGGGGTAAGGGGTCGGCGTGGCACGGGGGCGGATGGGCACGCTGTGGTGTCGCTGGCAGGGTCTCGCGGCTGGGGCTAAGGCGGTGCGGGGGTCGATGGGCATGCCGTGGTGTCCGGGGCTCTGCCTGCCACGGGCTGCTCAGGGGGCGAGATCAGTGGGGTGGCGGCGGTGAGAGCCAGGCTGCCGTGTCGGGGGGCAGGGCTTCGCCTGGCAGGGGGCCGCTTGCGATCAGGAGACTGTGGTGTGGGGGCAGCGGGACGGCCCGGTCGCCGCAGTTGAGTACGCAGGTCAGGGGGCCGCGGGTGAACATGAGCACGTCCGCCGGGGCGTCCAGCCAGATGATCTCGGTGGGTAGTGAGCCGCGCAGTTCGCGGCGCAGGGCGATGGCCGCGCGGTGGAACTCCAGCGTGGAGCCCGGATCGCCTTCCTGGCGTCGTACGCTCAGCTCCGCCCACTCGGCGGGCTGGGGCAACCACGGCCGGACGCCCTCCGGCGCGAAGCCGTACGGCTCGGTCGTGCCGGACCACGGCAGCGGCACCCGGCAGCCGTCGCGCCCCTTGATCTCGCCCCCGGTCCTGGTGAAGACCGGGTCCTGGCGGACCTCGTCGGGAAGGTCCAGGATCTCCGGGAGGCCGAGTTCGTCGCCCTGGTAGAGGTACGCCGAGCCGGGCAGGGCCAGCGTGGTCAGCATGGCCGCACGAGCGCGGGGGAGACCCGCCCCAGGGTCGGTCTCGTCGTACCTGGTGCGGTGGCGTACGACGTCGTGGTTGGACAGCACCCACGTCGGCGCGGGGACGATGCGCAGTGTGTCGTCGATCACCTTGCGCAGCGCGGTGGCCGACCAGGGCGCCAGCAGCCAGGGGAAGTTGAAGGTCTGGTGGAGCTCGTCCGGCCGTACGTAACGGGCCAGGTCGGTCACGGAGTCGGTCCAGACCTCGCCTACGGCGACCCGGTCGCCGCGGTAGGAGTCGAGCACCTTGCGCCACTCCCGGTAGACCTCGTGCACCTCAGGGCGGCCCCAGATCGGGGACTCGGCCTTGAACCCCTGCTCGTCCGGGGGCGCGTCGGGCAGGCCGGCGGCCTTGAACAGGCCGTTGGCGACGTCGATGCGGAAGCCGTCCACGCCCCGGTCGAGCCAGAACCGCAGCACGTCCAGGAACTCGGCGGGGACGTCAGGGTCACGCCAGTTGAAGTCGGGCTGCTCGGGCGCGAACAGGTGCAGGTACCACTCTCCGCCGGGAAGCCGGCTCCACGCGGGCCCGCCGAAGGTCGACCGCCAGTTGTTCGGGGGCGCGTCGCCGGAGCCGGTGGCGAACAGGTAGCGGTCGCGCTCGGGGCTGCCGGGCGGCGCGTCCAGGGCCCGCCGGAACCAGGGGTGCTCGGCCGAACTGTGATTGGGCACGATGTCGACGATCACCCGCAGCCCGCGCTCGTGCGCGTCGGAGACGAGCGCGTCGAAGTCGGCGAGATCGCCGAAGAGCGGATCGACGCCCCGGTAGTCGGCGACGTCGTAGCCGCCGTCGGCCATCGGGGAGGGGTAGAAGGGGGTCAGCCAGATCGCGTCCACGCCGAGCCCGGCGAGGTAACCGAGCCGGGAGCGGACTCCCGCGAGATCGCCGACGCCGTCTCCGGAGGCGTCGGCGAAGCTGCGGACATAGATCTCGTACACGATGGCGTCACGCCACCAGGGGAAGGCCATGATTGCGAATTGCCCACTTCGGCCGGCGCTATGCCCCTGGACGCGGGGAGACGCCCCCTTCGGGGGCGTTCACCAGACTGTGCGCCGCATAGACGAGATAGTCCCAAAGCCGGGTGGCGAGGTCTTTCGGCAGATCCAGCGACTCCACCGCGTCGTGCATGTGCCGCAGCCACGCGTCGCGCTCGGCCAGGCCGATGACGAACGGCACGTGCCGCATCCGCAGCCGGGGGTGGCCTCTTTGCCGGCTGTAGGTGTTGGGCCCGCCCCAGTACTGGACCAGGAACATCCGCAGCCGCTCTTCGGCGCCGGTGAGGTCTTCCTCCGGGTACAGCGGGCGCAGCAGCGGATCTTCCGCCACACCCTCGTAGAAGCGGTGCACCAGGCGGTGGAAGGTCTCCTCGCCACCCACCGCCTCGTAGAAGCTCACCGACTCCTCGACGTTGCCTGACATGCCATCCAGCCTAGGTCACCGGGCGGGCTGGTCCGGCCGGGCGGTTCAGGACGAGACCGTCGAGAGCGGGATGGACTCGCGGTCCAGCGCGGCCTTGACCCGCACCCGCAGCTCGCGGGCGACGGCGGCCTGACCGGTGGGGATGGTCTTGGCGCTGATCCGGAAGAGCACTGCCGTCTCCGAGATCTGCTCGATGCCGAAGACCTGGGGCTCCTCGACGATCACCCGGTCGCGGTAGTCGGGGTCGTCCCACAGCTCGGCGGCCACCTGGGTGAGGATTTCGCGTACGGCCGGGATGTCGGCGTCGTAGGCCACCGGCACGTCGAAGGAGGCGCGCGACCAGCCCTGCGACTCGTTGCCGATCCGGGTGATCGTGCCGTTGCGGATGTACCAGACCCGGCCGTCCACGTCGCGCAGCCGGGTGACCCGCAGGGTGACGGCCTCGACGGTGCCCACGGCGGGGCCGGCGTCGATCACGTCGCCCACGCCGTATTGGTCCTCAAGGAGCATGAACATGCCCGCGATGAAGTCCTTCACCAGCTCCTGGGCGCCGAAGCCGACCGCGACGCCGAGGATGCCGACGCTGGTCAGCAGCGGGGCGAGCTGCACACCGAACTGGGAGAGGATCATCAGCACCGCGGTGCCGATGATCACGATGTTGGCGATGTGGCTGAGCACGGAGCCGAGCGTGTCGGCGCGCTGTTTCCTGCGCTCGTTGAGCAGGACCGAGGCCTCGTCGGCCGCGCTCCCGGCGCGCTGGCGCAGCCGTTCGGGGATCACGCCGAGGGCCGCCCGGCGGGCCGCCCGCATGATCAGCCGCCGGACCAGGTTGCGCAGCAGCAGGGCGGCGACCAGGGTCACGACGATGATGACGAGCCAGGCGGCCAGCGGGGCGAGGTTGGCCGGGAGGAAGCTCTCGAACACCGGGCACAGCACGCCGCCTGTTTCACCCATGCAGACCCGCTCAACGGCGCCGGCGACATCTTGTATCGAGGGCACGGCCGGGTCGGTCGGTTTCATGATGGCGAGCAGAGACACGTACGGGATCCTCCGGATCGGTTCGGCCGGCATTGGGGGAAGACTCCTCCATAGTGCCGACCGAACCGGCCGCCGTCACATCACGCCGGGGAAGACGGGGCCGTCCGGTCCCGGCCGAGTACGGCGGGCCGGGCGGCTCCGGTGACGAACGGCTCGGCAGGGACGCGCACCCGGAAGCACGTCCCGTACCGTTTTCCGGGAAAAACTCCCCGGAACCCTCCAGAACATGCTGGAGGGTGCTTTTGTCCTAATTCTTGGGCATAATGGCTATTGGGGATAATTCATGGGATTTCGGATGAATAATCCTTTTGGTGTGCGGAGCCGGCGGGATCCCTGCCCCCCGCGGCCTTCCGGTCGCGGGCGCTCCGCACCGGTCAGCCCGCCGGCTCCAGGAGCCGCAGCAGGCGCGGCGACGGACGGCGGTGGCTCCGCTCCACCGCCCCGTCGCCGCGGTCAGTCGCCCACCGCGGCGAGCACCCTGGCGACCTTCGTCGCCGCCCCCGCCGGATCGTCGGCCCGGTGCATCTTCTCGCCCCAGGACCACCAGTAGTACCAGTCGCGATGCTCGGGAACGGGCACCTGCCTGCAGGTCACGTTCTCCGCGAGGCTGGTCGCGTCCGGGTTGATCACCCGTACGAACGCCCGGCCCTTAGGAGTCCGTACCACTCGGGCGAGCAGTCCACGGGCGTCCAGTTCCGCTACCAACCGCTCCAGACGCCCGGAGTCGTCCTCCCCCACCTCGCGTCCCTCCTCCTGTGTCACTTGCGGGGGCAACGATGTGGCGTGTCTTCCCTAGGCGCCCATCGTGGCCGTTTGAAGTTCCGGTTGGCCCAACATGACTCAGTACGCCGACGCGGTCAACGAGGCTTCCGTCCCTCTCTGTAGAGCGGATCTCACAAGTGGGTTGAAAGAAACCGCTCGGAGAGGGACGATCCTTAGCCGTCACCCTTTGGGAGGACGTTTTCAAGCACTCATTAGTAGTCCATCATTCTCATAGGCGCGGTGTGCAACCTGTGGACTACGCGGCGTCAGCGAGTGAGGACGGTCACGGTAACGGTCCAGCCCGCCTAGCTGGCCATCGGGAGAGGGGCCGGAATGTCCGGCAGGCAACACAGGGAGACCGAGATGGCTCGGCGGATCCGGGCCAAGGGCCTTGCCGCCGGCCGCATCGCGGCCCAGATCGCAGAAGAGATCTATGAGTCCTGTTCCTCGCACTTCGGCACGACCCGGGTCAAGAGCCACCGGCTCGCGCACGGCATCGCGCTCGCCGACGTCATCGAACAGGTGCGCGCGCTGTTCGAGCGGGACGGCAAGTCCGTGCCCGGCATCGGCGAGACACTACTGTCGGCCTACGAGAGCGGGCTGAAACGCCCAGGGCCGGAGTATCTCCACTATCTCTGCTCGGTGTACCGGGTCGAGCCCAAGGCTCTCGGCTATGACGGGCCGTGCATCTGCGGCAACGCCCACAAGGGCCCGCCACCCGGCCGGGCCGAGGCGCACGAGGGCAAGCAGGAACCCTCCGGCGTGCGCGCGTGGGTGCCACCGCCGATCAGCGACCTGTCCGGCCAGGGCGGCGACGAGGACGAGAACGTGCTCCGCCGTACGCTGTTGCTGTTATTGCGCGGCAAGAACGGCATGCTGCTCGACGCCCCGGTGCTCGGCGCGGTGGAGAACATCCGCAGACGGCTGGACGAGACCCTGGTGTCGGCCACGGTCTCACCGGCGATGCTCGACCAGTGGGAGGAGGCCACCGCCGGATTCGGCCGCCAGTACATGAACACCCCGCCCCTGCGGCTGCTGTGCGACGTCATGCTGGAGTTCAGCGCCGTGCGCAAGGCGATGGACAAGCGCCAGCCCATCGACCTTCAGGAGCGGCTGTGCCGGATGGCCGCGCAGCTCGCCGGCCTGGGCGGAATGATCATGATCAACCTCGGCGACCAGCGGCTGGCCCGCTCGTTCTTCCGGACCGGGCGCACGGCCGCCGACGAGACCGGTGACCGCGCGCTGCGCGCCTGGGTGTGCGCCAGGGAGGCGCTGGTCCCGCTCTACTACGGCGACCCGCGCGAGGCGCTGAGCCTGGCCAAGAAGAGCCGCGACCTGGCCGGGCAGACGCCGTGCGCGGCCCAGGCGATGGCCCCGGTCGTGGAGGCCAGGGCGCTCGCCGCGCTGTCCGGCGGCGGCAAGAAGGACGTCATCGACCAGGCCAAGCGGGCGCTGCAACGGGCCCGGGCGGCCTTCTCCCAGATGACACCGAACGAGCAGGACGACTCGGCCTTCGGCTACACCGAGCGGCAGCTCTACTTCCACCAGGGCGACGCGCTGGTCAAGCTGGGGCAGGCGATGGAGGCCGACCTGGTGCTGGAGCAGGCGCTCACCAAGTACGGCCCGACGGAGTGGCTGGACCCTCTGCTGATCCGCTTCGACCGGGCCAAGTGCAAGGTGCTGGAGGGCGATCTCGACGAGGCGATGCGGACCGGCTTCGACATCCTGCGCGATCTGGAGGACAACTACCGCACCGACATCGTGATGAAACGCGCCCACGAACTCGCCAAGATGGTGGAGGCCAAGTCGCCGCACCACCACATGCTCGCGCCGTTCCTCGACCTGGTGAACGCGTTCTCCAACGACGCGCACACGCAACGTTCGGTGCTGCCGCACACGGGCCCCAAACCGGGGGACCAGGTTGAGCCGATCAGCTGAGCCGATCGCCGGCGAATCCGGTCGATCATCGTCGGCGAAGCCGGACATCCGGAACGAGGCCGCATCTGGACGCCGCCGTCCGCCACCCAGGTTCGACACGTCGTACCTGGTCAGAGCGCATCCAGCCGGGCCTCTGGGCGGCTGAGACGAGTCGTATCGTGTGGCGATATGCCACATTTATCCGCTTCTGGTGGTGATAGTTGATTAATCGCCGGAGATAGATAGGTGCCAACCCTTGTGGAATGCCCGGCGGGTCGAATAATTGGACGGGCAAGTGTGTGCGACACGAGGGGCAGCATGAAGAGAATCGTTGTGCGCAAGCCGGGTCTAGCCAAACTGAGCGGCAAGTCCAGCGTGATCCACAAGGGGTGAGCGATCACTCCGGCCATGTCTGGCTCCAGGGGGAGCACTCCAGCGATCGGGCGTCACTGCTCGCCTCCTGGGGCACGCTCCCTCTGGGGGTGCTCGATGCCCACCGCCGGCGCAACGGCCCCTACACGTTCGGCGGCGCCCTGCTCGGCAGGCTCGTCCCGGCCGCGCTCCGGGAGGCTCCGGGCCTGGTCGCCGCACACGACATCGAGATCAGGGCGGCTGCGCCCGGCCTTTGCGGGCTGGTGGCCCCCCGCTGGGAGCCCTCCGACGCCCGGGTGTCCGACGACGAGCGCATCCTGGTTCCCGCACCGCGCCGCACGCTGCGGATCGCCAACGGGATAGCCGAGTTCGTCAGGGAGCGCGTGCCGGAGGGAAGCGTGCTCGCCGTCGAGAACGCCCATCACGCCGACGCCACCGACCGCGAACTGCTGACCGTGCTCGCCCGCCGGATCGCGCCCGGGCGACTGACCCTCGTGGTGTGCTCGGCCGAACCTCCCCCCGCGGACTTCCCGAACCTCGCCCGGCACGCGCGCGCGACCCCCGCCGAGCCGCCGGACGCCCCCGACCAGGACACCGGCAGTGCCGCCGACCGTGCCGCCGCCTACGTCGCCTCCGACTGCACCTCCGACGATCCCCGGCTCGCCGCCGCCTACCTGGCGCTCACCCCGCAGGCGCGGGCCGCGCTGCACGACCGCCAGGCCGGGGAGCTGCTGGCCAGGGCCGAGCCCGCCCCGCTGCTCGGCGCCGTGCCGTACCACCTGGAGCACGGTACGGACCCGCGCGGCGCGGGCGCGCGGGCGCTCTGGGCGGCGGTGGACCACTGCGTGCGCGAGGGCTTCCTGGACACCGTGGCCGAGCTGGGGCTGCGCGGGCTCGCCCTGGTCGAGGAGGGCGGCGACCTCTGGTGGCGGTTCGTCCAGCGCACCGCGACGGCCCTGGGCGCGCTACGGCGGCATCCGGAGGCGCGGGAGCTGTGGGAGCGCGCCAGACGCGGCAGCGCGGAGCCCGCCGTACACGCGGCGGCGGCGTACGGCACCGCCATGCTGGACGCGCGCCACCCCGATCCCGCCGCCCGCGACCTCGGCCGGGCGACCGGCTGGATCAACGAGGCCATCGCCATCTCCACCCTGTTGCCCGACCGGGAGCAGCGGGCGTTCAAGCTGGGCTTCGACCGCAACGGCCGGGCTCTGATCGAACTTCGCCGTGGCCGGCTGCCGCAGGCGCTCGACCTCGTCGAGTCCGCGATCGAGCTGGCCGAACGCGACCTGCCGCCGGGCCGCCACCGCACCCACCGGATGGTCCTGCTGGCCAACCGGGCCCAGTTGCTGGCCGCCCTCGGCCGCGGCAAGGAGGCGCTGGACGACTACAACGCCGCCATCGCCCTGGACCCAGTCTTTCCCGACCACTACCTCGACCGCGGCAACCTGCGCTTTTCGCAGGGCATGCTGGACGACGCGCTCGCCGACTACGAGAGCGCCCTGCGGCTCAGCCCGCCGCTGCCCGAGGCGTACTACAACCGCGCCCAGGTCCACCTGGCCCAGGGCAAGGGGGACGCGGCCCTCGCCGACCTCGCCCACGTGCTCGAACTCGACCCCGGCTACCTCGACGCCTACATCAACCGGGCCGGGCTGCTGGCCGTCGCCGGTCGGGACGCCGAGGCGCGGGCGGACGTGGCCGCCGGACTCGCGATCGACCCGCGCAACGCGCACCTGCGGTGTGTGCTCGGCCAGCTCGAATGCGCGGCGGGCCGGCACGCGGAGGCCCTGGCCGCGTTCGCCGCCGCGCTCGCGGCCGATCCCCGGCTCGGCCCGGCGTGGGCCAACCGCGCCATCGCCCGCTACGAGACGGGCGACCTGGAGGGGGCGGTGGACGACCTGACCCACGCACTGGAGCTGGAGGAGAGCGCCGAGCTGTACTTCAACCGCGCCACCGCGCTGCGCGCGCTGGGCAGGGAGGGGGAGGCCACGGCGGACCTGCACCGGGCGCTCGACCTCGACCCGGACGATCCGGACATCCGTGAGGCCCTGGAAGCGGGCGACACGGACCTGAGGTAGGGGGTCTTTCACTCCTGAGATGAGGCCCGTCCACCTCACGGTAGATGTTCGTCCCCCAAAGTGTGTTCGGTAGAGGTTCGTCCCTCCAGGGCGGAGGTGTTTCCTCCGGCGGGTGTACCGGCCTCTCCCGCGTCATCGCGTCATCGCTTCATGGCGCCGTCGGCGATCGCGTCGGCCGCGTCGCCGATGGCCATCCCGACGATCTCCAGGCGGCGGACCAGCTCGCGTTCCTTCATCGCCTCGGAGGTCAGCTCCTCGGAGAAGATCCGGGCGATCTCGTACTGGTACATGCGGCGGATGTTGCCGCCGATCTTCTTGGCCTCCAGGGCGTCGGTGCCGACCGCCGAGGGGTGCGCGGCCAGCGCGCGCACCGACTCCTCCAGCGCCTCGATCCCCATGACCACCTGGTCCAGCATGGGCGCGAACCGGCGCTGGCCCTTGATCCGGTACAGGTAGGACTCGCGGACGAAGTCGCGCAGTGAGTCCAGCACGTCGTCGATGAATCGGGACAGGCGGAACAGGTCCTCCCGGTCGATGGGCGTGACCAGCGCGCCCGACAACTCCTCGACCAGGGCGGCCCGGTAGGTGTCGCCGCGGTGCTCGATCTCGCGCATCCGCTCGTGCGCGTCGGTGCGGCCCATCTCGCCGCCGATCATGGCCATGGCCAGCCAGGCGCCCTCCTTGGTCGCCTCGAGCTGGCCGATCAGCGCGTCGCTGAGCGCGCTGTCCATCCGCCCGCGCATCAGGTCCAGCATCCGCCGCAGCCGCCGCACCATCTCACCTCCCGCGGGCCCTTCACGCGATCACACCCTTGACGATGAGCGTGCCCGCGGCGGCGAGCAGCCCGCTCGCCGGTAGGGTCACTACCCACGCCAGCACGATCTTCGCGGCGGGGTGCCAGCGCACCCGGCGTGTGCTCTCCGCCACCCCCGCGCCGATCAGCCCGCCGGCGATGGCCTGGGTCATGCTGACCGGCGCTCCGGCCGCCGCGCAGGCGATCACGGTCGGGCCACTGGCCAGTTCGGCCGAGACGCCGTGTACCGGGCGCGAGGCGAGGATCTCCCGGCTCAGCGTACGGCCCGCGCGCGGCAGCCCGTAGATCGTGCCGAGGCCGAACAGCACCGCGATCAGCGCGCAGACGCCAGGGGCCGCGCCGGACGCGCCGAGCGCGATCATGAAGACGGCGAGCATCTTCTGCCCGTCGTTGGCCGCGTAGGCCAGGCACTGGACGGCGAAGCCGGCGCGGTGCCAGCGGGGCAGGCTCGTGCCGTCGGCCAGCCGTACCAGCAGGGGGTTGACCAGTACCGCGACCAGCGCGCCGACGAACGGCGCGGCCAGCCCCACCACCAGCACGAACACCACTCCGCCCGCCGACACCGGCAGCCCCCAGCCCAGCCCCGCCCCGGTCACCCCGCCCACGATCGCCAGCGTCAGGCTGGTCGGCAGCCCGCGTGCGCTGAGCGCGGTCACCACCACGAGGGCGGCCAGCACCGCCAGCGCCATGGCGGCCTGCCCGCCCGGGTCGCGCATGGGCGCGAGGCGGGTGGTGAAGGTCACCGCGACCCGGTGGGTGACCAGCGGCACGACGGCCACGGCGGCCATCAGCAGGGCGATCCCGGTCACCGGCCGCACGCTGGGCAGCTTGATCCCGGTACCGAGCAGCGCGCCGCCGTCGTTGACGCCGGAGACGACCGCGAAGACGCAGGCGAGCGTCAGCAGCGCGATCGTCATGGTCGTTCAGCGTCCCCCTTCGGCGGCGCAAGCGGTTTCTAGCCGCGGTTCTACCCGAAAACGGGGTGATTTCTCCGATCGGGCGGGGGACCGGCCGCGTTCCCCCGCTGAGCACCGTAAACTCTGCCCGGAACCCGGGAGGAGCGGACGATGACCGCGGAGTACGTGCTGACCCTGTCGTGCCCGGACCGCCCCGGGGTGGTGGCGGCGGTGTCCGGGCTGCTGGCGGGGCGCGGTTGCAACATCACCGAGAGCCAGCAGTACGGCGACCGCGTCGCCGACCGCTTCTTCATGCGCGTGCAGTTCCTGTCGGACCTGCCGGACGACGAGCTGCGCACGGCGTTCGCGGCGCTCGCGCCGGAGTTCGGGATGGAGATCAGGCTCCGTGACCTGGGGGTCAAGCCGAAGGCCCTGGTCCTGGTCAGCAAGCTCGGGCACTGCCTGAACGACCTGCTCTACCGGGTGCGGTCCGGGCTGCTGGACATCGAGATCGTCGCGGTGGCCTCCAACCATCCCGACCTGCGCCCGCTCACCCAGTCCTATGGGATCGACTACCACCACCTGCCGGTCACGCCGGAGACCAAGCCGCGGCAGGAGGCGGAGATCCTCACACTGGTCGAGCACTACCAGGCGGACATGGTGGTGCTGGCCCGGTACATGCAGGTGCTGTCGGAGGACCTCTGCGGGAAGCTGGCCGGGCAGGTGATCAACATCCACCACTCCTTCCTGCCGTCGTTCAAGGGGGCCAAGCCGTACCACCAGGCGTACTCGCGCGGGGTGAAGCTGATCGGCGCGACCGCCCACTACGTGACGCCCGACCTGGACGAGGGGCCGATCATCGAGCAGGAGGTCGCCCGGGTGAACCACACCCACTCGCCGGACGACCTGGCCGCCATCGGCCGCGACCTGGAGTGCCAGGCGCTGGCGAAGGCCGTCCGCTGGCACGCCGAGCAGCGCATCCTGCTGGACGGCCACAAGACCGTCATCTTCCCCCGCTGAACCCGCTGAACCCCGCTGATCTCGCCGCCCTGTTCAGGGGCGGTAGGTGCCGAAGTACCAGTCGTTGCCGCCGGGGTCCTTGCAGGCGTACTCCCGCGAGCCGTATGGCTGGTCGGTGGGCTTCAGGGTGATCTCCGTACCGGCCGCCGCCACCCGGTCGTGGTGCGCGTCCGGGTCGTCCACCGCGATGTAGATCCCCGGGCCGCCCGGCCTGCCCTGCCCGACCATGATCATGTCATCGCCGAGCACCAGCTCGGCGTGCGAGATCTGGCCGTCATCTCCCTTCGCCACCGAGTGGGCCGAAAAGCCGATCACGTTCACCAGCCAGTCGACGGTCGCCCCCGGATCTTCGCTGCGCGCCAGCGCGTAGATCGTGCGCATCGTGCCGCTCCCCTTTCGTGCTTGCCTGTGTCCTTCCCCACGATGGCCCGCCTCAGGGTGGTCCGGCTTGGAAAAATCTGACCTCTGCCTGCCGGAACGCCGTGGGTCAGGGGTGTGCCAGGCTGCCCAGTTCGGTCTCGAACAGGCGGGCCGGGTCGAGCTTCATCCCGGTGAAGTGCCCGGCCAGCTCCAGGGAGAGCACGCCGTGGACGCGCGTCCAGAAACTCAGCGCCAGCCGCATCGCCGGAGTCGGCTCGGACCACCCGCCCCCCGTGGGAGCGCCGGGGGAGTCGCCCTGCACTATGGGGCGGCAGGCGGCGAGCAGCACCATCATGATCTCGTTGGCGATGCCGGTGATGTCGTCCGGCGCGTGGTAGCCGGGGATGGGCGTGCCGTAGATGAGCAGGTAGCGGTGGGGGTCGTCGAGCGCCCAGCGGCGGATCGCGTGGCCGATGGCGGTGAGGTCGGGGCCGTCCGTGGCGGTGGCCTGGACGGTGTCGGCCAGGCTGCGGTAGGCGTCCCTGATCAGCTCGGTGATCAGGTCGTCGCGGCCGGCGAAGTAGCGGTAGAGCGCCGGGCCGCTCATCCCCATCTGCTTGGCGATGGCGTTGAGGGAGAGCGCGGACGCCCCCGCGGTGGCGATCTGCTCCCAGGCGCGCTCCTTGATCTCCGCGCGGACCTGTGAGCGGTACCGCTCGCGGGGAGATGTCGGGGACTCGGTCATTGCCGCACCCCTCCCTTCGGACGTTAAGGCTTATCACCAACCCTAGTGCCTGTAACGAACATTGTGCGACCCCTCACTTCGGTAACATCGTCGGGCCAAGGCGCGGACGAGACCCGGATCAGGTGACCCCCATGAGCGATGACGTCCTGTCGGTCATCCCGACCGACCCCTACTGGCAGCCCGAGCGGGCCGCCGCCGACCGCGCCGCGGCGCTCGCCGGCGCCCTCGCGCCCGGCAGACGCGGAGGGCTCGCCCCGGAGATCCAGGTCAACTGGCACGACCGGCCCAACCTCGTCGACTGCGGGGCGTACCTGGAGTGGATCACCTGCCCGCACTGCTCGGACATGCTCGACCCCGGGTGGTGGACCGGCCTGGCGGAGGCCCACGCCACGCGCGGCTTCGACACCCTGGCGGCCGAGCTGCCCTGCTGCGGCGCCGCCTCGACGCTCGACGCGCTGAACTACCACTGGCCGTGCGGATTCGCCCGCTTCGAGATCGCCATCTGGAACACCGTGCGGGAGCCCTTCACCGACGACGAGCTGGCCACGTTCGCCGAAACCCTCGGCCACCCGGTACGCCAGATCATCGCGCACATCTGACCGGCAGCCCCCGCACGTCCGCCTCCGGGACGGCGAAGCCGCCCGCCCGGTAGGTCGCGAGCAGGCGCGCCGGAGCCGACCCGGCCATCGCGCGGAAATCGCGGTTCATGTGCGCCTGGTCGAAATATCCGGCCGTGGCCGCGACCTCGGCCAGCGAGGCCCCCGGCCCGGCGGTGGACATGAGCAGGCGCAGCGCGTGATCGAAGCGCAGCACGCGGGCGGCGGTCTTGGGCGACAGGCCGACCTGGTCTCGAAACCGCGACACCAGGTGACGGTGACTCCAGCCCAGCCGGTCGGCCAGCTCGCCGACGCCTGTCGTGCCGTGGGTGGCGAGCAGCCGGCCCCACGCCCACGGGATCTGCGGGCCCGTCTCGGGGGCCTCGGCCAGGCGGCGGGTGAGCAGCCGGTCGAGCAGCGCCAGGCGTACGGGCCAGTGGGGGGCGTCCGCCAGCCGCTCGACCAGCTCGGTGCCCCATCGGCCGAGCACGTCGTCGATCGGGACGAACCGGTTGGCCAGCTCGCTCATCGGCACGCCGAAGATCCGCCTGGCCCCGACCGGGGTCAGGTTGACCTGCACGCCCTCGGCGCTGCCCTGGGTCACCATGTCGGTGTAGGTGTCGGCCAGGCCGGCGGTGAACGACGCGAGCCGGTACGGCGAGCCGGGCCTGCGCGGGTCGCGCAGGCCCAGCCGTTCGGTGAAGCCGAGGATCAGCACCACCCCGCCGAACGGCGGCTGCCTGCGATGCAGCGGCACCGGGTGGTCCTCCCGGTAGGCGGTGAACTGCGTGACGTAGGGGCGCAGCGCCGGCCCCGGCGTGCCCTCCAGCGCGGTCAGCCCGTCCGGCGCGGGCATGCGCTAGCCCTCGCGCAGCCCGGTGTGCTCGGCCAGGAAACTGAGCTGGTCGGCCGCGAGATCGACCGACTTGCTGACCGCCCGCGCCCCGTGCCCGACCTCGGTCTCGTTGCGCAGCAGGACCGGCCGTGCCGGGTCGGCCTGGGCGTGCTGTAGCGCCGCGCACATCTTCCACGCGTGCATCGGATGCACCCGCGTGTCGGACGCGAACACCGAGAACAGCGTCGCCGGGTAGGAGACCCCCTCGCGCACGTGGTGGTAGGGAGAGTAGGACCACAGCCAGGCGAACTCCTCGGCGACGTCGGCCGAGCCGTACTCGACGTTCCAGGTCGCGCCCAGCCCGAACCGCTCATAGCGGATCATGTCCAGCAGCGGGGCCGAGCAGACCACCGCCGCGTAGAGGTCGGGCCGCTGGGTGAGGGCCGCGCCGACCAGCAGACCGCCGTTGGAGCCCCCGGAGATGCCGAGCGTGGCCGAGGTGGTGACGCCGGTGGCGATCAGATGCTCGGCGGCGGCGTGCAGGTCCTCGTAGACGCGCGGCTTGCCGGCCAGCATGCCCGCCCGGTGCCACTCCTCACCCTGCTCGCCGCCGCCGCGTAGCTGCGCGATGGCGTAGACGCCGCCCGCCTCCACCCACGTCAGGATGCTCGCCGAGTAGCCCGGCGTCATGGAGATGCCGAAGCCGCCGTAGCCGTACAGGATCGTGGGGCGCGGGCTGGTGGTGTCCGGGCGCGAGATCACCAGCATGTGGACCTCGGTGCCGTCGGCCGAGGTGTAGACGACCTGCTCGGTCTTGACGGCCGGGACCTCCACCGCCCCCGGCGAGGACGCCCACAGGGTGGTCTGGCCGGTGCGCGCGTCGTAGCGCTGGATGGTGGGCGGCGTGGTGTTGTCGGTGTAGCTGAACCACGCCTCGTGGCCGCCCTCCGGGCGCTCGATGATCCCCCCGATCGTACCGAGCCCCGGGGTCGGCACATCGCCGGTCTTCGCGCCGGTGGCGAGGTCGTGGACGGTGATCTCGCTGATCGCGTGCCTGGTCCAGCCGACCAGCATGACCGGGGAGCCGAGCTCGTCCAGGATGGCGTAGTCGGACAGCACCGCCTCGGGGTCTTCGGCGATGAGGTCGCGCCAGTGCTCGTGGCCCGGCCGCTGCGGATCGGTCACGCACACCCGGCCGCGCGGGGCGTCGCGGTCGGTGAAGACGTAGAGCCTGCCGTCCCGGCCGAAGTGCAGCGACGTCTGCGCGTCCACGCCCTCCTGCACGGTGACCAGCGCGGGACTCTCAGGCGGGGAGGCCGCGAGGTCGGCCACCCACAGGTCGTTGCGGGGCGCGGTGCCCCTGGACGCCGAGATCGTCAGCCACCGGCCGTCCCGTGAGACGCCGACGCCGTAGTAGTTGGTCTTCTCCATGCCGTGCCCGAAGATCTCGACGTCCTCGTCGCTCGGCGCGCCCACCTGGTGCAGGAAGACGCGGCGGTGGTACTGATCCTCGCCCGCGGGGACCGCCGAGGCCGGGAGCCTGCGCACGTAGTAGAACGCCTCGCCGCCGGGCAGCCAGGCGATCGGCGAGTAGCGGCAGCGGTCGATCGGGCCGTCGATCCGGTCGCCGGACCCGATGTCCAGCACGTAGACGTTGGACTCCTCATCGCCGCCCACCGAGATCTGGTAGGCGAGCAGCCGGCCCTCCTTGTCCGGTTGCCAGGAGTCGAGCGTGGTGAGGCCGGAGGGGTCGAGCGCCATGGGGTCGATCAGCACGCGTTCGGTGCCGTCGGGATCGACGGTGTACAGGACGGAGTGCTCCTGATCGGGCGTGCGGCGCATGAAGAAACTGCGCTTCCCCCGCCATACGGGCACGCCGACGGACCCAGAACGCAGCAGCTCGGCGATCCGATCGCGGAATGCGGGGCGCGAGTCAAGGGTCGCGGTGAACAGCGCCTGCTGTGCGTCCAGCCATTCCTTGGTGGCCGGGTCATCGGGGTCCTCCAGCCACCTGTAGGGATCGGGGACCCTGATGCCGTGCAGCTCCTCGGCCTGGTCGTCGCGGCGTGCGGGTGGGTACGGCATTGGCGTCATGGATCGAACACTACATTCCTCCAGGGACACAAGCCGCTCATGATCGCTGATGGTGGCGAACCCATCCGTCCGCCGCATTGTGGACGGAGTAAAGAGGGGTCCGCGCGGGGATAAAACGGATCAGGTGACTCTCCTGACATTCGCGCCTGCTGTTATGGGGTGGCGGGGGAGCGGAGTGAAACGCCAGACTGGGTGGAGGACGGTGCCGTGGTGACCATCCGCTGGGCCGTCCGGCGGAGGTCCATGTGACGGAAGTAACCGGGCCCCAAGAAAGTGGGCCACAACGCGGGTCGTGCTGCGGTACGGCCCTTGACATGCCGCGCACAGCGAGAAGGGCCCGCTGATGCGCCAGGTCTTACTGCTCAACGCCACTTTCGAGCCGCTTACCACTCTCTCGCTGCACCGCGCGGTGGTCTTGGTGCTGCGGGAGAAGGCCGACGTCGTGCATCGTGATGGACGGGGAGCCGTACTGCGTTCCGCCAGTCGTACGGTGGACGTGCCGTCGGTCATCAGGCTCAAGAGATATGTCCGTATCCCCTATCGGTCACGGATTCCGCTCACCCGGGCGGCGCTGATGCGCCGCGACGACTACCGCTGCGCCTACTGCGGGCAGCGGGCCGAGACCATCGACCACGTCATCCCGCGCTCGCGGGGCGGCACGCACACGTGGGAGAACTGCGTGGCGTCCTGCATGGGGTGCAACCATCGCAAGGCCGACAAGATGTTGGAGGAACTGGGGTGGAACCTTCGGGTCGCCCCGGTGGTGCCACGAGGCGCCCATTGGCGGCTGATCGGCGCCAAGCTGATCGGTGACCCGCAGTGGGCGCCCTACCTTTCGGAGAACGCCGCCTGACGGCCCGGCCTGGACGCGCACACCGGCCCCGCCCCGGGGCCGGTGCCCGCGCCGGGGCGGCGGTGGTGCGATAGCATCCAGGCATGCCGCGTTATGAGTATCGGTGCCGTGCCTGCGGGAGCACGTTCGAGATGTCCCGGCCTATGGCGCAGGCAGGCGACCCGGCCCGTTGCCCCCACGGCCACGACGACACCGTCAAGCTCCTGTCCACCGTCGCCGTGACCGGCACCTCCGGCACCTCGGCCCCCACCCCAGGCGCCGGCGGAGGCTGCTGCGGCGGAGGCTGCTGCTCCTAACAGCCTGCCCCGTGCCGGCGGAGCAGGAGTCCTGCGGCCTACCGGATGGCCCCATGTGGCGGCGCTCGGCCGAGACCGAGTGGTGCCACGCCGTCGCCCGGCACGCCACCGCCACGTCTCCCGAGACGGCGACCCCGATTCCCCCCGGACGGGGCGACCGTGATCCGGATGGAAGGCCATCCGGTGCCGCCGCGCCCCCGATCACGAGCCCCGGCAGCGCCTGCTCCTGACCCGCGCCCCGGCCCCTACGACGGCCCCGCCCTGACGGCACCCCGGTTCTGAGCCCCGGCGGCTGCTTCTGACTCGTGCTGGAGCCCTGCGAAATGCGCCTCGGTTCTGAGCCCCGGCGTGGCTGCTGTTCCTGTAGCAACCTGCTCCCGCGACAGCCGCCCCCGGTCTCAAGCCCGACGGCTGCTGCTCCCGGCCTGCGCCCGATCCCCTGCGAAACCGCGCTCTGTGGCGGGCGTCTCGGTTTTGAGCCTCGGTGGTGGCTGTTTCTGACCCGCTCACGGGCCCCGGTGAGCGGTAGTCCTGGCCTCTGGCCTGAGTGGGGCGGGGCCCGCGCGGGGGCGGGCCCGGGTGGGGTCAGGCGGCTTTGCGGGGGCGGCGTTGGAAGGGGAGGAAGCGGTCGGCGAGGTGGGGGCGGGCGGGGAGGCCGGTGGGCTCGACGGCGATGATCCGGTCGAAGCGGAAGGCGCGGATGGCCCGCCGAAGCCGGCACATGCCCACCAGGTACCAGTGGTCGCGGTGGACGAGGCACGTGACCGGATCGACCTCCCTGACCGAGACGCGGTCGCCCGCGTCGCGGTAGTGGAGCCGGACCACGTGCCTGCCCGTGATGGCGTCGGCGATCAGCTTTGCCCTGGCCGCGGTGTCGGCGGGCAGGGGGGTCGTCAGGGTGGCGAGGGTGGCGGCGACGACGTCATCATCGACGTCGAGGTGGTCGAACGCATGGCGCAGGCCGCGCCGTGCGGTCGTCGACTGCGGCCCGGCGCCCAGGTGCGCGAGCGAGAGGGCGAGCGCAGCGATCTCGGCGGCATTCAGACTGCGAGAAGGGGCCTCCATGACGTTTGTCATACCCACATTTTACGATCCCCTACCGACATTTTTCGAACACAGCGTCGGTAGGGGCCCGTTCACCTGGAGAGTTGGGTGAGGTCGCGCGATGCTCCGGTGGAGGCCGAAGTGGTGAGCGCCGCGTACGCCTGAAGCGCCACGCTGACCGGACGCCGCCGGTCGTGCGGGCGGTATCCCTGCCGCTCGGCGAGCAGCCGCTCGCGCCGGGCCGCCAGCACGCCCTCGGGGACCTTGAGCTCCAGCGTGCGGGAGGGGATGTCGATGTCGATCGTGTCGCCGTCCTCGACCAGCGCGATGACGCCGCCCTCCGCCGCCTCCGGGGAGGCGTGCCCGATGGACAGGCCCGACGTGCCGCCGGAGAAGCGGCCGTCGGTGACCAGCGCGCAGACCTTGCCGAGGCCCTTGCCCTTCAGGAACGACGTCGGGTAGAGCATCTCCTGCATGCCGGGGCCGCCCTTGGGGCCCTCGTAGCGGATGACCACGACGTCGCCGGCCTTGACCCGGTTGTTGAGGATGCCGTCCACCGCGTCCTCCTGTGACTCGAAGACCACCGCCGGCCCGGAGAATTTCCAGATCGACTCATCGACGCCCGCCGTCTTCACCACCGCGCCGTCCAGGGCCAGGTTGCCGTGCAGCACGGCCAGCCCGCCGTCGCGGGTGTAGGCGTGTTCGAGGTCGCGCACGCAGCCCTCCGCGCGGTCCAGGTCGAGCGAGTCCCAGCGGGCCTCCTGGGAGTAGGGCTTGACCGTGCGGACGTTGCCGGGGGCCGCGTGCCACAGCTCCATGGCCTCGGGCAGCACCGACGGCGACATCGGGTCCCATGCCTCGATGTAGTCGCCGAGCGTGGCGGCCGAGATGGTCGGCACGTCACGGTGCAGCAACCCGGCGCGGTCGAGCTCGCCCAGGATGGCCGGGATGCCCCCGGCCCGATGGACGTCTTCGACGTGGTACTTCGCGGTGGCGGGGGCGACCTTGCACAGGCAGGGCACCCGCAGCGACAGCTCGTTGATCTCCTTGAGGCCGAAGTCGACCTCGGCCTCCCTGGCCGCCGCGAGCAGGTGCAGGATCGTGTTGGTGGAGCCGCCCATCGCGACGTCGAGCGCCATCGCGTTCTCGAAGGCCTCGCGCGTGGCGATCGCGCGCGGCAGCGCGGTCTCGTCGTCGCGCTCGTAGTAGCGGCGCGCGAGGTCCACCACGGCATGGCCGGCCCGCTCGAACAGCCCGCGCCGCGCGGCGTGCGTGGCCAGCGTGGTGCCGTTGCCGGGCAGGGCCAGGCCGATCGCCTCGGCCAGGCAGTTCATCGAGTTGGCGGTGAACATGCCGCTGCACGACCCGCAGGTCGGGCAGGCGTTCTCCTCCAGCTCCTGCAACTCCTCGTCGGAGACCGAGTCGTCGGCGGCGGCGATCATCGGGTCGATGAGGTCGAGCTTGCGGCCGGGGGTCTTGCCGGCCTCCATCGGCCCGCCGGACACGAACACGGTCGGGATGTTGAGCCGGAACGCGGCCAGCAGCATCCCCGGGGTGATCTTGTCGCAGTTGGACACGCAGATCAGCGCGTCGGCGCAGTGCGCGTTGACCATGTACTCGACCGCGTCCGCGATCAGCTCCCGGCTGGGCAGCGAGTAGAGCATGCCGCCGTGGCCCATGGCGATGCCGTCATCGACCGCGATGGTGTTGAACTCGCGCGGGATCGCGCCCGCCTCCCTGACCGCGCCGGCCACGACGTCGCCGACCTCGCGCAGGTGGACGTGGCCGGGGACGAACTGGGTGAAGCTGTTGGCCACCGCGACGATGGGCTTGCCGAAGTCGCCGCCCGCTACGCCGGTCGCCCGGAGCAGGGCCCGGGCACCGGCCATGTTCCTGCCGTGTGTGACCGTTCGCGACCTCAGCGGAGGCATGACGCATCTCCCATCGAAGACGAACCTGCGAGAAAACAGGCGAGTCTTCAAATGGTACGGCGTGCGCCCGGTGCATGAGACGTCATGTCCACGCGTCGGACGGACTTGACGTCGTCGCTGCACAGACATACCACCGCATATACGTCAGGGCACACGACAAGTGCCTCCTGGCGCCCGCACGCGCCGGGCGCAGGTGCGCACCCCGCGCGCCAAGGCCCCGGCATGCCTCGCCGTACGGCAGGGCGGGAAGACGGGCGGGCCGCCGCCGGGTCAGCTCTCCGCGTAGCGCGGTGGCAGCACCTCGGTGGCCGCTTCGTAGATCTTCCCGATCTCCTCGTCGGTGAGCGAGTGCTCCCTCTTGGTGATCCACCGGCGCACCCGGCTGCCCTCGAAGACGTCGACGTCGCGGATTGTGAGGATCTTCCATGGAATGGCCGGACCATAAATGGCCAGCGACGGCACCACGACCAGCTCCCTGCCCAGCTTCTCGCCGATCAGCTGGCTGGCCTGGGCCGCCTCCCACGCCGCCTCGACAAGGCGCGGCTTCTGGGTGAACGGTCCGTGGAAGAGCTTCTTGCCCGACTGGACGCGGACGGGCAGCCGCTTGTCCCATTTCTCCGAGTCGACCGCGTACACCCCGGTAGGACCGATGACCAGATGATCGATCTGCGCTTCGCTGCCGGGGATGGCACGGGCGTGCAGTGTGCGATAGCCGCTTCGCTCAAGCTTCTTGAGCTGGGCTTCCGTGCGGCGCTCGGCGACGGAGGGCCGTCGCCACGCGGGCACGGAGGAGGCCGATCGCGCGCGATAGACGGTGTCGGCGATCGCCGCGACCACCGCACCGGTGACTCCCGCACGCCAGTCGGACAGCAGGACGCCGAGCAGAATGCCGCCGAGGAGCGCGATCAGCGCTCGGCGCCTCAGCGGCCGGTACTTCGGCTCCTGCAGCAGACTGCGCAACGACGCGCGCTCGATCGGAGCGAACGTCGAGGGGGCCGCGGTGGGGCGAGCCGACGACTGTGCCGGCCGGTCACTCACCCAAATTGGTGACTGTGTGTGACCGTCTTCTGGAACTTGGCCGAGATCCACGTAACTCACCGTAGCCGAGTCGCTGATAGGTTGCCTAGTCTTCCCTGGTTCACACTTTTGTGGCTGCCTTCACCTGCTTCGCCATGCCGAAAACCGGGTATCTATCCCTATCCTCTCTAGACAACTCCGGAGCCCGGGCACGCTCCGCCCGGCGACGGCGGCCACCGAATCGTGATCCTAACGCGTGGACGCGCCCGCGCCGGACGGTTACGTTCAACGGATGGACGGCGCGATCGGGGTACTGGGCCCCCTCATCGGGATCTCATCGGTCGTGTTCATCGTGATCTCGCTGGTGGTGCTGCTGTCCGCCAAGGCGATGGGCGCGCGGGACGCCAGGGGAGCGCCCGATGGCCCGGTGTGGTTCGGCGGGCCGGGCGGCGGCGAGCACGGGGTGAGCGACTCCGGGGTGGTGCTGCTGGATCGGCGTCCGGCCTGGATCGACGTCCCGGATCATGACTGGCCCGCGCTCGCGGGGGCGGCCGAGCCCGGCCGGGCCTGCGGCGGGGCCTCGGGAGGCTGGTGATCGTGATGCGCCGGTTGTCCATGCCCCAGGCCGACGACGTCCGCCAGGCCGTACGGCAGGCGGAGCGGCGTACGGGCCTGCGGTTCGCCGTCTACATCGGCCCGGCCCCCGCCGGGCACCGCGACTACGCCGAGCGGCTGCACGCCGCGCTGGGCGAGGAGGCGGCCGGCGCGGTGCTCCTGTTCGTCGATCCCGCCGGCCGCGGGCTGGAGATCGTCACCGGCGCCCGCGCCCGCAGGCGACTGCCCGACGCGCGCTGCCAGGCGATCGCCCTGTCCATGGCCACCGCCTTCAGCGGCGGCGACCTGGCCGGCGGCGTGGTCTACGGCCTGAGCGCCCTCGCGCAACACGCGGCCCGCCCCCGGTGAGGCCGGCCGGCCGCCGGGAGGGTCAGCGCGGCCGGTAGTCGTCCATGTACTTCGCGACCTTGCCGAGGTACTCCCGCCACCGCTCCGGCACCCCGTTGTCGCGGTGCATCGGATCGACGCCACTGCGGAACAGCCCGGCCAGGTTGAGCGCCGGGTCGCCGGGGATGTCCTTGATCTTGGGGCCGAGGCCGCACATGAAACGGCCCATGGAAAGGATCGAGAGCTCCGGGCCGAGCGGCGGGGAGGGCTTGGGGCTCTGCAGGCCGCCGGGCTGCCAGTGCCACAGCACGCCGGGGGTCCAGCGGGCGATGCCGTACTCGTCGGCCCGGTGGTCGGTGAGGGCGGGGTCGAAGCCGGACTCCGCCTTCAGCATGGCCGCGATCAGCGGGGGACTCAGACCGGGCTGCGCGCAGTACGTGCCGGCCTGCACGATCAGCGAGCGGTACTCCTTCGGAATGTCGGAGTCCAGCCGCAGCCAGCGGCCCGTCGGGTCGCCCACGGCCTCGCCCCTGGTGGCGGTGGGCGTCGCGGGCGCGGGCCCACCCGCCGTCCCCGGCCCCTCCTGGCCGCTCACGCTGACGGCGACCGCGGCGGCCACCGCCAGCGCGGCGACCGCGGCACCGCCCCCCAGCACCATCCTGCGCCGGTTCGGTGAGCCGCCCGTCTCGGGCTCCGCCCCCTGCCCATGGCCGTCGTCTTCGGAAGCGGGGGCCAGGGGCACGGGGGTCGGCGGGGGCGTGGCGCCGGAGGAGGGGAGGGCGGCGAGGTACGCGCCGGCGTCGGGCCAGCGGTGGTCGCGGTCGGGGTCGAGGGCGCGCATCACGGCCTCGTCGACCTCCGGCGGCACGCCGGGCCGGAGCGCGCTCGGCGGCACCCGCTCCTCCGGCCTGCCCGGCACCTGGCCCGTCAGCATGTGGTAGGTCAGCGCGCCCAGCCCGTGTACGTCCGCGCGGGCGTCCGGGGCGCCGTCGAAGTGGAGTTGCTCCGGGGCCATGTATCCGGGCGACCCGGCGGGCAGCGTGAGGCCGGTCAGGTGGTCGGTGGACCGGGCGATGCCGAGGTCGGCCACCATCACCCGCTCGCCGCCGTGCGCCCGCGAGCGGAACAGCACGTTGGAGGGCTTGAGGTCACGGTGGACCACGCCGATGCCGTGCAGCACCGCCACGCCCTGCGCGATCTCGCCGATGACCCGCAGCGCCTCCTCCACCGCGAGCGCCCCGCCGGAAAGGCGCTCGTGCAGGGTGCCCCGGTCGGCGTAGGTCATCACGAAGTAGGGTCTGCCGTCGTCGAGTTCGCCGATGTCGAAGACCTGGACCAGCCAGTGGGAGTCGGCCCTGCGCAGCAGCCTGGCCTCTTGCAGGAACCGCTCGCGGACGTCGGACTGCCGCGCCCAGTTGTCGGCGAGTATCTTCACCGCGACGGGCGAGCGCAACTCGTCGTCATGTGCCAGATGAACCGTGGCGAACCCGCCCACCCCGATGATCTGCTCGATCCGGTAGCGACCCGCGAAGGAAGGAGCGGTCATTCCCCTCATCATGGCCGATGATCAAGGATTCGTCCACGTGCCCTGGCATCTACCAGGTTCCCTCTTCGCCGCGGCACCATGATGATCGCCCTGCGACCTGCCTCCTGACTCGAAGTAGGGTCATCTACTGATGCGCAGCACGATCCTCATCCAGATGGCCGCCTCGCCGACCGCCGACCGGCCGTACTCCATGGAGCTCGCACCCGGCGAGCACGCGTTCTTCGGACGCGGGACCCCCGAATCGCCCGTGGACATCATGCTGGACGACCCGGCGGTGTCCCGGCGGGCGGGTGAGATCACCGCGATCGCCGACTACTGGCTGCTGTCCAACCTCAACACGACCAAGACCTACGTGGTGGACAACCCGGAGGGCGGCGGTGAGTTCCTGAAGATCCCGCCCGGCCGGATCGGGGCGCCGATCCCGTTCGAGTTCTCCCGGGTCAGCCTGCCGGCCGTGGACGGGACGGTGTCCTTCCTGGTCTTCGCGCCGCAGCACGTACACGCGCCGCCGGGCAGGGCCGAGGGCGGGACCGCCACGCAGGTGGCCTACCCGCTGGACCAGAACGCCAAGTACTTCAGGATCCTGGTGGCCCTGTGCGAGCCGCGGCTGCGCGACCCGGCCAGCTCCCGCATCCCGACCATCCCGGAGATCATGGAGCGGCTGCCGGGGCTCGGGCTGAGCCGTACCGCGGTCGGGTTTCACATCGGCTACCTGGCGGAGAAGAAGCTGCACGTCAAGGACCCGCACGGCGGGGAGGGCAAGGCCGACTGGCAGCGCCACGCGCTGGTCTCGCTGGCCATGAGGTTCGACCTCGTCACCAGCGCGCACCTGGCCCTGCTGCCGGTGCCCGGCCGCTGAGGAGCGCCCCCGGGATCACTCGGTGATCATGGCCGACAGGTACGCGCTGATGTCGGCGAGCAGCGTGGCCGGCGCCACGGGGGCCGCGGCGACGGCGGAGAACAGCGAAGGAAGGCCCGCGAGCGGAAACCCGTCGTCGCGGGCCGCCGTGCTCCCGATCGGGTTCTTGTCCAGCGCCGAACGGCTGCGCTCCCACGCCTCCAGCACCTCCTCGGCGGAGGGCACGCCGAATCCGTGGCCGACCGGGGCGGCGTGGCGCAGCCGTACCAGCGGCGTGTCGGCGAACGCCAGCGCGACCTTGGCCCGCGCCGCGAGGTCGGCCCGGTCGGGGGCCGCCACCCAGTCCATCGCCGCGCAGGGGGCGCGGCACCGCGCCACGCAGGTGGCCAGCGCCCCGGCGACCTGGCTGTGCTGCCGGTCGAAGTAGGCCCGCCAGCCCTCGCCCGGCTCCGCCGCGACCCGCAGCGTGCGGTTGACCGCCGACTGCTCGGCCCTGGTGTGGTCGCACTCGCGGTCGCCGATGACGCCGAACCTGCTGCCCGGAGCCGCCAGCCCCACGGGCCAGGCGGCCGGGTCGCCCGCGTGGCCGAGCGCCGGCTCGAACGCCAGCAGCGGGAGGTACTCGGCCGCGATGTGCACCGCCGCCGTCATCGGGCTCAGCTCCCGCCGCCGCCAGCGGACCGCGATCACCTCCAGCAGCAGGCCGTACGCGGGGACCAGCGTGGCCAGCGCCCCGCGCGGCTGCTCGCGCGGCGTCTGCGGCATGTGGCAGCTCCGGGCTCGCCTGCGCAGCTCCGCGGGCACGGCCCGCGCCTCCGCGGCGAAGTCCTCCGCGTCCAGGGACAGCAGCCGTTGCCCGAACTCGCACACGTCGGCGACCCGCTCGCCCTTCCGCTCGCCGAGGACGCGCGGTGCGAGCGCCCCGAGATCGGCGAAGGCGTGCCGCGCGGCGAGCTCGACCAGCAGGTCACGTGCGGTGTCCGGTGGCGGCGTCACGGGCAGGGCGCGCGGACGCACTGCTGTGGCGGCAACTGCTCGTCCGGGGGCGGCTCCTCGGAGGTCGGCAGCGTGCTCGGCTGTGGCTCGGGGTCGCCGGTCGTGGGCGGCGGGTCGTCCGTCGGCTCGCCGGTGGGCTCGCCGGTCGGCTCCGGCGTCGGTTCGTCGGTCGGCTCCGGCGTGGGCTCCCCGGTGGGCTCTTCCTCGCCCGTAGGCTCAAGAGTCGGGGTCGGCGCGGGCCAGGTCTCCTTGACCTCCCTGGACCTGCGCTCGGCGGGCCTGCGCGGATACTCGCTCGGCTCGCCCGCCTCGGTGGCGCTCGGTACGACCTCGCGCACCTGCGGCTCGCTCGGCCCCGTCGAGCCGGTGGACTGCTGCATCCAGACCACCGCGCCCAGCGTCAGCGTGGCGACCACGGCCGCGCCGGCGCTGGCGAACATGGCCATCGCGCGCTTGCCGCGGCGACCGCCCGCAGGGACGGCCGCGGCGGCCGGGACCGTGGTCGGCTCACGCACGGCCCGGACGGGCTCGGGCGGCGGCTGTGCCGTAGGGTCGTCGACCGCGCGGCGGGCGGCCTCGGCCATCGCCGCGGCCGAGGGCCAGCGGTCGGCGGGCTCCTTGCTGAGCGCGCGCGTCACCACCCGGCGCTGCGCGGCCGGGATCTCCTCGGGCAGCGCGGGCGGCTCGACGTTGAGGTGCTTGACCAGGATCTGGACCGGGGTCTCGCCCTCGAACGGCATGCGGCCGGTGAGGCACTGGTAGCCCACCACGCCGAGCGCGTAGATGTCGGCGGCCGGGGTGATCTCCCCGCCCGTGGCCTGCTCCGGCGCGCAGTAGCCGACCGAGCCCAGCACCATGCCGGTGCTGGTGAGCTGGTTGCCCGCCGCCGAGCGGGCGATCCCGAAGTCGGTGAGGGCCAGCCCCCCGTCCGCGCGGACCAGCAGGTTGCCCGGCTTGACGTCGCGGTGCACGATGCCCTGGCCGTGCGCGGCGGCGAGCGCGTCGCCCGCCTCGGCGACCACCCGCATCGCGGTGGCCGGCGGCAGCGCGCCGCGGCGCAGCACGCGGTCCAGCGACTCGCCGTCCACGTGCTCCATCACCAGGTAGCTGACCTGGCTGCCGTCGGGCAGGGCGCAGGAGCCGTAGTCGTAGACGTCGACCACGCCGGGGTGGTGCAGGGTGGCCATCGCCCTGGCCTCGGCCAGGAACCGGGCCTCGAAGCCGGGGTCATCCATCAGCGCGGGCAGCAGGACCTTGACCGCCACCGTGCGGCCGAGCAGCCGGTCGGTGGCCCGCCACACCTCGCCCATGCCGCCGCCACCGATGCGGTGTTCGAGCCGGTACCGCTCCTCGAGCAGAGTCCCCGGTCCAAGCACGGCCAACCCCCGGAAGTGAGTGCCCCCAAAAAGGATCCTGTCAGCGAAGAATCCCGACAAACGTCAAGCCAAGAGGTTATCAGCAGCTCGTCGATCATCGTCGACGATCGGCCCACCGATGTGGGCCGATCGCCGGGAATCCGGCGGGGACGGCGGTGGCCGCGCGGAAATCCGCCGGATGGATGTTGCGAGGGTCAGGCCACCGTCGCCGCCGCGGCGTCCTTGGCCCGGGCCCGCAGCGCGCGGCTGATCCCGTCGGCCCCTTCGAGGAGCAGGCGGCGCAGCGCGTGCGGCGGGTCGTTGGACGCGATGTACTCGTTGGTCCGCTCCACCGTGCCCTGGTCGATGAGCAGCGCCGGGAAGCAGCCGACCACGAAGTTCTGGGCCATGTCGGAGGTCCAGCTCTTCCAGATGCGGCCGACCTCGGAGAGGTAGCGCTCGGTGTAGGGGAGCAGCAGCGCCGTGTGGTGCGGGTCCATGAAGCCGACGATCGTCGAGCGCAGCAGGGCGCCGCTCAGCTCGCCTGCGACGATGCGGTCCCAGCAGGCGGCCTTGGCCTGCGCGGTGGGGATCGCGGCCCGGCACAGCGCGGCCGAGCGCTCGCCGGTGGCGGTGGGGTCGCGGCGGAGTTCGGCCTCGATCTCGGCCTCGCCGAGCACGCCGCCGGAGACCAGCGCGTGGATGAGCGTCCAGCGCAGGTCGGTGTCGACGGTCAGACCGGCGGGCACCGAGCGGCCGTCAAGGATGTCGCGCAGGTACTCCAGCTCGCCGTCGGAGGTCGCCACCGCGGCGAACGCGTTGACGTAGGCGAGCTGGTGGTCCGAGCCGGGCTCGGCGGAGCCGATCAGGCCGCGCAGCCGCGAGGCCAGCTCGTCCAGGCCGGTGACCCGCCAGGCCGGGTCGGCGTACTGCTGCACCGTCAGCCGTGCCTGGCGCAGCACGCTCTGCGCGACCGTGATGTCCTTGATCGAGGTGACGCCCGAGCAGACCAGCTTGACGTAGTCGCGGGCCGCCAGCTCGGCGTCGCGGGTCATGTCCCAGGCCGCCGACCAGCAAAGGGCGCGCGGCAGCGAGTCGGCGAAGCAGGAGATGCCGCCCTCGACCAGCGTGCGCAGCGACCCCTCGTCCAGGCGGATCTTGGCGTAGGTCAGGTCGTCGTCGTTCAGCAGCACCAGGTCGGGCCGGGCCACGCCGTCCAGCTCGGGTACGGCGGTGCGGGCGCCCACCACGTCCAGCTCGACCCGCTTGGTCCGCCGCAGCACGCCGTTGTCCAGCGAGTAGAGGCCGATCGCGACGCGGTGCGAGCGCAGCGTCGGATGCTCCGGCGGAGCCTCCTGAAGCACCTCGAACCGGGTGAACCTGCCCTCGTCGTCGGTGGTGAAGTCGGGCCGCAGCGTGTTGACCCACGAGGTCTCCAGCCACTCCTTCGACCACGAGGTCAGGTCGCGGCCGGAGGTGCGCTCCAGCGCCGACAGCAGGTCCGACAGGGTGGTGTTGCCCCACGCGTGCTCGTTGAAGTAGTCGCGCACCCCGGCCAGGAAGTTGTCCAGGCCGACGTAGGCGACGAGCTGCTTGAGCACCGACGCGCCCTTGGCGTAGGTGATGCCGTCGAAGTTGACCTCGACCGCCTGCATGTCCACGATGTCGGCGGCGATCGGGTGGGTGGAGGGAAGCTGGTCCTGGCGGTAGGCCCAGGACTTCTCCACGTTGGCGAAGGTCGTCCACGCGCCCTGCCCCCACCGGGTGGCCTCCGCCTGGCACAGCACCGACATGTAGGTGGCGAACGACTCGTTCAGCCAAAGGTCGTCCCACCAGCGCATGGTGACCAGGTCGCCGAACCACATGTGCGCCATCTCGTGCAGGATCGTCTCCGCGCGGCGCTCGACCGTCGCGTCGGTGACCCGCGATCGGAAGACGTAGTCCTCCAGGAAGGTCACGCAGCCCGCGTTCTCCATCGCGCCCGCGTTGAACTCGGGCACGAAGAGCTGGTCGTACTTCCCGAACGGATAACGGATGCCGAAGACCCGGTGGAAGAAGTCGAAGCCCTGCTTGGTGACCTCGAACAGGTTGTCCGGGTCGAGATGCTCGGCGATCGAGGACCTGCAGTAGATCCCCAGCGGGATGCCATCATGCTCGTCGGTGACTTTGTGGTATGGCCCGGCCACCAGCGCGGTGATGTAGGTGGAGATGACCGGGGTGGGCGGGAAATGCCAGCGCCTGGACGCCCGCAGGGTGCCGTGCCTGCCGCGGTGCTCGGGCAGCTCCTCGGGCTCCTCGGCGGCGGCGTTGGACACGACCTCCCAGTCGCCGGGCGCGAGCACGGTCAGCTCGAAGGTGGCCTTCAGGTCGGGCTGGTCGAAACAGGCGTACATCCGGTGGGCGTCGGCCGTCTCGAACTGCGTGTGCAGATAGACCTTCTCGTCCACCGGGTCGACGAACCGGTGCAGACCCTCGCCGGTGCGCATGTACGCGCAGTCGGCGTCGATCACCAGCTCGTTGTCCGCGGCCAGACCGGCCAGCGGGAAACGGCCGCGCTCGGCGTCGTAGGCCGACACGTCGAGATCGGCGCCGTTGAGCACGACCCGTCGCACGTGCGCGCCCGCCAGGTCGATGAAGGTCTCGCCACCGGGCCGCGCCGCGGCGAACCTCACCGTGGTGACGCTCTCGAACCGTTCCTCGCCCTCCGTGAGGTCCAGCTCGACCGTGTAGGAATGGACCTTCAGCAGCCGGGCGCGCTCCCTGGCCTCGTCACGGGTGAGATTGCCTGCCACATGCACTCCTCTTTACACGCCTTGACGCAGCGTCATCACACGGTACTCGCCCGCCCCACTGCGGACGGATGTTCTGAATCCTGCCACGACGGTGGAGGAATGTCGCACCAGGAAGATCGGGTCATGTCAGGTTGACATGGCCCGTCGCGATAGGGGAAGGCCGCCCCTGACTGAGCGTGTTCCCGGCCTTCTGTCCACAAGCCGCCGATCCGCTCGCGAATCGGCACGGCTCGCGCCAGGATGGGGCCATGCGCCACCTGTACGTGAACGGAACCTGGACGCCGTCGGCCTCGGCCGAGGGCATCGACGTCGTCAACCCGGCCACCGAAGAGGTGATCGACCGGGTGCCCGCGGGATCGCCCGACGACGTCGAGGTGGCGGTCGCCGCGGCGCGCGAGGCGTTCGGGGCCTGGTCGGCCACTCCGGCGGCCGAGCGCGGCAAGCTCCTGGCCACCGCAGCGGAGCTGGTGACGGAGCGGGCCGAGCGGATCGCCCGGATCATCGCCACCGATCTGGGCGCGCCGTACGGCATCGCGCTGAAGGTGCACACGGTGATGCCCGCCGGAGTGCTCGCCTCCTTCGCCCGGCTCGCCGAGACCTACGATTTCGACGGCGAGCGGGTCGGCAACTCCCGGGTGCTCAAGGAGCCCGCCGGCGTCGTCGGCGCGATCACGCCCTGGAACTACCCGCTGCACCAGGTCGTGTGCAAGGTCGCCCCCGCCCTCGCCGCCGGGTGCCCGGTGGTGCTGAAGCCGAGCGAGGTCGCCCCGCTGGCGGCGTACGCGCTGGCCGAGATCTTCGACGAGGTGGGGCTGCCGCCCGGGGTGTTCAACATGGTCGCCGGTCTGGGGCCGGTGGTGGGAGAGGCCATCGTCGCCCACCCGGAGATCGACATGGTGTCCTTCACCGGCTCCACGCGCGCCGGGCGCAGGGTCGCCGCGCTGGCGGCCGAGACGGTCAAGCGGGTGGCCCTGGAGCTGGGCGGCAAGTCGGCCTGCGTGATCCTGCCGGACGCCGACCTGGGCACGGCGGTCAAGGCGGCCGTGGCGGGGGCGTACATCAACTCCGGGCAGACCTGCTCGGCGCTGACCCGCATGATCGTCCATCGTGACCAGTACGACGAGGTGGTCGGCCTGGCGGTGGAGGCGGCGGGCCGGTACACGGTGGGCGACCCCTTCGCGGAGGGCACCAGGCTCGGCCCGCTGGCCTCGGCCGCGCAGCGCGAGCGGGTGGTCCACTACATCAACCGCGGCCAGGAGGAGGGCGCGCGGCTGGTGGCGGGCGGCACCGAACGGCCCCTCGACGTGGGCTACTACGTCTCGCCGACGGTCTTCGCCGGGGTCGCCCCCGGGATGACCATCGAGCAGGAGGAGATCTTCGGCCCGGTCGTGTCGATCATCCCCTACGTCCGGGAGGACGAGGCGGTGGAGATCGCCAACGGCACGCCGTACGGGCTGTCCGGCGCGGTCTGGGCGGGCTCCGAGGAGCGCGCGGTGGCGGTCGCGCGCCGGCTGCGCACCGGGCAGGTCGCGATCAACGGCGGCAGATTCAACCCGATGGCGCCGTTCGGCGGGTACAAGCACTCCGGGGTCGGGCGCGAGCTGGGCACCTACGGCCTGGAGGAGTATCTGGAGATCAAGGCGTTGCATCTCTGACCCGGCGGGGCATTGCCCGCGCGCCCCGGTTGGGAGAGCCTGGCGGTGCGGCCCTCGCACGGCGGCGGCCGGTGAGCCGGTTGAGGAGGTGCCGATTGCGCCGGGTGAGCGCCTTCGACGTTGTGGTGATGGCGTGCGGGCTGCTGCTGATCGTGCTGGCCGCGCAGAATCTCGGGGCCGCGCTGGCCGCGGCCAGGGGCGACGGCACGCCCGGCACGTTCACCGCGGCCCGGGTGGAGTGCGTCCTGCACCCGGGGCACGAGCAGTGCACGTGGGTGGGGGAGTTCCGGTCCGATGACGGCACGGTCCGCCGCGACGGCGTCGGGTTCTATGGCAGCGACCGCGCCATGTTCACCCCTGGGCGGCACTCGCGCGCGTTCGACACCGGGAGGCCCGGCCACGTCTACGGGCCGGGCGGGTCCAACGAGTGGATCGTGGTCGCGCTGCTGATGGCGGCCGGGGCCGGGCTGATGGCCTGGCCGCTGAGGCGCCGGCGCGCCCGGCAGTTGCAGGAGAGCTGAGGCCCCGCCTGCCGCTCAGCCCGCCTGGAGCAGCACCCGGCGCGCGGCGTCCTTGGGCAGGTGGTCCACGTAGAGCATGCCGTTGAGGTGGTCGGTCTCGTGCTGGAAGCAGCGGGCCAGCGGCCCTCTGGCGCGCAGGCCGAGCGGGCGGCCCAGCCGGTCCACCCCGGTGATGCTGACACCGGAGGCCCGGGAGGTCGGCGCGTACAGCGGGGTGCGGGTGGCGCGGTCGGGCACCGACAGGCAGCCCTCCTCGTCCACCATGGGCTCGGGATCGTCCACGGTCAGCTCGGGATTGATGACGTGCCCCTTGCGGCCCGCGATGTCGTAGACGAACAGCCGCCGCGACACCCCGATCTGCGGCCCGGCCAGGCCGACGCCGTCCACCGCGTACATCGCGGCGAACATCTCGTCGATGAGCCGGCGCAGATCGCGGTCGAACACGGTCACCGGTTCGGCGGGTGTGCGCAGGACCGGGTCGCCGATCAGCCGGATGTCACGCATCAGTGCTCCTGTAAGGGACGGGAGGGGTAGTCGTCTCTTACTCTACCGGGATCGCCGTCCTCCGCGGCCGGTGAACCTGCCAGACTGGGGCGGTGCGTGTCTACATCGCTGCCGACCATGCCGGCCATGACCTGAAGAACCATCTGTCCTCCTGGCTGAAGGAGCACGGCCACGAGGTGATCGACTGCGGGCCGTTCGTCTACGACGCCGAGGACGACTACCCGACCTTCGTGCTGCGCGCGGCCGAGGGGGTGGCGGGCGACCCCGGCAGCCTGGGCGTCGTGATCGGCGGCTCGGGCAACGGCGAGCAGATCGCCGCCAACAAGGTGCGCGGCATCCGGGCGGCGCTGGCCTGGAGCGAGGACACCGCGAGGCTCGCCCGCCAGCACAACGACGCCAACATCGTCAGCCTCGGCGCGCGCATGCACACCCAGGACGAGGCGACCAGGTTCGTCGAGATCTTCCTGGCCACCGTCTTCTCCGGCGAACCCCGGCACAGCAGGCGCATCGCCCAGATCGACGCCTACGAGACGATCGGCCAGCTTCCTTCACTGCCCTCCTGAGCCTCGCCGGCGCGCGTTCCGCTACTGGTCTCGCCGCTGGTCCCGTTGCTCGTCCCGGCCGCGGCGCGCCTCGCGCCGCGGCATCTCATCGCGCAGCGGACGCCGGTCGGCCCCCTCCTGCTGCTCCTTGGACGGGCGCGACACATCGCGCGCCCGCATCGCCGTGATCGCGGTTATCTGCAGGCTTTGCAACGCCATACCCGAACACTAGAACACCCGGGCGCGGGACGGGCGGGATCGCCGTCGTGGGCGGACGTGGCGCGTGGTGAAACGGCTGGTTCTGATCTTCTATCAGCCGGTTCGCACCCCCTTCGGTGATCAAGGTCTTGGTCAAGTGGGCTGCCCAACTGGGCCGTTGCCCGATACAGTCGAGCGCATCATGAGTTCCCGACCGGCGCCGCTGATCCCTCCGCGGCTCCGTGCGGTCCTGGTCCGTGTGCCGTTTCTGGTACGCATCGTGCGTTTCGCACGGCGCGGCCCGCTGGCTCGCGATCGCAACCTGCTCATCACCTTGTGCGTAGTCGCGCTGGTGATCGGCGGGCTGGCCGCCCGGGTGTCCACGGAGTGGTTCTCCCCATCGCTGCTCATCCTGGTGACGCTGGTCGGCGGCCTGCAGTTACGCCTGCGCAGCCTCGCCGTGCTGATCCTCGCGGTGGTGGTGGCGCTGGGCTTCGTCGCGGTGGTCCACGGGCAGCGGCACGTGGGCCCGGGGCTGCTGGTCACGATGGGTTTCACCAGCGTGCTCGCGGCGATGATGTCGCGGACCCGCGGCAAGCTCGGCGTGCAGGGCCTGCGCGGCGACGCCATGCTGCTGGAGCTTCGCGACCGGCTCAAGAGCCAGAGCGAGCTGCCCGCGCTGCCCCGCGACTGGGGCGCCAAGGTGGTGCTCAAGCAGGCGGGCGGGTCGTCGTTCGGCGGTGACTTCGTGGTGTCCATGCGCGAGGCCGACCGGCTGGAGCTGGCCCTGGTGGACGTGTCCGGCAAGGGCGTGGACGCGGGCACCCGGGCGCTACTGCTGTCCGGCGCGTTCGGCGGCCTGCTCGGCTCGGTGCCCGACTTCCTGCCGGCGTGCAACACCTACCTGCACCGCCAGCGCGAGGGTGAGGGTTTCGTCACCGCCGTCCACCTCAGCCTGGACCTGTCCAGCGGCGCGTACGTGATCACCTCGGCCGGGCACCCGCCCGTGGTGAAGTTCGAGGCGGGCAGCGGGGCCTGGAAGGTGGCCAGCGCCAAGGGCGTGGTCCTCGGTGTGGTGCCCGACCTGCACTGCGAGGCCGACAGCGGGGTGCTGCGCAAGGGCGACGCGCTGCTGCTCTACACCGACGGGCTGATCGAGCAGCCGGGCAGGGACATCGACGCGGGGCTGGACCGGCTGCTGGGCGAGGCCGAACGGCTGCTCGCCTCCGGCTACCGGGAGGGCGCGCGGACCCTGGTCAACGCGATGTCGTCCGGGCACAACGACGACTGTGCGCTGGTGCTCATCTGGCGTCCGTGAGGCTTGTGTACCGAACGGGCTGGCTAGGGCGTGATTCGGTTAGCCTAAGAGGCACGTCCTGTTCTGCTCCACATCGCTTACGGCACCGGGGGTTTCATGGAGCTCTGGCTGAGCATCGCCGGATTCCTCATCTTCCTCGTCGGACTGATGATCTCCATCGGCCTGCACGAGATCGGCCACCTGGTGCCGGCCAAGCGCTTCGGCGTGCGGGTCCCGCAGTACATGATCGGCTTCGGGCCGACCCTGTGGTCCCGGCGTAAGGGCGAGACGGAGTACGGCGTCAAGTGGATCCCGATGGGCGGCTACATCCGCATGATCGGGATGCTGCCGCCCCGGCCGTCCGACGACCCGCGCAAGCTGCGCGAGACCTCCACCGGCATGTTCCAGGGCCTGGTGGACAACGCCAGGGACGCGGCGCTGGAGGAGGTCCGCCCCGGCGACGAGCAGCGCGTGTTCTACCGCAAGCCGTGGTGGCAGAAGGTCATCATCATGGCCGGCGGCCCGGCGATGAACTTCGTGCTGGCCTTCGTGCTGTTCGGGGTGCTCCTGATGGGCTTCGGGGTGCGGGTCAGTCAGCCCGTGGTCGACGTCGTCACGGAGTGCGCGAAGTCCGAGGCCGCGTACCTGCAGAATCCGAAGTGCGGTCCGGGCGACAAGCCGAGTCCCGCGGCGGCGGCCAAGCTGCGGCCGGGCGACCGGATCGTCTCGGTGGACGGCAAGCAGGTCGCCACCTGGGACGCCGCCTCGCGGGCGATCCGCTCCTCCGGCGGCGGGCCGGCCCTGATCGGCATCGAGCGGGCGGGCCGCCCGCTCACCGTGACCGCGAACCTCATCCCCCAGGACCGCGAGAGCCTGGACGAACGCGGCAAGATCGAAAAAGGTGTCGGCTTCCTCGGCGTCAGCCCGGTCGTCACGTTGGAACGCCAGAGCATCGGCGCGGTCGGCGTCTACATGGGGGAGCTGACCGCGGCCACGGCGGGGGCGCTGCTCCGGCTGCCGGAGAAGATGGTCGGCGTGTGGGAGGCCGCGTTCTCCGGCGAGAAGCGCGACCCCAACGGCCCGATCGGCATCGTCGGGGCGGGCCGCATCGGCGGCGAGATCGCCGCCTCCGAGGCGCCGGTGCGCGACAAGATCGCGTTCTTCGTCCAGTTGCTGGCCGGGTTCAACCTGGCGATCGGTGTGTTCAACCTGCTCCCGCTGCTGCCGATGGACGGCGGGCACGTCGCGGGCGCGCTGTGGGAGGGCCTGAAGCGCGGGTTCGCCCGGCTCACCCGGCGGCCCGCCCCTGGTTACGTGGACATCGCCAAGCTGCTGCCGCTAACGTACGGCGTGGCGGCGGTGATGGTCGTGATGGCGGTCCTGCTGGTGTACGCCGACGTGGTGAACCCGGTCCGCCTGTCGGGATGAGCTTATATGTAGGCTACACACAAATGATGGTAGCCTGACAGCGTGGAAGCACAGCGGACCGCGCCTGGTGTCGCGATCGACGTCGCCCTGTTCCGGCTGCGCCGGATGTGGGCCAGGCCGCTTCGCGCGCGCAAGGCCGGCGACCCGGCCCGTCCCATCCAGATGTCCAACGTGATGGTCGTCGGCGCGGTCTCCCGGCTCGGGAAGGAGTCCGCCGAGGTGACCGTGGGCAACGTCGCCGAGCACATGGACGTCGACCCCTCCACCGCCAGCCGGCTGGTCAACGACGCCATCGCGGCGGGCTTCGTGGAGCGCGAGCCGTCCCAGATCGACGCCAGGAGGGTCAGGCTGGTGCCGAGCGCGGCGGGGCGGCGCGTGCTCGACGCCGTCACCCGCCACCGCCGGGCCTACCTCGACAGCCTCATGGCCGACTGGAGCGAGGAGGACCGCGCGGCCTTCGCGCGGCTGATCACCCGCTTCGCGGAGGCGGCCGGAGCCCGCCCCGCCGACCCGGCCCGCCTCGACCACGTGATCGCCGAGGCCCTGGCCGGCTGACACCTAGTGCATCGAGATGTGCACGTGGTCGAAGTGGTTCTGGGTGATGCTGCCGCGGTTCGACATCCCGCGCCAGCCCGAGCCGCCGATCGTGTAGATGCGCTGCTTCCAGATGACGTACTTCACGCCGATCTTGCCGCCGTTCTTGATGGCCCACAGCGCGATGGCGTCGCCGAGCGACTGCCGGGCTGCGGAGGGCATGGTCCCGCCCGTGCTGAGCATGAAGTCACACGCCCGGCCCAGCGGGTGCTCCCCGCCGCCACCTGACCGGTAGCACCCGATCGTGGAGGTCAGCTCGAAGCGCTCCTTGATCTCATCGCGCATCACCCGGGTGCGGGGCGTGATGTTCTCCGCGCCGGTCGGCAACTGGGGAGCCCAGGTTCCGTCGCCGCGCCTGCCCACGCCGGTCGGGATGAGCTTGTCGAGCCGCTTCTCGATCTCGTCGATCAGGTCCTCGGCCTCCTTGCGCCGCTTTTCGACGTCGTCGGCCTGCTCGGCGATGCGGGCGGTCAGCGCCGTCGCCTCCTGCGCGGCCTTCTTCCGCTCGTCTCGCGCGGTGGCGAAGTCCTTCAGGTAGGCGGCTTCCTCGGCGGCCATCTGGGTCAGGACGGCCGCGCCGCCCATCCCCTGGCCGAACATCAGCGTGGGCAGGCTGGTGTCGCTGCCCTGGTAGCGCATCCCGGCGATGTCGCCGATCCGGTCGGCGGCGCCGGCGAAGGCCGACTCGGCCGAGGCCAGCCGCGTCTTGGCCTTCTTCTCGGCCTTCCTGGCGCCGGCGAGTTCGACGCGCTTGGCGTTGTACTGCTCGATCAGCCCGTCCACCTTCTTGCCGAGCTTCTTGAGCTGCGCTTTCAGCTCGGCCTTGCTCGGCTTGGGGGCCGCGACCGCACCGGCCGCGGGAAGCAGGGCGAAGCTTCCGGCGGTGGCCAGCGCGCAGGCCGCGGCGACGGCGCGGGCGCGCCAGGGACGGGACGCGGGGATCGACGTGCGGGACAACGTGGGGGACGATGCCGCCACGCACACTCCTCTCCTGTACGCCTACCGGGTTAGCTGACGGGTTCGGGCAGGAGGGTGCCCTACCACGGACGGGGGGCCGCCGTGGATTCACCCCAGGTGCTTCTGGGTCCCCGGTTCCCGGGCGAGGCGCCCGGGATTAGGCGGTCGGCCGTTGCGGCCGCTGCGTGTGGATAGTAGTGGTAAACGCATGGCAATGCGACATCAAACCGGAATGATCTGGTAATCAGGTTGTGACCATGGCACGCAACAGCCGGGCGGCTTCCTCGGGCGACACGTCATTGACGAACGCGCCCATCGCGGACTCCGACCCGGCCAGGTATTTCAGCTTGTTGGACGCTCTGCGGATGCTGAACAGTTCCATGTGGAGGTGGGAAAGTTCCCGCCCGGTGGCGACCGGCGCCTGGTGCCAGGCCGCGACGTACGGCATGGCCACCCCGAACAACCCGTCCAGCGCGCGCAGCACGCCGGTGTAGAGCGGACCGAACGCCGCCCGCTCCGCCGCGTCCAGCCCGCGAAGGTCGGGCACCCGGCGGTGCGGGTAGATGTGCACCTCGTACGGCCAGCGCGCGGCGGCCGGTACGAACGCCGTCCAGTGGTCGTTCGCCGCGACCACCCGCACCCCCGCCTCCCGCTCGGCGGCCAGCACGTCGGCGAACAGATTGCGCCCGGTGCGCTCGGCGTGCCGGGCGGCCACCTCCAAGGTCCGGCGGGTCCGCGGCGTGACATAGGGATAGGCGTAGATCTGCCCGTGCGGGTGGCCGATCGTGATGCCGATCTCCGGCCCGCGGTTTTCGAAGACGAAGACCTGCTCGACGCCGGGCAGCGCGGACAGTTCCGCCGTACGGTCGGCCCAGGCCGCCATGACCAGCTCGACCTGGCCGGGGGCCAGGTCGGCGAAGGACGCGTCGTGGTCGTCGGTGAAGCACACCACCTCACAGCGCCCGGTCCCCGGCCGCGCCTCGCTCAGCCCGCCCACCACCGGGTGCCCGCCGGGCTGGTCAGAGAAGGACGGGAAGCGGTTTTCGAAGACCACCACGTCGTAGGAGGCGGCCGGGATCTCGGTGAGCCTGCCCGGTTCGGACGGGCACAGCGGGCACTCGCCCGCCGGAGGCAGGAACGTACGGCCCTGCCGGTGGCCCGCGATGGCGATCCACTCGTCGGTGAGCGGGTCGCGGCGCAGCTCGGAGGCGGGCGGGCGGGGCGGCAGGTCGCGCTTGTCCGGCGCGGCGCGGTCGGCGTCCTCGCGCCGGTCGAAGTAGATGAGCTCGCGGCCGTCGGCCAGCTCGGTGACGGTGCGCTTCACAAGCTCTCCCTCGTGTCCGCGGGCTCCCGGGCCGCGATGATCAGCTCCCCGGCGGAGGCCGCCAGCTCGTCTCTGGCATGGGCGGGCAGGCCCTCGTCGGTGATGACCACGTGGGCCTCGGCCAGCTCGGCGATGGTGCTGATGCCCACCAGCCCCCACTTGGTGTGGTCGGCCGGGACCACCAGCCGCCGGGCGCAGCCGACCAGCTCGCGGTCGGTCTCGGCCTCCAGCAGGTTGGGCGTGGTGAAACCGGCCCGCGCGCTCATCCCGTGGACGCCGAGGAACAGGGTGTCCACGTGCAGCTGGCGGATCGTGGCCACCGCCACCGGGCCGACCAGCGCGTCGGAGGGGGTGCGGACCCCGCCGGTGAGCACCACCGTGCGGTCGGCGCGCGGCACCCGGTGGAACACGTCGGCGACCCTGATCGAGTTGGTGATCACGGTCAGCTCGGGGACCTCGACCAGGTGGCGGGCGAGGGTCCAGATGGTGGTGCCGGCCGACAGCGCGATGGCGGTGCCGGGCCGTACCAGCCGGGCCGCGGCACGGGCGATGGCGTCCTTCTCCGGCTGCTGGCGGGCGGACTTGGCGGTGAACCCGGGCTCCTCGGTGGAGCCGGGGCCGGTCGTGGTGGCCCCGCCGTGCACCTTGTCGACCAGCCCGCGCTCGGCGAGGACCTCAAGGTCGCGGCGGATCGTCATGTCGGAGACGCCGAGCTCGCGCACCAGGTCGGCGACGCGGACGCCGCCGGTGGCACGGACCCGCTCAAGGATCGCCTGACGGCGCTGCTGGGCCAGCATCCCACCCCTTCCAACAGATTCCACCAAATTATGACATGTGCTCCGGAGAGCTCTTGTTGGTTTGTGCGCGGTACCGACGGAAACGGCCTGCCCGGGAAGGCTTGCCGGACGGCCTGAGCGGGCAAGGGGTGGAGTATCCGCAACCGGAGGAAAGGGCGGTGTCGCAACGATGGCACGACGCGCGCGCAAGAACCGGGCCCGGAAGAAGAAGAAGGCCAACCACGGCAGGCGGCCCACGGCCCGCTGACAAGGCGCCATCCCGCCGCCGTGCCGGCGGGGCGGCTCAGCCCGACGTGGCGGTGTCCGGGCGGGGGTCCGCGGGCGCCGGCACGGCCCGTACCGCGGCCTCGCCCGCCGGGGCCGGGTCCCGGTACGGCCGGCGCGGGATCATCAGCGCGACCAGCAGTCCCGCCACGGCCGCCGCCGCGGCCAGCAGCATCGCCGCGCGCAGCCCGGCCAGCGTGGGCAGCGGCCCGGCCGGAGTGGCGACCGCCATCTGTGCGAGCAGCGCGCTGATCACCGCGCTGGAGGTGGCCGTGCCCACCGCGCGCATCAGCGCGTTCAGCCCGTTGGCGGCGGCGGTCTCGGTCGCCGGCACCGACGCCATGATCAGGGCGGGCATCGCCGAGTAGGCCAGGCCGAGCCCGGCGGAGGTGATGACCGTGGTGATGACCACCTGCCAGGCGGCCCCCACCAGCCCGACCCCGGCCAGGTACCCCACGGCGAGCACCACGGTCCCCGACACCAGCGCGGCCTTCGGCCCGAACCGGCCGGCGACCCGCGCCGAGACGGGCGAGAGCAGCATCATCACCAGCCCGCTCGGCGCCATGCACAACCCGGTGGCCAGCAACCCCAGCCCGAGCCCGTGGCCGGTGCTCGCCGGGGCCTGAAGGAGCTGGGGCAAGATCAGCGACATCGCGAACAGCGAGAACCCGACCAGTACCGAGGCCACGTTCGTGAGCAGCACCGGCCGCCTGGCCGTGGTGCGCAGGTCGATCAGCGGGTGGCGCACCCGTGACTCCAGCCACCCCCACAGCGGCAGGACGATCGCCGCGGCGCAGAACAGGCCGACGGTGATCGGGCTCCCCCAGCCCCAGTCACCGCCCTTGGAGATGGCCAGCAGCAGGCACAGCAGTCCGGCGGTGAGCCCGGCGGCACCGGCGAAATCGAACCGCCCGGGGGAGCGGACCGGCGACTCCCGCACCACCAGCAGCACCAGCGCCAGGGCGAGCGCGCCCATGCCGGCCGCGGTCCAGAACAGCGCGTGCCAGTCGGCCCGCTGCGCGACGAACGCCGCCAGCGGCATGCCGATCCCGGCTCCCGCGCCCAGCGTGGCGCTCATCAGGGCCATCGCCGGGCCGAGCCGGGCGGGCGGCAGTACGTCGCGCATGATGCTGATGCCGAGCGGGATCACGCCGATCGCGCAGCCCTGGATCGCGCGGCCGGCCACCACGACCCAGAGCGAGTCGCTCAGCGCGCAGACCAGCGATCCGGCGATCATCATGCCCAGGCTGACCAGCATCATCCTGCGCTTGCCGTACATGTCGCCGAGCCGGCCGCCGACGGGGTTGCACACGGCGGCGGAGAGCAGGGTGGCGGTGATGACCCAGGAGGCGGCGGCGGGCGTGGCCGACAGCAGCCGGGGGAGCTCCGGGATGATCGGTACGACCATGGTCTGCATCAGCGAGACGGAGATCCCGCAGAGCGAGAGGACGGCGACGACGCTTCGCGATGATGAAGTGGACAATGCGTCCTTCCCCCACGAACGGCAACATATGCACCGTACATGTGAATTTCCGGAAAGTCTGCATCGCCCTCTGTAAAAGGGGGGATTCCAGGTCAGAGGGACAGTTCGCCGAGCGCGCCCATGATCCCGCGGTGGAAGGTGGGGAAGGCGTAGATCATCTCGTTCAGCCTGGTCACCGGGATGCGGGCGTGTACGGCGAGGGTCAGCAGGCCCAGCGGCTCGCCGCCGCCCGGCCCGGCCGAGGTCGCGCCCACCAGCACGCCGTCGGCGGCGACCAGCTTGAAGAAGCCTTCCGCGCGGTGGATCCAGCCCCGGCTGCCCAGGTCTCCCGTCGCGGTGCGCACGTCGAGGCCCTGCCTGCGGGCCTGAGCCTCGGTGAGGCCGACCGAGCCGATCTCCGGATCGGTGAAGGTGACCCTGGGCACCGCGTGGTACTCGGCCTCGTGGACGGGCTCCCCGAGGATGTCCTTGACCACGATGTCGGCCTGGTACATCGACATGTGCGTGAACGCCCCGCGCCCGGTCACGTCACCGAGCGCCCAGAGCTTGCCGCCCGCGCGCATCCGCCCGTCGGTGGCGATCGTCCGTGCCGACTCGTCCAGCCCGGCCGCGCCCACGCCCAGCGCGGCCAGGTCGCTGTGCCGCCCGGTCGCCACCAGCAGCCGCTCGCCCTCGGCGGTGGAGCCGTCGTTCAGATGCAGGGTGAACCGCTCACCGTCATGGGCGGCCCTCGTGGCCCGCACGCCGGTGCGCAGGCCGATGCCGTCGCCCCGGAAGGCGCCGGCCACCAGCTCGCTCGTCTCCGGCTCCTCGGCCGGCAGGATGCGGTCGGCCGACTCGATCATGGTCACCGACGCGCCGAACCTGGCGAACGCCTGCGCCAGCTCCGCCCCGATCGTCCCGGCGCCGAGCACCACCAGCGAGCCGGGCACCTCCTCGGTCTCAAGGGCCTCGCGGTTCGTCCAGTACGGCGTGCCCGCCAGCCCCTCGATCGGCGGGATGGTCGGCTGCGACCCGATCGCCAGCACGATCCCCCGGGTCGCCCGCAGCACCCGGACCCCGTCGCCCGCCGAGCGCACGGTGATCTCGTCAGGCCCGGTGACATGGCCCCACCCGCGGACGAAGTGCCCGCCCTTGGCGGTGAAGCGCTCGACGGCGGCCTTGTCGTCCCAGTTGTCGGTGGCCTCTTCGCGGATGCGCCGGGCGACCGGCGACCAGTCCGGCGAAACGGTCGAATCACCTGCCATCCCCGGCACGCGCCGGGTCTCGGCGATCAGCTCCGCCGCCCGGACCATCATCTTCGACGGGATGCATCCCCAGTACGGGCACTCGCCGCCGAACAACCGGCCCTCCACGGCGGCGACGTGCAGGCCCGCTTCGGCGAGACGCCCCGCGACGTCCTCGCCGCCGGGGCCGCCGCCCACCACGATCACGTCGAACACGTCCGGCTTGGCACGTTCCGCCATACCTTGAAGCCTAACGTTTTATGACAAATGGTCTGGTCAGGGCAATCTCACCTCACACCAGACAATCTTCCCGGTACTGGTCGGGCGGCTGCCCCAGCGGTAGGAGAAGCGGTTGATCAGGTTGAGCCCGCGCCCGGCCTCGTCGTCCAGGTCGGGCCGCCACATCGCGGGCGGCTGCGGCGAGCGGTCGGCCACCTCGCACAGCAGTGTCGAGCCGCGCAGCAGGCGCAGCTCGATCGGGCCGGTGCCGTGGTTGACGGCGTTGGCCACCAGCTCGCTCACCACCAGCTCGGTCGTGTCCAGCACCCCGGTCTGCCCCCACGAACGCAGCGTGGTGCGGACGAGCCGCCGGGCCTCGCCCGCCGAACGGGCCTCGAACGGCAGCGCCCAGCTCGCGAACTCGGCGGGGGACAGGTCGCGCACCCGGGCCAGCAGCAACGCGATGTCATCGCGCTCGTGCGGCGGGCGCTGGGTGGCGATCGTCGCGTCGCAGAGGTCCTCAAGGTCCTGGTAGCTGCATTCGAGCACGCGCCGGAGGTCTCTGATGCCGGAGTCGAGGTCGCGGTCCCTGCTCTCCACCAGGCCGTCGGTGTAGAAGGTGAGCACGCTGCCGGTCGGCAGCGTCAGCTCGCGCATCTCGAAGGCCTGGCCGCCGATGCCCAGCGGCAGGCCGGGGGGTAACTCGATCAGCTCCGTGCCGCCGTCCGGGCCGAGCAGGATCGGCGGCACGTGACCGGCCCGGCCGATCGCGCAGGTATGGGTGATCGGGTCGTAGGTGGCGTAGACGCAGGTGGCGATCTGGGTGGCGTCGAGGTCCTGGGTCATCCGGTTGAGGCGGAACAGCACCTCCTTGGGGGTGAGGTCCAGGCTGGCCAGGGTGCGCGCGGCCGTACGGAGCTGGCCCATGGTCGCGGCGGCGCGGGTGCCGTGCCCCATCACGTCGCCCACCACCAGCGCGACCCGGTGGCCGGGCAGCGGGATCACGTCGTACCAGTCGCCGCCGACGCCGGTCAGGTCGCTGGCCGGCAGGTAGCGGGAGGCGATCTCCAGGCCCGGCGGCGCGGGCAGGTCGGCGGGCAGCAGGCTGCTCTGCAGGGTCAGCGCGGTGCGCCGCTCCCGGTCGTACAGGCGGGCGTTGTCCAGGCACAGCGCGGTACGACCGGCCAGCTCCTCGGCCAGCGCCACGTCCTTCTCGTGGAAGGCCGGGCTGTCCGGCATCCTGGTGAACACCACGAACCCCAGCACCCGGCCCCTGGCCGACAGCGGGACGATGAGGATCGAGGCGTCCTCCAGCAGCGAGATCTTCACATCCCGCTTCCAGCTCAGCGCGATCTCCCGGGCCGTGCCCACGTCTATCCGGGGGTAGAGGATCGTCTGGGCGGTGGCGATGCACCGCGTGTACGGCGACCACGCCGGATAGGTGGTGACCTCGTCCAGCGGGAACGCCGGCCGGTAGCCGGCCGCCCTGCCGGTCGCGCCCACCGCGATCCTGCGCACGGTCGCCGTGCCGTCCGCCGTCCGCCCCGGGAACTCCCCCTCCGACACCACCCGGTCGTGCACCACGACCCCGGCCACGTCGGCGAACCGCGACACGGCCACCTCCATCAGCTCGCGGGCGGTCTGCCGCAGGTCCAGGGTGCTGCCGATGCGCCGGCTCGCCTCGTTGAGCAAGGAGAGCTGCTCCTCGACGGTCGCGGGGCTGCTCAGCCGCCGCTGCTCGGGGGAGCCGGGGTCGACCACGAAGTCGGCGGTCATCCGGCGGTGCCCCGGTCCGGTGCGGGCCGCGGGGCGGACCACAGGCTGATGTCGGATGTCCCGCCAGAGCGTGCGCCGGCCCCCACGGCCTTCCGCTCGACGGTCGGCGCGCGGCCCGCCGCGGCCGGGCGTGCCGCGCACAGGGACCCACTGTGCCCGCCACCCATCACGAAGCCGTCGAATTCGGTCACAATTTTCTCCTGACTCGCAAACCTGACCATTCGTATGGTCAGTTGACTGAGGTTCCGGCCGGCAGGAGGCGTGCAGGCGGCCCTGACTCCTCACCTCGAAGTCTAGTAACGATGGATCTTCTCAAAGCGCCAAAATCGGGGCTATTTCTAGAAAAAGCTATAACGATAGCGCAGTGTCATGAACGCGGTTCGGTTTCCGCCCGCTGTGGGCGCCGCATCAGGCACCACACGTGATGGAACAAGTGCCACGGACCTCGTCGGGAGCAGCAGGTATTCCGGAGCGAGATCGCCGGGAAATTCGCGGCCCGCACGGCGCTCGCAGATGTCGGCGACGCCTTCCCAGGCCCGCGCCGACAGATCCGGACGGTCCGCAGGTTTTTCGGACTTTACGGACTCTTCGGCCGGTTGTTGCCGGTCAAGAAGGCGTCCGAAGTACAGATTGCGGGCATTCTTCGCGGCATAGCGCGCAACGATCTCGCGGATGGCACGTCCACCGCGGCGGACGTGCCACCAGTGGGAAAGGATGCGTCCTGCGGCCGGAGGGTCAGCGGGCCGGAAGCGCGGCCAGCGCCGCGTCGATCCGCTCCTGCGGAAGGGTGAAGTCCCGTATCTCGCCCGCCAGGTATCTGTCGTAGGCGGCGAGATCGAAGTGCCCGTGTCCGCACAGCGCGGTGAGGATCACCTTCGGCTCCCCGGTCTCCTTGCAGCGCAGCGCCTCGGCGATGGTCTCGGCCACGGCGTGCGCGGGCTCGGGAGCCGGCACGATCCCCTCGGCGCGGGCGAACCGCACGCCCGCCTCGAAGCACTCCGTCTGGCTCCTGGCCACCGCGCCGAACATCCCCAGCTCGTACAGATGCGACAGCAACGGGGACATGCCGTGGTAGCGCAGCCCGCCCGCGTGGATCGGATCGGGCACGAAGCCGTGCCCCAGCGTGTGCATCTTCAGCAACGGCGTGAGCCCGGCGGTGTCGCCGAAGTCGTAGGCGTAGACGCCGCGGGTGAAGGACGGGCACGCGGCGGGCTCCACCGCCCGGATCTCCGGGGCGATCCGCCCGGCCAGCTTCTCCCGCAGGAACGGGAAGGCCAGCCCGGCGAAGTTGGAACCCCCGCCGGTACACCCCACGATCAGATCCGGCGTCTCGCCGAAGGCGGCGAGCTGCTCCAGCGCCTCCTCGCCGATCACCGTCTGGTGCATCAGGACGTGGTTGAGCACCGAGCCCAGCGCATAACGGGTGTCGTCCGCGCCGGCGGCGACCTCCACCGCCTCGCTGATCGCGATGCCCAGGCTGCCGGGGCTCTCCGGGTCATCGGCCAAGATCGCCTCGCCCGCGCGGGTCAGCGGCGACGGGCTGGCGTGCACGGTCGCGCCGTACACGCCCATCAGCGACCTGCGGTGCGGCTTTTGGTCATGGGAGGCGCGGACCATCCAGATCTCGCACTCCAGGCCGTACTGCGCGCAGGCGAACGCCAGCGCCGTCCCCCACTGACCGGCCCCGGTCTCCGTCGTCAGCCGCCTGATCCCCTCCCGCGCGTTGTAGTGGGCCTGCGCCACGGCGGTGTTGGCCTTGTGCGAGCCTGACGGGGAACCGCCCTCGTACTTGTAGTAGATGCGCGCCGGGGTGCCCAGCGCGCGCTCCAGCCGCCTGGCCCTGATCAGCGGCGTCGGCCGCCAGAGCCGGTAGACGTCCAGCACGTCGTCCGGGACCGGCACGAACCGCTCCGCTCCGGCCTCCTGCGCGATCAGCTCCATCGGGAACAGCGGCGCCAGATCGTCCGGGCCGACCGGCCGCCGCGTGCCCGGATGGAGCGGCGGGGGCGGCGGGGCCGGGAGGTCGGCCACGATGTTGTACCAGGTGCGGGGGATGCGGGACTCGTCGAGCAGGACTCGGGTGGCCTCGTGCGCCATGCGGGTCTCCATGAGCTGAGCGGAGTGACCCCACCACTTTCCCCCGCCGTACGGCCGCGAGGAAGCCTGGAGCCTCAGCCCTTGCGTTCTCGCGCCACCCGCGCGCGCACCTCCGGGACGACCTCCTCGGCGAACCGCCGCAACTGCGTCTCCTGGTCGCCCTCGGCCCACAGGACGAAGGAGTCCATCCCGTACGCGACGGCCACGTCGGTCAGCTCCTCGGCCCACTGCTCGGCAGGGCCGTTCAAGAACCCCCCGGACGGCCCGTCGGTGATCGTGCCGTTGATGTTGTAGATCCGCCTGATCGCGCCCGGCTCCCGCCCCGCTGCGGCGGCGGCCTCGTCGATGCGCGCGTTCAGTTCCGGCAGCTTGTCCGGCGGGGCGTAGGGCGAGGAGGGCAGCCAGCCGTCCGCCCGCGCGCCGGTGAGCGCGAGCGCCTTGGGCCCGTACACGCCGAGCCAGATCCCGACCGGATGCGTGGGCACCGGCCCGGAGCGGGCCCCCGCGACCCGGTAGTGCTCGCCCTCGAAGCGCACCGAGCGCTCCCCGGACCACAGGCCCCTGATGATCGTGATCGCCTCGTCCAGCGCCGCCCTGGCCTCGCCCGTGGTGCGGCGCGGCCCGCCGTACGCCTCGATCGCGTCCCAGAACGAACCGGCGCCCAGCCCCAGCTCCACCCGCCCGCCACTGAGCACGTCCAGGCTCGCCGCGGCCTTGGCCAGCACGGCCGGCGGACGCAGCGGCAGGCTCGCCACGTCGGGGAACACCTTGATCCGCTCGGTCACCGCCGCCACCATGCTGAGCAGCGTCCAGGTCTCGACGTACGACCGCTGGTAGGGGTGGTCCTGCACACCGATCAGATCGAGCCCGAGCCGATCGGCCAGCCGCGCGCGTTCGAGCAGCGGATCGCCCACGTTCGGAATGAGAAAGTAGCCGAATTCCAGCGGTAGCCCGTAATCGCCCATCACGTCCTCCTGATGCCCAGCGGTCCCGCACCGCAAGTGCGGTATGTGCGCAAACCCGACCGGCAGTGAGGTTGTTCCCGGACCTGAACATGCCCGTTCACGTGCGCGAACAGAGCGGAATGCGAGCGGAGGAGCCAGGGTTCGATGGGCCCCGGGGTGGTCGTGGAGCGGACGACGGGAATCGAACCCGCGTAGCCAGTTTGGAAGACTGGGGCTCTACCATTGAGCTACGTCCGCGCGAGCCGGTCGTTGTCTGGTCTAGACTTCATCCGGTCGTCAGGGCGTAAGCGTACCGGAGTTCCGGAAGGCTTGCGCACCGGGCGTCGCGGGGCGTGGCGCAGCTTGGCAGCGCGTCTGGTTTGGGACCAGAAGGTCGTGGGTTCAAATCCCGCCGCCCCGACGGGGCCGCCGTTATCGGCGGCCGGTCTCCTCGTGGCTGAACAGCGCCCACACGGCCTTGCCGCCGGTGTCGAGGTGGTTCCAGCCCCAGTCGCGGCTGTAGGTCTGCACGATGTACAGGCCGCGGCCGTTCTCGGAGACGAAGTCGGGCTCCTTGGGCACCGGGATCTTGTCACTCGGGTCGCAGACCGCGAGGACGACGTGCCGGCTGATCCGGACCAGCGTCAGCGTGATCTGCCCGCCGACGAACTGGTCGGGGTAGAGGGCGTAGCGCACCGCGTTGGTGACGAGTTCGGAGACCACCAGGGCCGCGTCGTCGCCGAGGTCGCCGAATCCCCAGGTGCCCAACGTCGCCCTGGTCACGTCGCGGGCGATCTTGACCGAGTCGGCCTGGGGGGACAGCGGAGTGGTGGTCGTCTCGCTGGAGGGGAAGTGCAGCAGGTCGGGAAATCTGACCCAGTGGTGGATCCGTAGACAGTCGGCAGTGGACGTCGGCTGCTCCACCATGCTGCCGTTACCTCCCGCTGTCCCTCGCGAAGATGGGTACCACTACCGCGTTATATGGCTAAGTGCCCTCTTTAGCGCACTATGCACTAGGCCATCATGGGACACCTGATCGCCAGCTGCAAGACCCAAATGCACGTGCAGGTGCATTGTGCAAGCGCATGGGCGGTTACTTGCCGGTACTTGGATAAGCTTGCGAATCGGACACGGGGTTGAGACCTTGCCATAGGCCCGGGAAGTAGTGACACTGTGTGCGCTGGTGCAACGTGACAGGAGGGTGTCGTGACGCACACACAGCCGGGAGCAGGACCCACGGCTCTGCGTATCCTCCTGGGCTCGCAGCTTCGTCGGCTTCGCGAGGCGAAGGGGATATCCAGGGAGGAAGCGGGCCACCTGATCCGCGGCTCGGAGTCCAAGATCAGCCGGATGGAGCTGGGCCGGGTCGGCTTCAAGGAGCGTGACGTCTCCGACCTCCTGACCTTCTACGGGGTCGAGGACGAAGGCGCCCGCCGTCCCGTCATGGACCTGGTGCTCCGGGCCAACGAGCCGGGTTGGTGGCACCGGTACAACGACCTGCTGCCGTCGTGGTTCCAGGCGTACGTCGGGCTGGAGGAGGCCGCCTCCCGCATCCGCACGTACGAGGTCCAGTTCGTCCCCGGCCTGCTCCAGACCAAGGAGTACGCCCGCGCCGTGATCACCGCCGGAGCCGCCACGATCGGCCCGCACGAGATCGCCAGGCGGGTCGACCTGCGGATGGAGCGCCAGCGGGTGCTGGAGACCGACGGCGGGCCGTTCTTCTGGGCGGTGATCGACGAGGCCGCGCTGCGCCGCCCGATCGGCGGGGCCGACGTCATGCGGGCGCAGCTCGAACATTTGCTGGAGCTGATGCGCCAGCCCAACATCACGATCCAGGTCATGCCGTTCAGCTTCGGCGGGCACAGCGCCGAGGGCGGCGCGTTCAGCGTGCTGCGCTTCGCCGACTCCGAACTTCCCGACGTGGTCTACGTCGAGCAACTCGCCAGCGCCCTGTACCTCGACAAGCGCGAGGACGTCGACCGTTACAGCGAGGTCATGGAGCGACTGTGCGCGGTCAGCACCACGCCTGAGGAGACCGTGGAGATCCTCGTTAAGGTCATGAAGGAGATCTGACTGCCGCGCCGTCGCCCATCGCCGCATATCTGCCCTAGACTGGCCTGCGGCGCTGGACATCGCCACGCTGGAGCATGTCCGCAAGCGACAGGGTCCGCGAGGTGACCGACGACAGCGCCGCTCATGTGGGCGCGGCGCGCGAGCTTGCCGCGGTAGCCGTAGAGCGGGAGGGGAGAGCCGAGCCGGAAGCGGCGGGTCGTCCGCGGCCCGATCGTCAGGCGGGGAGGCCGAACCGACCGACAAAGCACGACTTGACGCGCCCGCGATCACTCGAAGCTTGACCAAGGAGACCACCCCGTGAAGACCGCTGTCGAGGAGCTCAGCCCCACCAGGGTGAAGCTCACCGTCGAGGTGCCGTTCGAGGAGCTCGGCGAAAGCATGCAGGCGGCGTACAAGAAGGTCGCGCAGCAGGTGCGCGTCCCCGGCTTCCGCCCCGGCAAGGTCCCTGCCCGCATCATCGAGCAGCGCTTCGGCCGCGCTGTCGTGCTGGAGGAGACCCTCAACGACGCGGTTCCCAAGCTGTACGGCCAGGCTGTGGACGAGAGCGACATCTTCCCGGTCAGCCAGCCGGAGATCGAGGTCACCAAGATCGAGGACGGCGAGCAGGTCGAGTTCACCGCCGAGGTCGACGTCCGGCCCAAGTTCGAGGTCCCCGACTACTCCGACATCGAGGTCACGGTTCCCTCGGCCGAGGTGACCGACGCCGACATCGACGAGCAGCTCGACGGCCTGCGCCAGCGTTTCGCCACCCTCACCGGTGTGGAGCGCCCGGCCGCCGCCGGCGACTACGTCGTGATGGACCTCGCCGCAGCCGTCAACGGCCAGAACATCGAAGAGCAGCAGGCCAGCGAGGTGTCCTACGAGGTGGGCGCCGGTTCGGTGCTGCAGGGCCTGGACGACGCGCTGCTGGGCATGTCGGCCGGTGACCAGAAGGTCTTCACCTCCACCTTGGTCGGCGGCGAGAACGCCGGCGAGGAGGCCGAGATCACGGTCTCGGTGAAGTCGGTCAAGGAGAAGGTGCTGCCCGAGCTGGACGACGAGTTCGCCCAGTTGGCCAGCGAGTTCGACACGCTCGACGAGCTGCGCGAAAGCCTGAGCGGCCAGATCCGCCACAACAAGCTCATCGACCAGGTGGCCCAGACCCGCCAGAAGGCACTGGACGCGCTGCTGGACCGGGTGGAGATCCCGCTCCCTGACAGCGCCCTGAACACCGAGATCGACGCGCGCAAGCACAACCTCCAGCACCAGATCTCCGACAGCGGGCTGAGCAAAGAGGCGTTCTATCGCCTCTACCAGACCACCGAGGACGAGCGCTTCAAGGAGTTCGAGGAGGCCTCGGCCAAGGCGCTGCGGACCGGCTTCGTGCTCGACAAGATCGCCAGGGCGGAGGAGCTCGGCGTCTCCGAGGCGGAGCTGACCAACTTCGTGGTCCGCCGGGCGAGCGAGATGGGCGTCGCGCCCAACGCGCTGGCCAAGCACCTGGCCGACAACGACCAGCTCACGCTGGCCATGGTGGAGATCGTCCGGGACAAGGCCAGAGCCGTCGTCGGCGACGCCGTCACGGTGACGGACGAGGCGGGCAACTCGGTCGACCTCAAGGCCATCTACCGCGAGGTCGGCGGCCCGACGGAGGACGACGCCGAAGGCGCGGAAGCGGCGGAGGCCGTGGAGGTCACCGACGGCGAGGAATCCGCCGAGGCCAAGCCCGCCGCCGAGTAGCGCGTCCCGGCCGCCACCCGTGGCCGCTCGTCGCTCAGCCGCCGGTCGGCCCGTGCACTCGGCATAGCGCCGGTCATGACGACCGGCGGTGTGCCGGGCCGCACCGGGACCTGGTACCGCGACGGGCTTGGGCCTGCGCGGCGACGACCGCGAGGGCCCGCTGTCGCATCGGCTGCGCCGCCGTGAGCCCGCTGCGCCCACCGCATCGCAGCGCCGCGCGGGGCGGGCTCGACGGGCGTGGTCAGGTCCAGGTACGGCAGGGCGCCGCCGAGCACCCGTGCCCTGCGCGGGAGCGGACCGGCGGGCCTCGCCCGCGTGGCTCCCCGTCGGTCGGCCGGTCCGGGCCGTTGCCGTACTCACCCGCCGGTCGGCCATGGTCCACGTGGCTCCATGTAGGCCCGCTGGCGGAGGTGCTGCTGCATTACCGGCGGTGTGGCCGAACGGGCAGAGGACCGGTCGGCCGGGGGTCGCTGTCGTTCGAAGGGGTTCGTACGCCCCCGGATCGTGGTTCGCGGTCCGGGGGCGTTGGCGTTTCGTCGGTGTGGGTGGCCATTCCGGGGGTTTTGAGGTCTTTAATGGCTTTTGTGGGGAATGTGGCCTCTTGGCAATGGAGGGATGGAGCGCGCTGACGAGGTGATGTCGCGGTGAGCGGCGAGGTGTTCGTCATCGGCGTCGTTCTCGCGGTCGCGCTGGTGGCGGCGCGCCTGCTCGGGCGGACGTTCGGGGTGCCCGAGGCGATCGTGCTGGTCGCGCTGGGCGGGGCGGCCAGCTTCCTGCCCGGGGCCACCGCCGTCGATGTGCCGCCCGACGTCGTCCTGTACTTCTTCCTCCCGCCGCTCGTCTACCACGCCGCCTTCGTCACCGCCCCCAGGGAGGCGAAGGAGGACGCGGTCCCCATCGGGGTGCTGGCCTTCGGGCTCACGCTCGTCACCGCGCTGTCGGTGATGGCCGCCGCGCTTCTGGTCGTACCCGGTCTGACCTGGCCGCAGGCGCTGGCGCTCGGCGCGGCGGTGGCGCCGACCGACCCCGTGGCGGCGACCTCCACGCTGCAGAAGCTCGGCGCGCCACGCCGGCTGGTGACCATCCTGGAGGGCGAGAGCCTGGTCAACGACGGGGTGGCGCTGACGCTGTTCGGCCTGGCCCTGGCCGCGATGGCCCACCCGGTCACGGCGGGCGAGACCGCGCTGCTGCTGGTCAAGGTGGCGCTCGGCGGCGTCGGGTACGGCCTGGCGCTGGCCTGGGCGATCGGCAGGCTGCGTCCCCTCATCAAGGACGGCGGCGGCCAGATCGTGCTGTCCCTGGTCACCCCGTTCCTGGCGTACTTCCCGGCCGAGCACTTCGGGTTCTCCGGCGTGCTGGCCACCATCGTCACGGGCTTCATGCTCGGCATCCGCGGCCCCGGCGTGCTCCAGCCCGCCTCGCGCCTGTCCGGACGGGTGTTCTGGGATGTTCTTGTGTTCCTGCTGGAGTCCGCGCTGTTCGTCCTGCTCGGGCTGCAGATCCACAAGGTCTTCGACGGCGTGGCCGGGCAGCCCACCGGGCGGCTGGCGCTGGCGGCGGTGCTGGTCATCGCCGTGGTGGTCACGGTGCGGCAGGCATGGACCTGGCTGGTGTTCCCGCTGGCCAGGTACCTGCCCACCCGCCCGCTGGACTTCGAGCGCCTGGGACCGCGCGATCGGCTGCTGATGGGCTGGGCGGGAATGCGCGGGGCGATCACCCTGGCCATCGCCCTGTCGATTCCGCTCACCGCTGAACATCGCGCCCTGCTGCTGTTCCTGGCCGCGGTGGTCGTCCTGGCGACCCTCGTCGTCCAGGCGTCCACGATCGGGCCGCTGATGCGGCTGCTCGGCCTCCAGGACGGCCGGACGGCCGTGGTCGAGGAGGCCACGGCCAGGGAGGCACTGCTGGAGGTGGCGATGTCCGAGCTGGACCGGCTGGCCGCCGACCAGAAGATCGACGATCAGACGGCCGAAGTTTTCCGGCAGCTTTTCGAACTTCGGCTGGACCGGGTGCGCGCCCTACTCGACCAGGACGGCGACGGACCGGACGCGGACCGCGCGTCACCTGCGCCGGCCACGCCCGGCCGCGAGCTGCGGCGGGAGCTCATCACCGCACAGCGGTCGAAACTCCACGAACTGTACGCCAGCGGCACAATCGGCGCGGACACCCTGCGCCGAATCGGCCACGAGCTGGACCTTGAGGACCGCCGCGGTGGCACGCCCGCGCCGTGACGCGGCCTGGCGCGCCGCTACCTGCGCCGACAGCGAACAGCATCACGGAGGCGGCATGTCCGGTGCGCGGCGCGCGTTAGGGTCACAAGCAAAGCCAATCGATATACGACGCATCGGAAGGTGACGCTGTGACCAGCCCGCCGACCCTCTATCAGCCGGCCGGTTTCGAGCCCGAGTCCAGGAACCAACCCAACGGATCCTTCCGTCTCGAAGACCAGCTCTACCAGCGCCTGCTGCGTGAGCGCATCATCGTGCTGGGCTCCCAGGTCAACGATGAGATCGCCAACCGGATCTGTGCGGAGTTGCTGCTGCTCGCGGCCGACGACCCGGACCGCGACATCTACCTGTACATCAACTCCCCCGGCGGCTCGGTGACCGCCGGCATGGCGATTTACGACATGATGGAGTATGTGCCTAACGACGTGTGCACGGTGGCCATGGGGCTGGCGGCCTCCATGGGCCAGTTCCTGCTGTGCGCCGGGGCACACGGCAAGCGGTACGCACTGCCGCACGCCCGCATCATGATGCACCAGCCGTCCGGCGGGATCGGCGGCACCGCCGCGGACATCGCCATCCAGGCCGAGCAGATGCTCTACGTCAAGAAGACGCTGGCCGAGCGGATCTCCTCGCACACCGGCCAGCCGCTGGAGCAGATCGAAAAGGACTCCGACCGCGACCGCTGGTTCACCGCGGACGAGGCGAAGGACTACGGCTTCATCGACCAGGTCGTGCGCAGCGCACGGCAGGTGCCTTCGTCGGGTGCCGTCTCCTGAAAGGGCAAAAGGTGAGTGAGTTGATCCGGCCGGGAGACATCAACGGCCGCTACATCATCCCTTCGTTCGTCGAACGCACGACGTACGGCGTCAAGGAGATGAACCCTTACAACAAGCTCTTCGAGGACCGCATCATCTTCCTCGGAGTGCAGATCGACGACGCGTCGGCCAACGACGTCATGGCCCAGTTGCTGACGCTGGAGTCGCTCGACCCCGACCGTGACATCAGCATCTACATCAACTCGCCCGGCGGGTCGTTCACCGCGATGACGGCGATCTACGACACGATGCAGTTCGTCAGGCCGGAGATCCAGACGGTCTGCCTCGGCCAGGCGGCCTCGGCGGCGGCGGTGCTGCTCGCGGGCGGCACGCCCGGCAAGCGCTTCGCGCTGCCCAACGCCCGCGTGCTGATCCACCAGCCCTCCACCGAGGGCGGCGGCCAGGGCAGTGACATCGAGATCCAGGCGCGGGAGATCCTGCGGATGCGCAGCCTCCTGGAGGAGATCGTGGCCAGGCACACGGGCAAGTCGCCCGAAGACGTCCGGCACGACATCGAGCGCGACAAGATCCTCAGCGCCGACGAGGCCAAGGCGTACGGGCTGGTGGACGACATCATCCCAACGCGGAAGAAGCAGGCCAAGGCCATCGCTTCCTGACGCGTCGTGTGCACCGGAACGGTGCCCAATTGGGCACCTTCCGGTGCGACTCGCCGCCAGGGGGCTCACTGAGGGCCAGGAAGACGGTAACGTCGAAACCTGAGCGGGATGACTTTTCGCACCCGGTATCCGCCCGGGGCGAAAGAAACGGACCAGGCAGCAGAACGGTCCCACGCAAAGGAGTATCTGGGGTGGCACGCATCGGCGACGGTGGAGACCTGCTGAAGTGCTCGTTCTGCGGGAAGAGCCAGAAGCAGGTCAAGAAGCTCATCGCCGGACCCGGCGTCTACATCTGCGATGAGTGCATCGATCTCTGCAACGAGATCATCGAGGAGGAACTGTCCGAGTCCTCCGAGCTCAAGTGGGACAACCTGCCCAAGCCGCGGGAGATCTACGAGTTCCTCGACGCCTACGTCATCGGCCAGGACAAGGCCAAGAAGGCGCTCTCGGTGGCGGTCTACAACCACTACAAGCGGGTGCAGTCCGGCGAGCGGGGCCGTGACGACGGCGTCGAGCTGTCCAAGTCCAACATCCTGCTCCTCGGCCCGACCGGTTCCGGCAAGACGCTGCTGGCCCAGACCCTGGCCAAGATGCTCAACGTGCCGTTCGCCATCGCCGACGCGACCGCCCTCACCGAGGCCGGATACGTCGGTGAAGACGTCGAGAACATCCTGCTCAAGCTGATCCAGGCCGCCGACTATGACGTCAAGAAGGCCGAGACCGGGATCATCTACATCGACGAGGTCGACAAGATCGCCCGCAAGAGCGAGAACCCGTCGATCACCCGGGACGTCTCCGGTGAGGGTGTGCAGCAGGCGCTGCTGAAGATCCTGGAGGGCACCACCGCCTCGGTGCCGCCGCAGGGCGGGCGCAAGCACCCGCACCAGGAGTTCATCCAGATCGACACCACCAACGTGCTGTTCATCTGCGGCGGGGCGTTCGCCGGCCTGGAGAAGATCATCGAGTCGCGGGTCGGCAAGAAGGGCATCGGCTTCAACGCCATCCTGCACTCCAAGGACGACATCGACTCCGCCGACATCTTCGGCGACGTGATGCCGGAAGACCTGCTGAAGTTCGGCATGATCCCCGAGTTCGTGGGCCGGTTGCCGATCATCACCAGCGTCCACAACCTCGACCGCGAAGCGCTCATCCAGATCCTCACCGAGCCGCGCAACGCGCTGGTCAAGCAGTACCGCAGGCTCTTCGAGCTGGACAACGTCGACCTGGAGTTCGGTGACGACGCGCTGGAGGCCATCGCCGACCAGGCGATCCTGCGCGGCACCGGAGCCCGCGGGCTGCGGGCCATCCTGGAGGAGGTGCTGCTCTCGGTGATGTACGAGGTGCCCAGCCGGCAGGACGTCGCCCGCGTGATCATCGACCGGGCCTCCGTGCTCGAGCACGTCAACCCCACCCTCGTCCCGCGCGACCAGCTCCAGGCCAAGCAGCAGCGCGCGCCCCGGGAGAAGTCCGCCTGACCCCGGCGAGGTCCCTAGAATGTGAGACCGTGACGACGCCGACACCAGAGCCGACAGCCGAGCTGCCCAGCCAGTACACGCCCGCCCAGGTCGAGACCCGTAGCTACGAGCGCTGGGTATCCGCGGGATACTTCACCGCCGACCCGGGCAGCGAGCGGGAGCCGTTCAGCATCGTGCTGCCGCCGCCCAACGTCACGGGCTCGCTGCACATCGGCCACGCGCTGGACCACTCGATCCAGGACGCGCTGGCCCGCCGCGCGCGGATGTCCGGCGCGGAGACCCTGTGGCTCCCCGGCATGGACCACGCGGGCATCGCCACCCAGAACGTCGTGGAGCGCGAGATCGCCAAGGACGGCGTCTCCCGGCACGACCTCGGGCGCGAGGCGTTCGTCGAGCGCGTGTGGCGGTGGAAGGACGAGTCCGGCGGCAAGATCCTCGGCCAGATGACCAAGCTCGGTGACAGCGTCGACTGGTCGCGCGAGCGGTTCACCATGGACGAGAACCTCTCCCGCGCCGTCCAGACGATCTTCAAGAGCCTGTTCGACGACGGCCTGATCTACCGCGCCGAGCGCATCATCAACTGGTGCCCGCGCTGCCTGACCGCCCTGTCCGACATCGAGGTCGAGCACACCGAGGACGAGGGTGAGCTGATCTCCATCCGGTACGGCAGCAGCGACGACGCCATCGTGGTCGCCACCACCCGCGCCGAGACGATGCTCGGCGACACCGCCGTCGCCGTCCACCCGGCCGACGAGCGCTACAGCCATCTGATCGGCCGTGAGGTCGAGCTGCCGCTCACCGGGCGCATGATCCCGATCGTGGCCGACGAGCACGTCGATCCGGCCTTCGGCACCGGCGCGGTGAAGGTGACCCCCGCGCACGACCCCAACGACTTCGAGATCGGCCGCCGGCACTCGCTGCCGTCCATCGCGGTGATGGACGAGCGTGGCGTGATCACCGCGCACGGCCCGTTCGAGGGCCTGGACCGCTTCGAGGCCAGGCCCGCCGTCGTCGCCGCGCTGCGCGCCGAAGGCCGCATCGTCGCCGAGAAGCGCCCCTACCTGCACTCCGTCGGGCACTGCTCGCGCTGCAAGACGGTGGTCGAGCCACGGCTGTCGCTGCAGTGGTTCGTCAACGTCGGCCCGCTCGCCAAGGCCGCGGGCGACGCCGTGCGCGACGGCCGTACCCGCATCCACCCGCCGGAGATGGCCAAGCGCTACTTCGACTGGGTCGATGACATGCACGACTGGTGCATCTCCCGGCAACTGTGGTGGGGGCACCGCATCCCGGTCTGGTACGGCCCGGCGGGCGAGGTCGTGTGCGTCGGCCCCGACGAGGAGCCGCCCGCCGGCTACGTCCAGGACCCTGACGTACTGGACACCTGGTTCTCTTCGGGCCTTTGGCCCTTCTCCACCCTGGGCTGGCCCGCTAAGACGCCCGAGCTGGCCAAGTTCTATCCCACCTCCGTGCTCGTCACCGGCTACGACATCCTGTTCTTCTGGGTGGCGCGGATGATGATGCTCGGCCTGTACGCCATGGACGGCCGCCCGCCGTTCCACGTGGTCGCGCTGCACGGCATGGTCCGCGACCAGTACGGCAAGAAGATGTCCAAGTCCTTCGGCAACGTCGTCGACCCGCTCGACTGGATCGACCGCTACGGGGCCGACGCCACCCGCTTCACGCTGCTGCGCGGCGCCAACCCCGGCGCCGATGTGGCGATCAGTGAGGAGTGGGCGGCCGGATCGCGCAACTTCTGCAACAAGATCTGGAACGCGGCCCGGTTCGCGCTCATGAACGGCGCGGCCGTCGGCGACCTGCCCGCCGACCTCACGGCGGCCGACCGCTGGATCCTGTCCCGGCTCCAGGGCGTCATCTCCTCGGTGGACGCGGCGCTGGCGGAGTTCGAGTTCGCCAAGGCGTGCGACCTGCTCTACCACTTCGCGTGGGACGAGGTCTGCGACTGGTACGTCGAACTGGCCAAGATCCAGATCTCCTCCGGCCGCACGGGCACCCGGCAGGTGCTCGGGCACGTCTTCGACGCGTTGCTACGGCTGCTGCACCCGCTGGTCCCGTTCGTCACCGAGGAGCTGTGGCGGGCGCTGACCGGCCGCGAGTCGATCGTGATCGCACCGTGGCCGGTGGCCGACCCCCGTTTCGACGATCCGGCGGCCGAGGCCGAGATCGCCCAGCTCCAGGATCTGGTGACCGAGGTCCGCCGCTTCCGCAGCGACCAGGGCCTCAAGCCCGGCCAGCGGGTGGCCGCCCGGCTGTCCCTGACCGGCGGCCCTCTGGAGGCGCACGAGCCGGCGATCCGCACCCTCCTGCGCCTGGACCCACCGGGGGACACCTTCACCCCGACGGCCCGCCTCGCGGTCGGCTCCGTGACGGTCGAACTCGACACCGCCGGCGCCATCGACGTCGCGGCGGAACGCAAGCGCCTGGAGAAGGACCTCGCAGCCGCCCGCAAGGAGGCCGCCCAGACGGCGGGCAAACTGGGCAACGAGCAGTTCATGGCCAAGGCCCCCGACGACGTCGTGACCAACGTCCGCACCCGCGCGGCCAAGGCCGCCGACGACATCGCCCGCCTGGAAGCCCAGCTCAGCGCGCTCCCTGCGGCGCACGGCTGAGCGGTCGTCGTCAGGGTGAGCCGTATGGCCGGGGCTCGGCTCGTACGGCTCATCCGGTCCCGGTTTAGCGACCGCCAACCACGGGTAGACCAGAGTGTTACCGGAAGGTGCGCAGGCGCGGCCGTGCGGGGTGATAGAGTTTTTCTCGCAGCGCTCCTCGGCGCTGAACACCTCTGATCGCTCCGGTAGAACGAAGACGCACGGATTTGGTGCGGATCGGACAGCCTGGTAAGTTAGAGGGGTTGCCCTGGAGACGGGGCGACAGAATGAGGAATAGGCTTCAAGCCCCGGAGGGCTGGATCGGTTCGGCTGGTCTGGTTCGACGGTGTACGCGCCCGTTTCTTGAGAACTCAACAGTGTGCTAAAAGCCAGTGCATGTACAACATGTATGA